>NZ_JAMYOY010000006.1:0-241979 GCF_040320115.1 Mesorhizobium sp. M0802
TTTTTTTTTATTACTTCGCCGCTCTTTCTTTGTGGCGTTTGTGGTTGTTTTCCTATCTTTTTCTTGCCCCCTAGCCCAACTGGGCGGGGCTCCCCCCCACCCCCGGGCCCCCCCTGCTCCTGACAACCAGGCGCCGATCAATAGGCGCTGATCCCGGTGCCCTTGTAGACCTTGTCGAACTCGGCCTTGACCTTCTCGTTCTGGTAGGACGCGACCAGCGTCTTTACCCAGCCCTCGTTCTCGTTGCCGGATTTGACGGCGATGAAGTTGCGGTAGGGGTTGTCAGCCACCGGCTCCTGGGCGATGCGGTTATCCGGGCCGAGACCGCTCTTCAGCGCCCAGTCGGTGTTGACGACGGCCGCATCGAGATCCTCGACCGAGCGCCCGACAATGCCGGCATCGAGTTCCTTGATGACGACCTTCTTCGGGTTCTCGGCAATGTCGGCGGTGGTCGCCAGGATGCCGGTGCCGTCCTTCAGCTTGATCACGCCTTCGTTCTGCAGAACGCGCAACGCGCGGCCCTCATTCGAGGGGTCGTTGGGCAAGCCGATGACGGCGCCTTCGGGCAGGTCGGCAACCTTGGTGTATTTCTTGGAGTAGAGGCCGATCGGCCAGACGCCGGTGTAGCCGACGCGCACGATGTGGTACCCTTGGGTCTTGATCTGGTTGTCGAGATAGGGCTGGTGCTGGAAGGCGTTGGCGTCGATCTCGCCGCGCTCGAGCGCCTCGTTGGGCTGGGTGTAGTCGTTGAACACCACGGTCTCGACGGTCAGGCCTTTTTCGGCGGCCTGGGCGACGACGACGCGCCAGACATCCTCATCCTCGCCGCTGATGATGCCGACCTTGATAGACTTCTTGTCCTCGGCGAAGGACGGCGTCGGCTGAGCCAGACCGGCAAGCGTGACGGCCGAGGCAAAAAGTGCCGCAAGGGCAGCTCGCCGGCTGATGGCTGAAAAAAGAAGAGAGCTGGAAGCGTTTCCGCGTTCGGACATTGTCGATCCCTCGTAATCCTGAAGTCATTGCGGCGAGGTGGAATACCAAGCCTTGACGACATCATCGGCAATGCTGCTTGCCGGATCAAAGAACCGCATTTCTTCTCAAACACGAAGCCGGGAATATTCTCTCAAAGATTTCGCAATTGCGAGAACGGTCACGCCGGACCGGTCAGAATGTCTCGACAAAGGGCCGCAGCTCGACCTCGAAGCTCCAGGCGCTGCGATGCTGGCGATGGGTCGCGAGATAGGTCTGCGCGATCGCATCGGGCGACAGCTGGCTGTCCGGTCGCTCGGGCTTCGTCCCGACCGGCTCGATCTGGCCGTCGATAATGAAATGGGCGACATGGATGTTCTTCGGGAAGAGTTCGCGCGCCATCGACTGAGCCAGACCGCGCAGGCCGAATTTCGGCATGGCAAAGCCGGCGGAGTTGGGAAAGCCCTTGATGCTGGCGGAGGCGCCGGTGAAAAGAATCGAACCGGAGCCGCGCGCAAGCAGCCGCCGCGCCGCTTGCTGGCCGACCAGGAAGCCGCCATAGGCGCCGACAAGCAAGGCTTGTTTGACCGCATCGGGATCGACCTCGGCGATCGGGCCGCGCGTGCGGCCGCTGGCATTGAAGACGGCAAGGGCCAGCGGGCCTTGCTTGTCGGCGGCGTCAAACAGGCCGGCGACGGAGGCCGGATCGGCGACGTCGGTTTCGACGGCCAGCGCGCCGGTTTCCCCGACCAGCGCCGCGAGTTTGGCCGTGTTGCGGGCGGCCAGCACCACACGATAGCCTTCCGTGGTGAGAAGGCGTGCCAAAGAGGCGCTCAGGCCCGCACCCGCGCCGGCGATCACTGCGACTTCGGATGCCATGTCGTTTCTCCTTGGCGATGACGTGTTCGTCTCATAGCTGGCGTCTTGAGCGGCGAGACGCAAGAACGACGTTGCTCGATTTTCGCTGTTCGGTGAAAAACCCTGCCGGCAGGTTCGGAGCAATCGACCGCGGCCAGGGTCTTGCCTGGCGAGACAATCCGTCCGACAGGTGATTGCGTTGGAATCGCAAACGGTGTCGCAAGGGAGTCGACCGTGGAACCAATCTGGGCCGTCGGCCTGATGACCGGCACCGTGCTTGACGGCAATATCGACGTGGCGCTGATCAAGACCGATGGCGAGCGGATCGCCGATTTCGGCACCTATACGCTGGCCCCCTACCCCGCAGCGATCCGTGCCTTGCTGGAGGAGACGCTGCGTCAGGCCCGGGTGTGGAATTTCGACGGGCCGGAGCCGGCGATCTTTGCCGAAGCCGAGGAGGCGCTGACGCGGGCGCAGTCGGCGGCGGTGAAGGACCTTGTCGAAAGCTACGGCCTGACCATGGGCGATATCGGCGTGGTCGGTTTTCACGGCCAAACCGTGCTGCATCGTGCCCCGCAACCCGGGCGGCGCGGCGATACGCGCCAGTTGGGCGACGGCGCGCTGATGCATTCCATTTTGGGCGCCAAGGTCGCCTATGATTTCCGCTCGGACGATGTGCGCGCCGGCGGCCAGGGCGCACCACTGGCGGCTGCCTACCACGCGGCGCTTTTGAGGGAAGCCGACGCCAGCGGGGACACCGCTGTGCTCAATCTCGGCGGTGTCGGCAACGTCACTTGGTGGGACGGCAAGGACAACATCGTCGCCTTCGACACTGGCCCGGCCAACGCGCCGCTCAACGATTTCATCAAGGCAAACGGCCTCGGCGAGATGGACCGCGACGGCGCACTGGGCGCGGCCGGCACCGTCGATGAAGTGCGGCTGGCCAAATTGCTCCAGCATCCGTATCTGACCAAGCCCTATCCGAAATCGCTCGACCGTTTCGACTTCGGCGCCGCCATGGCCGACGGCCTCGGCGCAGAGGATGGGGCGGCGACGCTGACGGCCTTCACCGTCTCGGCCGTCGGCAAGGCGCTCGATTTGTTGCCGCGCCGGCCGAAGCGGCTGGCGGTCAGTGGCGGCGGCCGCCGCAACCCGACGATGATGGCGATGCTGGCGAGGCGCGCCAACGTCGAGGTTGTGCAGGCCGAGACACTGGGCTGGAAAGGCGATGCGGTGGAGGCCGAATGCTTTGCCTTCCTTGCCGTGCGCGTGCTGCGCGGCCTGCCGATCAGCTTTCCCAGCACCACCGGCGTGCCGCGGCCGATGCAAGGCGGGCGGCTGGCAGGTTAGAGCTTCTTCTGCAGGAAGATGCGGCTGCGGCCGACGGGAAAGTCAGGCAGTTCGCCGAAGCGCCGGTAGCCTTGCCGCTCATAGACTTTGGCCGCTGTCGGATTGAACGTATCAATCCAGGCGTTTTGGCAGCCGCGCTTGACCGCTTCCTCCTCGGCAGCGCCCAGCATGTCGCCGGCCATATGCCGGCCGCGCAGGCGTTCGTCGACCCACAGCCACTGCACATAGAGCCAGCCCCAGGCGGTGTATCCCGAAATGCCGGCGACGACAGCGCCGTGCTCATCACGAACGAAGACGGCGATCGGCTTGCGGCCGGAGGGGCCGACATCGCCGTCATTGAACGCCGTCAGCCGCTCGGCCAGGAAGGCGAGGTCGTCTGACGAGGGGTCGGCAGTGGTTTCAAGCGTCGTCTTCATCCGGGCGGGGCTCGCATGGCAAGCCAAGCTCTAGCGAAGGACGGGATGAGAACGCAAGCTTTACGGCTTGATGGGCAGCGGCGATCGCCATGACCCCGCTGCTGCCGCAACCAGCATCAGCACGGCGGCGACGATGGCGCAGATGGCAAAGCCGAACGATGAATAAAGCGGCCCGAAGCTGGTGGTGCCGATGAAGACGGCGAGGTAGGTGACCGAGCTGTTCAGGCCCATGATGGTGCCACGGCGCGACGGATCGAGCGCGGTAAGGCGCATCACCAGCACGTTCAGGCCGAAATGATTGGCAAGGCCCCAGATGGCGATCATAGCCAGGATCAGCACGAAATTGCTGCTTGCGAGCGCGATCGCGACATAGACGACGGCGACCAGCAGATAGGCGAAAGGCATGACGCGCCGTGCGCCGATGCGGTCGATGACGCCGTCGAGGAAGGCCGCGGCGCCGAAGCCGGCGCCGTAGGCGAGTGCGGCCAGCGCATTGGCGCTGACGGGCTCGCCCAGATCCTGGTGCAGATGATCGCCGAGATAGCCGTAGACGCCGTAAAAAGCGGTCATGAAGGCAGTGCAGGCGATGAGCAGCGGCACGATGCCCGGAATGGCCAGCGCAACGAACGGCGACGGCGCCGGGCCGCTCTTCCTGACGTCGCTGAGCGAGGTCATCGACAAGGCAGCAAGCGCAATGGCGGAAAGCACCGCGACGGCGGCGAAGACGGCGCGCCAGTGCACGAGATCGGCAAGCACGGCCGACAGCGACACGCCGGCCACCATGGAGACCGTCCAGCCGGTCAGCACGACGCCGATCGTGCCGCTTTCGCGGCCGGGCGGCGCAATTGCCGCTGCACTGGCATAGATGGCCGGCATGGCGACGCCGGCGGCGATGCCGGCGACGGCCTGGGCCGCGACCAGCATGATCACCGTCGGCGCCAGCGCGCTGGCGAGAAGCCCGACCGTCAGCAACAGCAGAGCGCCCTGCAGCATGCGGCGGGCGCCGACGCCGTCGATATAGCGGGCGAGGAACAAAGCGCTGGCGGAAGTGCCGAGACCGAAGGCAGCCGACGCGGCCATCACCGCCGGCACGCTGGTGCCGAAGGATGCGGCGACTGCCGGAGCAATTGGACCCAGGACCAGCGAGTTCGAGCCGATGACGGCGATGCAGCCGGTCAGGAGATAGGCCAGCGCCGGGATCGGCTGATGGAGCGTTGCAGCTTGATGCGCGTTCGTCATCGGGTCATAATGGCCGAACTGAATTCCGCGACAACAAGGAATTTCGATATGGACGAAGAAACAGATGGGGTTCTGCAGAATAAGGTAGCTCCCCGAGAGCTCGACGCAATCGACCGAAAAATATTAGGCGTGCTGGTCGAGGATGCGACGATCAGCTACGCCGAACTTGGCGAACGCGTCTGCCTGTCGCCGCCGGCGGCGCATGAGCGGGTCAAGCGCCTGCGGCGCAGCGGCGCCATCCGCGGCACGGCTGTGATCATCGACCCGAAGGCGGTGAAAAAGCCGCTGCTCACCTTCGTGCATATCGATACCAAGGGCTGGGGCAAGACGCCGGAGCTGATGGCCGTTTCGCAATATCCTGAGGTCGAGGAAATCCATTCGGTGGCCGGCGACACCTGCCTGCTGCTCAAGGTCCGCACCGAGGACACCAGGGCGCTCGAAGGCCTGCTGGCGCGTCTCTACGAAACGCCCGGCGTCACCTCGACGCGAAGCTATGTCGTGCTGTCGACCTATCTCGAGCGCCCGGTGCAGCCCGAGATCACCGCGCAATGGCCGACGCCCCGGCATATGGCCACGCCGTTGTACTGATCTGCGCTATCTTCGTCTTGCCGGGGCCACAACAATCCTTCACAAACGGCACCCTATATTGATGCCAGGCATTGATTTGGGGTGACGAGAGGCGCGGCTTGGAATTCGAACTGAAAACCATCGAGGCGCTGGCCCCCGATCAGGCGTCGCTAAGCGCCGCCTCGAAGCTCACCAAGCGCTCGAACTGGCCGCGGCTGGAGAAGAACGAGCAGCAGGCGCTGATCTGGGGCGAATGCCAGGGCTCGGGATCCAACCCCTATCGCACCGTCGTCGACACCGGCGACCACGGCTACAAATGCACCTGCCCGTCGCGAAAATTTCCCTGCAAGCACACGCTGGCGCTGATGTGGATCGCCGCCACGGCGCCGGCCAGCTTCACATCAGCCGAAACAACGCCGGAATGGGTCAATGACTGGCTTGGCCGGCGCAGGAAGAGTGCGCCCCCGCCGGTCGACGCAAAGTCTGGCAGGGGCGCGTCTGGCAAGAGCATTGGCGAGGCCTCGCAGGCAGAGGAAAGCACCGTCGATGACGCCGCCGCGACGGAGCGCCGCGAGACGGCGCAGCGCAAGCGGGCGGAAGATACGCGCACCGCGGTGGCAGGCGCGCTGGACGAACTCGACCAGTGGATTGCCGACCAGCTGCGGCTCGGCCTTTCCGCCTTTGCCGACGCCAGCAGCGAGCGCTGCCGCCGCATTGCCGCCAGGCTGGTCGACATGAAAGCAACGGCGCTTGCGGGACGCATCGACGAAATCCCGGCCCGGCTAATGGCGCTGCGCAGCGAGGAACGGCCGGACGCGGCGATCCGCGAACTCGGCAAGCTGGTTTTGCTGGCCAAGGCCTGGCGCTCGGCGCCAGACGATCCCGAATTGAAGCGGCTGGTGTCGGCATCCGAAACCCGCGACCAGGTGCTGGCCAATCCCGATGCAAGACAGGTCGACAGCCAGTGGGAAGTCATCGGCGAGAAGATCGAGACCCGCCGCGACGGCCTTGTCAGCCATTCTACCTGGCTGCTCGACCTGAAAAGCCCGACGCCGCAATTTGCGCTGCTACTCGATTTCTTTCCGGCCTCGGCCGGCCGCCGCTCTGCCGCGTTCACACCTGGCGACCGGTTCGATGCAAGGCTGGTGTTCTATCCGTCACGCCAACGGCTGCGGGCGCTGGTAGCGGAGCGCAAGGGCGATGTCGTGTCGGGCGCCTGGCCGGATTTCGGCCTCGGCATTGTCAAGGATCCGCTGGCGGCGCATGCGGCGCACCAGGACGCAGCACCCTGGTCGACCGATAGCCCGCTGATGCTGCCTGCCGGCGCGATCCTGCTCGATGAGCGCGGCACCGCCTGGTGGCAAGCGGCGCACGACCCGCAAGGGATCGCCCTGCCTGTCGCCGGAACCGTCGATCAAACCGTGCTCGGTCTCGACCTTTCGGCAACGGCAGCCCTGTGGAACGGCGCGCGGCTCGATCTGCTCGCCGCGCAAAGCGGCTTCGGGAGGCTCGATCTGTCATGAACGAGCTCGAGCAAACCGGCCTGGCGACGATGCGCGACTGCTGGATCACCGGCGGAACTGCGTTCGATCTGGCGCCAGCCGCGTGGAAGGAAATCGCCGGCGGCGCAAGCCCGGACGAACGGGAGCGGCTGTTGCTGGCCATCGCCGCGCAGGCGCTCGATGTGGGCTTAAGGCCAGCCGCGCCGAAGTCGCTGAAGCGGCGCCCGCCGCTGCCGAGGCTTGGCCTGCCGCTGCTGCCGGAGCGGTTGCGGCCGCTGTTGCGGGCTGCCTTGAAGAACACCGCCGATGCGCGGCGCAAGGCGCGCGTGGCGACGCTCGTCGCCGGCCGTGGCTACGTGCTGCATCCGATGGACTGGATGCCGTCGGCATCAGACCAGAACAGCCCTGACATCTATGCGCCGTGGATCGACTGGCAGGCCAGCGTCGAGGGGCTGAAGATTGCGCCGCAGGAGCAACTGACGGTGCAGAACTGGGATGACTTTTACCCCGCCGCGCGCCGTATCGCGTTGACCGAGATGCGCCGTCGCGATCCGGCCACGGCCCGCAGCCTGATGGAAGCGAAGGCGCCCGGCGAGCCGGCGGAAGTCCGGCTGGCACTGATCGAACTCATGCATTTCGGCCTGACGCCTGAGGACGCGCCGTTCCTGAAAAGCCTGGCCACTGACCGCTCCGGCAAGGTGCAGGAACTGGCGAGCCGGCTGCTGGCGAGGTTGGGCGAGCACGGTCGTGTTGGTGGCGGTGCCGACGATCCCGTTGCCGAACTTGCCACCTTCATCGCAGAAGGCAAATCCGGCTTTATCCGCCGCCGCACCACCTACACCCCGGCAAAACTCAAATCCCCGGCGCAGGAAAAGCGCCGCGCCGAACTGTTCGAGACCTGCAATCTGGTCGACCTTGCTTCCCGATTTGGGGTCAGCGAACCCGATTTCATTGCAGCCTGGCAGTTCGGTGCCGACAACAATGCCGACATCCAGATCTCACGAATGGTCGCCGCGTCGGGCAGCGACGCTGCAGTAACGCAGATGGCCGACACGCTGATCGCCGAGGGTGGCAAGCCGGCACTGTTCGTGCTGCACCTGACACCGCGCCTGGATAGCCGCAGGAAGCGTGTCCTGGTCAGATTGATCCTGAAAGATACGCCGCAGTATGTTAGCACGCTCACCCTTGCCGAGGGCTTCGAAGCCAACTGGCTGGATTGGCCCGACCTGACGAACGGCCAGAGCTTGGCGGTGTTGCGTTCGGCTGTCGCCGGCAATGATGACGCGATGAAGCGAACCGTCGACGACCTGTTGGAAACTTTGGGCTTTCTGGCCACTGCGGCGACAGCGGAAAAATTGATCGAGCATGTCGTTGCGGCCGGCATGCCGCCGGCGGCAGCCTCGCTCGCTTTCCTGCGCCTCAACGCGGCCCTGACGGGAACCAACCCATGACAATCCGGAGAACAGCACCATGAACGCAGCCATCCGCCTCCCTGTCGAGCAGGTCTATGCCGCTGAACTGCAGGCGCTGGCGCGCAATGACGAACGCCAGAAGCCGGCCGGATGGAGCCTGTCGCCGAAGGCCGTGCTGACCTATCTGCTCGGCGGCAAGGCAAGCGACGGCACCGTGATATCGCCGAAATATGTTGGCCGCCGCCGGCTGATGGAAACCGCGGTGGCGACACTCGCTACCGACCGCGCGCTGCTGTTGCTCGGCGTTCCCGGCACCGCCAAGTCCTGGGTGTCGGAACATCTCGCCGCCGCCATCATGGGCAACTCGACGCTGATCGTGCAGTGCACGGCCGGCACCGACGAGAACCAGATCCGCTACGGCTGGAACTATGCGCAGCTTTTGGCCAAAGGGCCGAGCCAGGAGGCGCTGGTGCCGACGCCGCTCTACCGCGCCATGGAGAGCGGCAAGCTATGCCGCCTGGAAGAGTTGACGCGCATGGGCTCCGATGTACAGGATACGCTGATCACCGTGCTGTCGGAAAAGATGATGCCGATCCCGGAACTCAACACCTCGCTCTATGCCCAGCGCGGCTTCAACATCATCGCCACCGCAAACAACCGCGACAAGGGCGTCAACGAGCTGTCCTCGGCGCTGAAACGCCGCTTCAATGTGGTGGTGCTGCCGCTGCCCGAGGACATGGCGGAAGAGGTGGCGATCGTCTCCAAGCGGGTCGACGAGATGGCCGGCGGGCTCGACCTGCCGGTGCCGAAAAATGTCGGCGAGGAGATCGCTCGCGTGTTGACCATTTTCCGCGAGCTGCGCTCGGGCGCGACCGCCGACGGCAAGGTGACGCTGAAGACGCCTTCGGGTTCGCTCTCGACCGCCGAGGCGATCGCCACCATGGTCGGCGGCCTCAGCCAGGCGGCGTGGTTCGACAGCGGCAAGCTCGGCGCCGAAGGCCTCGCCGCCAGCCTTGTCGGCGCCATCGTCAAGGACCCGGTGCAGGACAAGGTGGTGCTGGAGGAATATCTCGAAACGGTGCTCAAGAAGCGGCCGGACTATGCCGGCTATTACGCGGCGCTGAACGCAGCGATCTGAGGTCATGAGCGACGTCGCCTATTTCGGCATCCGCCATCACGGGCCGGGCTCCGCCGACAGCCTGGTGCAGGCGCTGCGGGACTTGCAGCCGGTCGCGGTGCTGATCGAAGGGCCGAGCGACGCGTCCGCCCTGCTGCCATTGCTGGCGCGCCCGCAGATGCAGCCGCCGGTGGCGCTGCTCTGCTACCCCGAGGACGATCCGGCCGCGACAAGTTTCTGGCCGTTCGCCGAGTTCTCGCCGGAATACCAGGCGGCGGTGTGGGCGGTGGAGAACAAGGCGGCATTGCGGTTCATCGACCTGCCGTCATCGGCACGGTTCGCGGCACCGGCAACCGACGACACCGACAAAACGGCTGACGCCGACATGCCCGAACCCAAGGACGAAACCGGTGAGGATGGCGAGCCCGCATCGCATCGCGACCCGATCGGCACGCTGGCTGCGGCCGCCGGCTATGAAGATGGCGAAAGCTGGTGGGCCGACATTATCGAGCAGAATCCGCAGCCGGGTCCAATCTTCGCTGCCATCACCGATGCGATGACGACGCTGCGCGACGGCGAAGGTGCGATCGCGCCGTTCGAGGCCAAGCGTGAAGCGCATATGCGATTGGAAATCGCTGCCGCGCGCAAGGAATTCGCCGGACCGATCGCCGTCGTCTGCGGCGCATGGCATGTGCCGGCCCTGCAGGCCGCGCACACGCAGAAGAAAGACCAGGCGCTGATCAAGGGAATTGCCCGGCGCAAAAGCATCATGACATGGGCGCCATGGACCGGGCCGCGTCTTGCGCTGGGCTATGGTTATGGCGCTGGCGTCGTCGCGCCCGGCTGGTGCAAGCATCTGTGGCGCACACGAGGGCGGCGCGACGCCGCGACGCTGTGGCTGGCGACGATCGCGGCGGTGCTGCGGGCGAAGGGCCATCTGGTGTCGACCGCGTCGCTGATCGAGGCCGAGCGGCTTGCGCGCACACTGGCTGCCATTCGCGAGCGGCCGAAGCCCGGCTTCGAGGAATTGCGCGATGCCGCGATCGCGGCGCTGTTCAACGGCGAAGCGGTGCTGTGGGCGCTGGTCGAGGCCGAGCTGCTTTTGGGCGCGGATGTCGGCGAGATTCCGCCCGACACGCCGCTGGCGCCGCTGATCGAGGACCTGCAGCGCAACCAGAAGGCGGCGCGGCTGAAGCCGGAGGCGCTGGAACGCGAGCTGTCGGTCGATCTGCGCAGCGAAAGCGGACTGTTTCGTTCGACATTGCTGCACCGGCTGAACGTGCTTGGCGTGCAATGGGGCAGGCTGGCCGACGCCGGCCGCAGCCGCGGCACCTTTCGCGAAAAATGGACGCTGGCCTGGGAGCCGGAATATGCCGTGCGCCTGGTCGAGAACCTGATCTACGGCCCGACTATCGAAAAGGCCGCCAATGGCCGCCTGATCCAGATGCTCGGTGCGGCCGCGAGCCTCGACACGCTTGCCGCCCTTGTCCAGAGCGCCATTACGGCGGATCTGTCGGAGGCCGCGAGCGCCGGCCTTGTAGCGTTGGAGGCGCGCGCAGCGCACAGCAGCGAATGCCTGGAGATGCTGGCCTCGGTGCCGCCGCTTGCCGACATCATCCGTTACGGCGAGGCGCGCAAGACCGAAACCAACCGGCTGTCCGGTTTGTTGGAACGGTTGATCGTCGAAGGCGCGATCGCGCTGCCCTATGCGGTGCGCGACCTGGACGAGCAGGCCGCCACCACGCTGGTCGGTGCTGTGCGCAAGGCCGACACGGCGATCCGGCTGGTCGAGCCCGGCGAAGGCGTGCTCGATGCATGGCGCAACGGCCTGACCGGCGTGCTGGAAGGTCCGGGCTCGACGGCGCTGCTCGCCGGCTGCGCCGCGCATCTGCTCTATGAAGCCGGCCAACTGTCGGCAGAGGACGCCGCCGGGCTGCTCGGACGCAGGCTGTCGCCGGGGACGCCGGTCGCCCAGGCAGCGGGGTTCTTCGAAGGTTTCTTCAGCACTGCCGGCCAGCGGCTGATCTACGACGAGGGCCTGCGCGGCGCCGTCGATGGGTGGCTGAAATCGCTCGACGAGGAAGCTTTCATCGCGCATCTGCCATTGCTGCGCCGCGTCTTCTCCAATCTGGACTCGATGGAGCGGCAGCGGTTGATCGAGGCCGTGCTCGGCCGCACCGCAAGGTTGCCGGCCGGCCTGACGCCGGCGCCGGATGGCGGCGAGGGCTGGCGCCGTCACCTGGAGCGGCTTGGGCCATTGCTGGCGGGCGGAGTGTGACAATGGATGACGAAGCCGAAGTGCCCGAACCCGGCCCAGCATCCTCCGATAGCGGGCGCGAGCGCCGCTGGCGGCTGGCGATCGGCGCCGATGACGAGGCTTCCTCCGCCCTTTCCAGTGATGACAAAAAACTGTCTTCGGCGCTCGATGCGCTTTACGGCGACGGCGCCAATGCCGATGCCGACCCGCGCAAGCGGCGCGGCGGGCTCGGCCGCTCGGCGCCACGCGTGGCGCAATGGATGGGCGATATCCGCTCCTTCTTTCCCGCCCAGGTGGTCCAGATCGTCCAGAAGGATGCCTTTGAGCGGCTGAACCTGAAGCAGATGCTGATGGAGCCGGAATTCCTCAAGGCGATCGAGGCCGACGTCAACCTCGTCGCCGACCTGATCTCGCTGCGTTCGGTGATGCCGGCCAAGACCAAGGACATCGCCCGCACCATCATCGCCGACATCGTTGCCAAGCTGATGCAGCGGCTGGAGCAGAAGACCGCCGAGGCGATCCGTGGCGCGCTCGACAAGTCGCGACGCACCAACCGGCCGCGCCAACGCGACATCGACTGGCCGCGCACCATCTCGGCCAATCTTCGCCACTACCAGCCTGAGCACAAAACCGTCGTGCCGGAAAAACTGGTCGGCTTCATGCGCAAGCAACGCCGGCTGGTCGATCTCGACGAAGTGGTGCTGTGCGTCGACCAGTCCGGCTCGATGGCGAGCTCGGTGATCTACGCCTCGATTTTCGCCGCGGTGATGGCGTCGCTGCCGGTCGTGCGCACCAAGCTGGTCTGTTTCGACACGGCCATCGTCGACCTGACCGAAGAGCTCAGCGACCCGGTCGAGGTGCTGTTTGGCGTGCAGCTCGGCGGCGGCACCGACATCAACCAGGCGGTCGCCTATTGCGCCGACCGCATCGAGCGGCCGACCAAATCCCACTTCGTGCTGATCACCGACCTCTATGAGGGCGGCAACGGCCAGGACTTGCTGCGGCGGCTTGCGGCGCTGGTCCGGTCCGGCGTCAATGTCATCGTGCTGCTGGCGCTGACCGATCAGGGCCGGCCGGGCTATGATCCGGCGATGTCGGCTTCGGTCGCGGCACTTGGCATACCGGTCTTCGCCTGCACGCCGGACCTGTTTCCCGACATGATGGCGGCGGCGTTGCGGCGCGAGGATATCGGCGCCTGGGCAGCCGGCGCCGACATCAAGCTGATCCGCGCCGAGACGGAGCCGAGCAGTCAGGCCTGACTATTCGAACGAATAGGCAAACCCGTCAGTGGAAGCGCTGACGGTCACCTTGGTCATCTTCTCGCCGTCGAGCGACCGGTTCAGCACGCCGCGGCTGAGTTCCGGCAACAGCGTGTTGGTGAGGATGGCGTCGATCATGCGGCCACCGGACTCGATTTCGGTGCAGCGCGCCCTGACCAGCGCCATGACGCCGTCGCCGATCACCAGTTCGGCGTCGTGGCTGGCGCGCAGCCGCCGCGCGATCTTGCCGAACTGATGGCGGGTGATGGCCTCGATCATCGAATCCGAGAGCGGATAGTAAGGGATGGTCACGACGCGGCCGAGGAAGGCCGCTGGAAACACCTTCAGCAGTGGAGCGCGCAGTGCAGCATCGAGGCCGTCGAGCCCTGCCCTCACCGTGCCGTTGCCGGTCCGCTCCATGATGACTTCGGAGCCGACATTGGACGTCAGCAGGATCAGCGTGTTCTTGAAGTCGATGCGCCTTCCCTCGCTGTCATCCATCATGCCCTTGTCGAAGACCTGGAAAAAGATCTCGTGGACGTCGGGATGCGCCTTCTCGACCTCGTCGAGCAGGATCACCGAATAGGGTTTTCGGCGCACGGCCTCGGTGAGAATGCCACCCTTGCCGTAGCCGACATAGCCGGGCGGTGCGCCCTTGAGCGTCGAGACGGTGTGCGCCTCCTGGAATTCGGACATGTTGATCGAGATCAGGTTCTGTTCGCCGCCATAGAGCGTCTCGGCCAACGCCAGGGCCGTCTCGGTCTTGCCGACTCCCGAGGGGCCGCAGAGCAGGAACACGCCGACCGGCTTTTCCGGCGCTCCGAGCCCGGCGCGGCTGGTCTGCACGCGCTTGGCAATCATCTCCATGGCGTGATCCTGGCCGACGACACGTTCGGACAGCGTGGTGGCCAGCTTGAGCGCCTTTTCGGTCTGGCTGGACAGCATCCGTCCCGTCGGGATGCCGGTCCAGTCCTGGACCACGGCAGCTACCGCATTGCGGTCGACCGACGGCAGGATCAGCGGCGTCTCGCCTTGCGCGGTGGCAAGCTCGGCCATGAGTTCACGCAGCCGCGCCAGATCGGCGGCAGGATCTGACGGCGCAGCTTCGGCAGCCGGCGCTTCGGTCTCGGACGTTTCGGCCTTGGGCGTCTCGGCCTTGGGCACCTTGGTCTTTTCTTCGTCCGGCGCTGCCGGTTCGGCTTCGGCCTCAGCTGTCGCCACCGCATCGAGCGGGACGCCGTCGCCGCGCAGCCGCGCGCGCAGTTCGAGGATCTCGGCAACCAGCGCCTTTTCGCGCTCCCAGCGCTCCTCGGCGGCGGCGAGCATGGTCCCGGCTTCAGTGAGCCCGGCCTCGACCCGCGCCTGCCGGTCAGTTACTTCGATGCCGATCGCGGCCTCGCGGCCGATGATGCCGCTTTCGACTTCCAGCGCCTGGCGGCGCCGCAAAATGTCCTCGACCTCGGCCGGCGTCGCATGCTGCGAGATCGCCACCCTGGCGCAAGCGGTGTCGAGCAGGCTGACCGCCTTGTCGGGCAATTGCCGCGCCGGGATGTAACGATGCGACAGGCCGACCGCCGCCTCGATCGCCTCGTCCAGGATCTGCACTTCGTGATGCTGTTCGAGCACGCCGGCTACACCGCGCAGCATGAGCACAGCGACCGCTTCCGACGGCTCATCGATCTTGACCACCTGGAAACGGCGGGTCAGCGCCGGGTCCTTTTCGATGTGCTGCTTGTACTCGGCCCAGGTGGTTGCGGCGATGGTGCGCAATTCGCCGCGCGCCAGCGCCGGCTTCAAGAGATTGGCGGCATCGCCGGTTCCGGCGGCACCACCGGCGCCGATCAGCGTGTGCGCCTCGTCGATGAACAGGATGACCGGCGTCTCGGATGACTGAACTTCGTCGATCACCGCCTTCAGGCGCTTCTCGAACTCGCCCTTGACGCTGGCGCCGGCCTGCATCAGGCCGACGTCGAGCATACGCACGCTGATGCCCTGCAGGGGCGGCGGCACGTCGCCCTGGGCGATGCGCAGGGCAAACCCCTCGACCACCGCGGTCTTGCCGACACCGGCCTCGCCGGTCAGGATCGGGTTGTTCTGCCGGCGCCGCATCAGGATATCGATGATCTGCCGGATCTCCGGGTCTCGGCCGACGACCGGGTCGATCTTGCCGTCATGGGCGCGCTGGGTGAGGTCTGTGGCGTATTTGGCCAGCGCGGAGTCCCCGCCCGGAGCTCGCCGCGGCGCCTCCGCGGTGGGAGCCACTGCTGCCGTGGCGCCGGCTTCGAGCGAACCGTCCACCACCTCGGCAAAGCGGGCGATGACCCCGTCGGCGTCGATCTGGTCGAATTCGCCGCTGATCTTCGCCACCAGGCCTTCCAGCACCGGCGTCTTCAGGCAGGCGAGCACGACATGGGCGCTGCGGACCTCCTCCATGCCGAATTCCAGCGTCGCCAGATTCCAGGCTTCCTGGATGGCGTGGAAAATGTGGTCGGAAAATTCCTCGATCGAGGTGGCGCCGTAGGGCAGCTTGTCGACGGCGCGGGTCATTTCGCTGGTAAGCCGGCTGGCATCGACGCCGGCATCGGCAATGATCATCTGCACATCCGAACGCTCGGACAGCACCAGTTGTTCTATGAAATGGACGAGTTCGACGTAAGGATTGCCGCGCAGCTTGGCGCTGTCGGCGGCGGCCTTGAAGGCGCGCAGGCAGACCGGATTGAGCTTGCCAACCAGTTCCTTGCGTTTGAACCCCTGCGACGACCGGCGCTGTTCCATCGAACGTGCTCCTGCAATCTGCCCCGTCGACAGCCTGCCACATAAGCAGCCGCTTGACAAAGCGCTTGATGCAGCCGGCCTTTTCCCTTTGTGGAGAGTCCCGCGCCGCCAAATGCAGACAACCACGATTTTTTCTAATCCTATGCGATGCGCTTCACATACGAGGTTGGCCAAGCACGCCATGAATTGCGCCATCCGAGACGCAGTTGCACCGACATTCATTAGCGCTCGTTAACTTTTGAGCGGATGGCGAATTGTGGGAATATGCAACCGTGTGCTAACGTTGGGTCACGTACGGTTTTAGAGCCGGTCGCCGGGGGTATCTGTGATCGATCTCGCACTCTGGCTTGCTCCGCTGGACGGTGAAAATCCGTCAGGCGAAGACTTGCGCAACGATCCGGCTTTTCATGAGCTGGAGCGGCTCACGGAGCCGCAGGTCAAGGTCGTCCATGACGGGCGCAACAAGCCAGCCGCGCAATCGACCATTCCGGTCGACTGGCCTGCCGTGCTCGGCAAGGCCGAGGAGTTGCGTTCGCATGGCCGCGACCTGCGCCTGCTCGTCATTGTCGCCCGGGCGCTGGCCAATGAAGAGGGATTGGCCGGACTGGCACAGGGCCTGACCCTGATTGCAAGGACCTTCGAGACGCATTGGGAGACGATGCACCCGGCGCTGCGGGCCAGCCCCCAACCACGCGAGGCCGCCCTGCGCCGCCTCAACGCGCTGGCCGACCTGCAGAACGGCCAGGAAGGCCTGCTGGCGAACCTCAGGCAGATGGTCTTCTTCGCGCCGCGTCCCATCGGGCCGATCAGTGGACGCGATCTCGAACAGGGTGCGCTCGACGATCGCGTCATGCTTCAGGAAGCGGCGTCGGGATTGAATGCCACGGAGAAGGCAGCACTGGTCAGCGCGCACGGACAGCTCCTGAACCGGGTGGGCAGCGGTTGTGCCGCCCATCAGGACCAGGCCGGTGAACAGATGACGGCGCTCATCGCCGGGGCGCACGCAGCGATCGAGGCGCTCGACGCGGTCGATGCGGCGCTGAATGCCCGCCTTGACAGCAACGGGGCCGCCGTCCCGGACCTGAAACGATTTTTGCAGCGCGTGCTGACGACGCTGGAACGCAATACGGCGGTCGAGACCACGGAAGAGGCAGCGACGAAGGGGGCGGCCAGCCCGGCTGCTCCCCCGGCAAGCCCGGCCGCGCCGGTCAGAAACGGTCATGGAGCCGAGACGATGGCAAGCTACGCGGAGACCGGTGCGGGGCTCCCGGACAGGATTTCCTCGCGCGACGATGTGGTGAAGTGCCTCGACCTTGTGGTCGCGTTCTACGACCGCACCGAGCCGTCGAGCCCGATCCCGCATCTCGCCCGCCGGGTGCGCAGGATGGTGCACATGGATTTCGTTGAACTGATGGAAGACCTCGCCCCGTCGGGGCTCAAGGAATTCCGGCTGCTCGCCGGCGTTCCCGACGCCAAGAAGACTGCCCAGAAGGATGAAAGGTAGCAACACATGCCAGCCGAAAGCAAAGCGAAGGTCATCGAGCGAAATCGCGCCCCGCGCGTGCAGATCGCCTACGATGTCGAAACCTACGGCAGCCCGACGACGATCGAACTGCCGTTCGTCATGGGCGTGATGGCCGACCTGTCGGGCGCATCGCAGACCAGGGAAGCGTCCAAGACGGTGCTCGACCGTTCCTTTGTCGAGACCGATGCCAACCGCTTCCCCAAATTCATGGAAGCGCTGGGACCCAGGGTCAAGGCGCGGGTGAAGAACACGCTGCCGCAGGCCGAGGGACAGGAGCGCGACGAAGAACTGGCGCTCGACCTGACCTTCACCAAGATGGGCGATTTCGCCCCCGACAAGATCGCCGAACAGGTCCCGCAACTGGCCGAAATCCTCAAGATGCGGCGCCAGCTCGAGGAGCTGCTCGGCTTCATGGACGGCCGCGTCGATGCCGAAAAGCGCATCGCCCAATTGCTGAACAACCAGCCGCTGCTTGGCCAGATCGCCGCCCAGGCGCTGTCCGACGACAAGGGTGAGGAATAGATCATGGCCGAACAGCAAAAGACCGCAGCATCCGTCGCCGAGGCCGAGGCCGTCGATCTCGGCGAATTCAGCCAGCTCTTGGAGAAGGACTTCAAGGTCAAGAAGGACGACAGCGAGAAGCTGCAGCAGCTGGTTCGCAACCTGGCTCTGGCGGCGCAGTCGCGCTCCGAGACGACGACGATTTCGTCCAACTCGATCAAGTCGATCAAGTCGTTGATCGCCGGCATCGACAAGATGCTGACGACCCAGGTCAACGAAATCCTGCACGCGCCGGAAGTGCGGCAGATGGAAGGCACCTGGCGCGGCCTCTGGTACCTCATCAACAACACCGAGACGGATCAGAAGCTGAAGATCCGGGTGATGAACATTTCCAAGGAGCAGCTGGCCGATACGCTCGAAGACTATGAAGGCCAGATGTGGGACCAGAGCCCGATCTTCAAGAAGGTCTACACCGACGAGTATTCGATGCTCGGCGGCGAACCGATCGGCTGCGTCATCGGCGCCTACGAGTTCTCCAACCACCCGCGCGACGTCGGCCTGTTGCGCAACATCTCCGGCATCTGCGCCTCGGCGCACACGCCATTCATCGCCGCCGCCTCGCCACGGCTGTTCCGCATGGACAGCTGGCAGGAACTGCCCAACCCGCAGGACCTGCAGCAGATCGTCTCCAACCCGGCCTACGCCTCGTGGCAATCGCTGCGCGAGAGCGAGGATGCGCGCTATATCGGGCTGACCATGCCGCGCGTGCTGGCGCGGCTGCCCTACGGCTCGGAGACAGTCCCGGTCAAGGGCTTCTCCTTCGAGGAGGAAGTGCAGGGCGACCACAACAAATATGTCTGGATGAACGCTGCCTTCCCGATGGGCGTCAACATCAACCGCAGCCACAAGCTCTATGGCTGGGGCACCCAGATCCGCGGCGTCGAAAATGGCGGCACTGTGCTTAACCTGCCGGTGCACTCCTTCCCGACCGATGACGGCTCGATCGCGATGAAATGCCCGACGGAAGTCGCCATCGACGACCGGCGCGAGGCGGAACTGGCCAAGCTCGGGCTGATGCCGATCCTGCACCGCAAGAACACCGATCTCGCGGCCTTCATCGGCGCCCATTCGCTGCAGGACGACGAGACGCGGGCGGGCCGCCTGGTCGACCCCGACGCCCAGTCCAACGAGCGGCTCTCCGCCAACCTGCCCTACCTGTTCCCGGTCTCGCGCTTCGCCCACTACCTCAAGGCGATTGCGCGCGACAAGGTCGGATCGTTCAAGGAACGCACCGACATGCAGATCTGGTTGACCGAATGGATCAACCGGTACGTGCTGGCCAACCCGGCCTTCGCCGACGACAAGGCGCGCGCCAAGCGTCCGCTTGCCGCCGCCGAGGTGCAGGTCGACAGCGTGGAGGGCCGGCCGGGCTACTACAACGCCCGCTTCTATCTGCGCCCGCACTACCAGCTGGAGGGCATCAACGCCTCGCTCAGGCTGGTGTCGGAATTGCCGTCCGTGAAGACCTGATTGCAGCAACCAAACCTTTGTTTGAAAGCGGTGGAGAACGAAAATGCCCACAATGAAGATCGACGGTTTTCTGAAAGTTCCGGATATCAAGGGGCCTAGCACACGCGACGGCCATGACGACGAGATCGAAATCCATGGCGTCGATTACAAGATGGTCGCGCCCTACGACCCCAATTCCCTCTCGCGCCGAGGCCGCGTGTCGATGGGCATGATCAAGTTCACCAAGCACTATGACAAGGCCTCACCCTATCTGGCCAAGGCCCTGTTCGAAAACAAGGCGCTGGACGAGGTCAAATTCTCCGCGCGGCGGACCATCGACGGCGAGAGCAAGGACTATCTGGTCGTTACCCTGACCGACGCCTCGATCATGGAATACGACATGTCGCAGGCCGATGATGAAGCCGACCTGATCCAGGAGGAAGTCTCCTTCGCCTACAAGAAGATCAAGTTCGTCTATGACGACAATGACGAAGCCGAAATGGATGTCTATGTCGGCAAGTGAGGGGCGAGCAAAGCGCCCTGCCGCCGACAAGGTACAGGCGGGCGGTTCACGGGCCAAGCGCGAGGCGGTACAGCCTTCGCTGTGGGACCGCCTCGTCAACGATCTGCCGGGCCTGAGCTCGGAGATAGACGGGCTCAGGCAGGCTCTGCAGGAGGAGCTTGGCGCAGAGCGCCTGGACGAGCTGCTGGCAGACGGACCGAGGCGCATCGACGCCGATGACGCATTGAACCCCGATCAGAAGCGCCGGCTGCACCGGCTGGCGTTTCAGAACCGGCACCGTGGCGAGCTTGAAAGCCGAGGCATCGTGGTGTCGCCCGATGTGCTGCGCGAGGCCGTGCGGCGCGACATCGAGGCGCTGTTCAACACCGAGCGTTTCGAATCCGCGCCGCTGCTATCCGATCTCGAGGCCGAGCAGATGACCGACAGTCCGACATCGCTGGCCGACTTTCCGGAGGTGCGCCGCAGCGTTGTCAATTATGGCGTGCCGTCCTTCTCCGGCCGGTCGTCGCGCGACTTCGATCGCGATGTTCTGGCACGCGAGATCCGCGCCGTGCTCGCCGCATTCGAGCCGCGGCTGAAGGAGAGCGCGACGAAAGTCACGGTCAACCTCGGCGACAAGACCGGCCTGAAGATCGAGATCGACGCCGTGCTGATCATGACGCCGACGCCCGAGCGCATGCGCCTGCGCACGACGATCAATCTCGACAACGGACTGGCGCGCACCGAGTTCAGGGAAGCCTGAGAGATGGACCGGGTCTTCGTAGAATATTACGAGGAGGAACTGTCCCACATACGCGGGCTGGCGGCGGAGTTCGCCGACATGCATCCGGCGGTTGCCCGCAATTTGTCGCTGGATACGGTGCCGTGTCCCGACCCCTATGTCGAGCGGCTGCTCGACGGCGTCGCCTTCCTCGCCGCGCGCACGCGCCTGAAGGTGGATGCCGAGCGCTCGCGGTTTTCGCGCAGCATCCTCGACGTGCTTTATCCCGATCTCGTCACGCCGGTGCCGGCAACCGCCATGGTGGTGCTGAAGCCCGGCCAGCAGGTGCAGACAATGCTTGCCGGCCACGTCGTCAAGCGCGGCACGCGGCTGGTCTCCAGCCTGCAGGCCGGCCTGTCGACACGCTGCACCTTCACCACCGCGCAGGACATGACGCTGTTTCCGATCGCGATCAGTTCGGTCGGCTATTTCCAGGACCGCAGCGCGCTTGCCGCCGCCGGCATCGGCCCGATCGCCGGCAAGGCCGGCGAAGCGGCACTTCGCATCACGCTGGCGCGGACCGGCAAAGGCAAGCTCGACGAACTGGCGCTCGACCGGCTCGACTTCTATTTCGCCAACCGCACCAAGGCGCCGCTAATCTTCGACGCCATCTTCGGAGTCTGCTCTGGTGTCGGCGCTCGACCGGAAGGCAAGACCAATCCATTGTCGCCGCTACCGCCGCCGGAGATGGTCGGCATTGCCGATGCCGAGGCGCTGATGCCGCGCACGCGGCCGACCTTCGAAGGCTACCGCCTGCTGCGCGAATATTTCATGATGCCCGAGCGCTTCCATTATGGGCGCGTCACCGGCTTGCTGCCGGTCGTGCGCAAATGCCAGGCCGGGCTCGAAATCATCTTCCTGTTCCGGCGTCCGGTGCCCGAACTCGCCGATCTGACGCCGGCGGATTTCGATCTCTTCGCCACCCCGATCATCAATCTCTTCGAGCGCGAGTGCAACATCGTCGAGCTCGACCAGCGCAAGACACGCCAGGTGCTGCATGCCGACCGCACGCGGGCGCGCGACTTTGAAATCTACCGCGTCATCCGCGTCGAAGACGCCGATGCCGAGGGACCCGACGCGGAGATACCGGAACTCTTCAGCCTTGGGCAAAATCGCGGCAGCGGCTGGGTCTATTCGACGGAGCGGCGGCCGCGCCGGCCGACCGAGGACGAGCGGCGCCAGGGCGTGACGCGGACCTCCTATGCCGGCGACGACGTCTTCCTGGCGGTGTCGCGCCCAGTCAACAGTCAGGCCAACCGGCCGCTCAAGCGCGTCGACGTCGTGGCACTGTGCACAAACCGCGATCTTGCCATCCTCGACGACACGCCAACGCTGACGCTGGAAGCGGGCGACCCGGTGGAATCGGTCAGGCTGCTCGGCGCGCTGCGTTCGCCGCAGCCGGCCATCCCGGCAGCGCTGCCGACCGGCGCCGACAGCGAGTCGCGCGCCGACGATCTGGCCTGGCGGCTGGTGTCGCAGCTGGCGCTGAACTTCCTCAGCCTGGCCAAGGAAGGGCGCGGCGTCGATCCGCTGCATGCGCTGCTCGATCTCTATGCCGAACGCGGCGATCCCGGGCTTGCCCGCAATGTACGCTCGATCGTGCGCATCGATTCGCGCGCGGTGATCGAAAGGCTGGCGATCGAAGGGCCGATGTGCTTCGGCCGCGGCACGGAGGTGACGCTGCATGTCGACCAGTCGGTGCTGGCTGGGCAGAGCACCTTGCTGATGTCGGGGCTGCTGTCGCGGCTGTTTGCCCGTCATGCCGGAATAAACGGGTTCGTGCGCACGCGCACGCGATTGCTCCAGAAACAGGAGGATGTGCCATGGCCGATGACGCCCGGCAATCGCTACCTGATCTAGAGCGAGCCGCAACCCTGTCCGAGAGTTTCGACTTCTTCGAACTGCTGCGCCGACTCGAGCGGCAAGGCGGCCTGTTCGGCCATTCCGGCCGGCCGGACCGCGAGCCGGCAAGGCTCGGCCAGAATGTGCGGCTGTCCTTCGCAGTGCAGGACGTGGTGGATTTCCGCGAACCGACGGACAAGTCGCCGGCGCGGGTGACGGTCAACAATCTGGGCCTGCTCGGGCCTGAAGGGCCGATGCCGCTGCATATGACGCGCTGGGTGCTCGATCGGCTGTCGCAGCGCTGGTATGCGGGCGCCGAGGCGCGGCAGACGAGCGACACGACCTTCGTCGATTTCGTCAACATCCTGCAGCACCGGATGATCGCGCTTTATTATCGCGCCTGGGCGGATGCGCATCCGGCCGTGCAGGTCGAACGCGGTGTCGGCGGCCGCGTCCGTTCCATGCTGGAAGCGATGGCCGGCATCGGGCTGCCGGGCACGCAGGACGCCGAACTCGATGCGGTAAAGCTTCGCCAGGCCGCCTCGCTCGCCAGCCAGGTCGACGGTCCCGAGCGGCTGACCCTGTTCCTGGCCGAAGCCTTCAAGGTTCCGGTGGTGCTGAAGGAATTCGTCGGCGCCTGGATGACCATTCCCAAGGCGCTGCAGAGCCGGCTGGCCGGCAGCTATGCCACACTCGGCCGCAGCGCCACCATCGGCCCGCGCAGCTTCAGCCGGCAAAGCCGGATCGAACTGCGCATCGGTGCGCTCAGCTATATCGACTACAAGGCGTTCCTGCCCGGCGGCGAGCGGCTGAAGTTGTTGAAGCAGGCGGTGCGCGACCTGATCGGCGAGACCATCGATGTCGATCTCAGGATCGTGCTTGCGGCAAAGGCAGTGCCGCCGGCAAAGCTCGGCACCGTCCAGCTTGCCCGCACCACCTGGCTGGCGCGCAACCCTGCGCGAGGCGATGCCGAAGACATGCGGCTGCGCACCATCGTCGGCTGGCGCGAAGAGGTGGCGGCATGAGCCTGCTGCTGACGCTCGAACAGGGACCCCGCGCGCAAGTCACGCGGCAGGCGCGGCTGGACGAGGGTGAGCTGGTGATCGGCCGCAGCGCCGACGCCGACTGGCAGATCAACGATCCCGACATGTTCGTCTCGCGCGCCCACTGCAAGATCACCAGCAAGCGGGGCGGCTATTTCGTCACCGACACTTCCAGCAGCGGGCTGTTCATCGACGATGCCAGCAGCCCACTCGGCGCGGGAAATACCGAGCGCCTGCAAAGCGGCATGCGGCTGCGGCTGGGCGACTATGTGGTGTGCGTCGATTTGCAGACAGCGAAGACCGAGGCGCCGGCCTTGAGGCCTTCGATGCCCAGCAAGCCGACCGCGTCGCGGGCGCCGGTCAGTCTCGGTGGCGACGATTTCTTTTCGTCCACGACCCAAGAAGAGCCGGGACGGCCACGCCCTGCCGACCTGCCCGATCCGTTCGAAAAGCCGGTGCCCGGGGCCTTCGCGCGTGCAGATGAACGCAGCTCGCAGGCGTTCGATGATCCATTCAGCCTCGACCCGGTGGCGACGCCTGCGCCCGAGACCGCCCCCGACAAGGGTGTTGGCAAGCCGCTGTTCGACGATCCCTTCGGCCTCGATTCCGCACCGCTGTCGCGAGAGCCGAGCAGATCCAGTTCCGAGAAGCCGCCGGCCTACGATGACGGGTTTGGTTTTGGCCCGGCCGAGTCCACCAGTCTCGACGCAGGCGCGACGGATGGCGGCGCGAGCGATGCGGCCTCGCCTGCTCCCTCCGCCGCGCCTTGGGAGCTGCCGGCTCGCGCGGCCGAGCCATCGCCACCGCAGCCACCGCCTCCCCCGTCTCCACCGCCACCACGCGCTCCTGTCCGCCAATCCGCGGCGCGGCCGTCAGCCGGACCGTCGGACGCGGAATTGCGCGCCGCTTTCCTGCGCGGCATGGGCATGGACGAGCCCGGCTTTCCCGGCCGCGATCCGGTTGCCGACATGGAGAAATTCGGCCGCGAGTACCGGCTGATGATGGAAGGGCTGATGCAGCTTTTGCGCAAGCGCGCCGAAGAGAAGGGCAACGCTCGCGTCGCTCAAACGGTGGTTGGCGCATCCGAAGTCAACCCGCTCAAATTCCTGCCCTCGGTCGACGATGCGCTGGTAACCATCCTGGCCGAGCGCAGCCCCGGTTTCCTCGGCGCCGAGGCGGCGATCAAGGACGCGGTGCGCGATCTGGCGCAGCATCACGTTCGCGCCTGGCGCGGCGTGCAGGGCGCGCTCAAGCGCATGATCGACCGCTTCGATCCGGCGGCGATCGAGCAGGAACTGAAGTCGAGTTCGGCGATCGGCAATCTGCTGACCGGCGGGCGCGGCGCCAAGCTCTGGGAATTGTACCAGAAACGCCACCGTGAAATCGCTCACAGCGCCGAGACGCGTTTTCTGGGCGAGATCGGCGCTGATTTTCGTGATGCATATGAGGAGGACTGAGACATGATCGACAGACGCCAATTTATCCTTGCCATCGGGGCGACGGGACTGCTGACGGCTTGTCAGAGCGGCCCGCCTAAACCCTCCGTCATAACGGTCAATTTGGCCGGTGGGGCCGGCATGAACCCGGGACCGGGCGGCGGGGACAGGCCGGTAACGGTAATGGTCTTACGGCTGAAGAGCACCGGCGCCTTCAATTCGGCCGATTATTTTGCCCTGCAGGGCGGTGCCGGCGCGGCACTTGGCGGCGATCTCATCGGCTCCGACACGGTTTCCGTCGGACCCGGCAAGACCGCATCGAAGACCATCACGGTCGAGCCAGAAGTGGCAGCACTCGGCTTCGTCGCGCTGATCAGGGAACCCGGCGGACGCAACTGGCGCACGACCAAATCGGTTTCGCCGGGATCGAAGTTCACGGTCAATGTGAAGCTCGGCAGCGGCGGGATTTCCGCCTAAAGCGCGTCGCGTTTGAACGGATTCAGGCGACGCGCTTTAGATCTTTATTTTTATGCATGTCGTTCTCTCAAAACCGTGACCACTTTTGAGCGACATGCATTGGCGGCAAAAGTCCGCAAGCCGCGCAACATGATGAGCAGGAAGCAGAGAGTGCCGGCATGAGCGATGCAAACAGGGTGCTGTGGTCGGAGGGACTGTTCCTCCGCACCCAGCATTTCCAGCAACAGGACCGCTTCTTCGAAGCGACGGTGCGCGGCGCCTTGCAGGCCGGGCATCTGCATACGTTCGGCTTTCGAACGCTGATGCTCGATCAGGCACAGCTCGATGCCGGCCAGATCTCGGTGCTCTCGGCACGCGGCATCTTTCCAGACGGGACGCCGTTCGCGATCCCCGAGACGATGGATGCGCCGCGGCCGCTGGCGGTGACGCCGGAGATGGGCGCTGGACCGGTGCTGATAGCGCTGCCGCTCGAACCGCCAGGCGGCGTCGGCTTCGACCCCGCTCACGCCGAGCCGTCCGGCGCGCGCTATCGCGGCCGGATCGTGTCGGTGCGCGACGCCGTGCATGGCGGCTCCGATCCAGAGGAAATCGAGATCGCACGGCCGCAGGCGCTGTTGCTGGCGCCGGGCACCGCCGTCGGCGGCTACACCGCGCTGCCGGTGGCCGAACTCAAGGGCGTGCGCGCCGATGGCGGCGTGGCCCTGGACGACACCTTCCTGCCGCCGACCTTGGTCATCGGCGCGGCGTCCTGGTACAGCCGGCTGCTGCAGGAAGTGGTCACCGGCCTCGACCAGATCGCCGAGGCGCATGGCAAGATGGTGCTGGGCGGCCCCGGGCGCAGCGTCGAGGATCTTCTGATCCTCAATTTGGTCAACGCCGCGCGGCCGCGGCTGGCGCACATGCTTGTGCAGGATGTCTTCCATCCAGCCGAGGTCTATATGGAGCTGGCTGGCTTAGCCGGCTCGATGGCGACCTATGGCTCGAGCGCAAGGCGGCTCGGCGAACTGCCTGTCTACGACCACATGGCGCCCGGACCCGCCTATTCGGCGCTGGCCGATGCGCTGCGTTCGCTGATCCTCAGCCTGCGCTACATCGAGCCGAAATCGCGCGCCCTGCCGGTCATGCGCCATGCCACCAATGTGTGGAAGATCCGCATCGACAACCCGAAACTTCTGGTGGCGAGCCGCATCGTGGTGCGGATCGGCTCCGAACTCTCGGAGGATGCCTTGCGCAAGATTTTCGTCAACCAGGCGACCGTCGGCTCGGCCAGCGAATTCGAAGGGCTGTGGAAATCACGCCTGCCCGGCATTCCGCTGAAGCCCCTGCATTCGCAGCCGCGCGAAATTCCCTATGACGGCGACCGGCTGTGCCTCGAACTGGACCAGAAAAGCGAGCACTGGGCCTCGCTGCTCGAAGCGCCCGGGTTTGTGATCGGCGTTTCGGGCGTGCTGCCCAGCGAACCGCAGGTCGACTGCTACTCGGTCAACAGGTGAGATGATGAGCAGGGACGATCCATTCGGACTGTCCGAGGATCGGGAGCGGACGCGCATTCGGCTGAGCGGAGCGCCAACGCCGCGCGCCATGCCGCTGCCGGCGTCAGGGGTGACCGCGAAACGCTCCGCGCGCGCGCATCCGAACGTGCTCGTCAACGCGTTCTCGCCGCTGCTGGAATTTGCACCCGAACTCGAAAACGCGCAGCCGCCTGAGAACCCGGAAGCCCTGCGCACCAGGCTGCTCGACGAACTCGTGCGCTGCCGCGACGCCACCATGGCACAGGGATCGTCACTTGAGCGCGCCGACCAGGCCGCGTGGCTGGTGGCCGCGTTGCTCGATGATCTGGCGCTGAACACGCCGTGGGGCGGCGCCAGCGCATGGCCACGCCAGCCGCTGGTGGTGATGCTGCGCGGCGACGTCGATGCCGGCGCGCAGTTCTTCGCCCGTCTTGAAGAGCTGGAGCGCCATCCCAATCGCGACCGCGAAATGCTGGAGTTGCAATATCATTGCATGGCGCTCGGCTTCCGCGGCAAATATCGCGTGCCGGGCCGCTCCGGCGACCGTTCGCTCAATGCCGTGCGTGTGGCCGCGGCGCGCTTCCTGCGCGACAGCGACGCCGAAGGCGCACAGCTTTCGCCCAACTGGAAGGGCGTGATCGCCTCCGACGAGCCGCAGCGCTTCATCGTGCCGATCTGGGTGATGGTTGCGGCAGCGGCGGTGATCGCCACCGCCATTCATATCGGGCTGTCGATGAGCCTGAGCAGCCAGGCGGTCGAGCTTTCGGCGCTGGTTCGCGCCTTGCCGCCGCCGACGCGTACGGATGTCACCCGCGCTTCGCCGAAGGTCGACGCGCCGCCGCCGGTGGCGGTGGATTTCGCGCTGCTGCCGGAATTCCAGGCGGCAGCACCCGACGAGATCAAGAGAGCGCTGAGCGGCACGGAGAGCGTGTCGCTGGCGCGGCTGGTCATCCAGGCCTCCAATCCCGAACTCTTCCAGTCGTCGCGCGCGCAGCTGACAGACGGCTTCGATCCGCTCATCGCCTCGGTCGCCAAGGTGATCCTCGAGAACCAGGAGCTGATCGGCGATATCACCGTGGTCGGCCACACCGACGGCGTTCCGTTGCAGAAGACCAACCCACTGTCCACCAACCAGCGGCTGTCGGAAGCCCGCGCCGCGGAAATTGCCGATATCCTGATTCAGAACGGCGTGCCGAAGGAGCGCGTGCGCTCCGAAGGCCGGGCCGCCACCGATCCGGTGGCCGACGACGGCACACGCGAAGGCCGGGCCTTGAACCGCCGCGTCGAAGTGCTGGTCGAAAAGAGGCTGTGACATGTTCATCCTGCGCTTCCTCTGGGCGGTCCTGACTTCGCGTTTCCTGTGGACGCTGATCGGCCTGGCGCTGCTGTCGCTGATCATCTGGGTATTCGGCCCGATCGTACGGGTCGGCGACTATGTGCCGATGGCGTCGGAGACGGTGCGCATCGTCATCATCGCTCTTCTGGTGATCTTCTGGCTGATCTGGCTGATCGTCGCGCAGCGCCGCGCGATCCGCGCCAACCGCATGTTCGTCGCCGAGATTTCCGCCCCGGTCGAGGAAAAGCGGCTCAGCCCGGGCGAGGAAAACGTCGCCGCGGTCGGCGCCAAGTTCCAGGACGTCATGGTCGAGTTGAAGCGCCGCAAGCTCGGCGGCCGCAAGTTCCTGCGCGAGATGCCGTGGTATGTGATCGTCGGCCCCCCGGCGACCGGCAAGACGACGGCATTGCGCCAATCCGGCCTCAACTTTCCGATCGACCTCACCGACGATCTGCAGGGCATCGGCGGTACCCGCAACTGCGACTGGTTCTTCTCCGAAAACGCAGTGATGATCGACACCGCCGGGCGCTATGTCCAGCAGGAAAGCCAGCCCGATGTCGACGCCGTGGAATGGCTGGGCTTCCTCGACCTGTTGAAGAAGCACCGTGGCCGCCGTGCGCTGAACGGCGTCATCGTTGCGCTTGGGATCGACGCGCTGTCCGAGGGCGACGAAGCCGTCAAGGCGCATGGCCGCAAGATCCGCAGGCGCCTGGCCGAACTCGAGGAGCGGCTGGAGATCCGCCTGCCGGTCTATCTGATGCTGACCAAGGCCGACCTGATCAGAGGCTTCGAGGCCTTCTTCGGCGGCCTGTCGACGGCGGCGCGCGAACAGGTGTGGGGGACGACCTTCCCACTCGACGCGCGCGTCGACGCCAAGACGATCGCGGGCGAAATCACGACGCTGTCGAGGGAGCTGGAAAAGCGGCTGGTGCCGCGGCTGGAGGACGAGGACAAGCTGGCCGAACGGGCCGAGATCTTCCGCTTTCCCGCACAGCTGCAAAGCCTGTCCGAGCCGATCCAGGTGCTGGTCGAGGCGATGTTCGGCGAGAGCCGCTACGAGGAGGCAGCCTGGCTGCGCGGCCTCTATCTGACCTCGGCCACCCAGGAAGGCGCGCCGATCGACCGGCTGACCGCGGCGCTGGCCTCCTCCTTCGGCCTGCCGGCACGACGCTCGATGCCGGCGCAGCGTTTCGAGAAGCGCAGCTTCTTCCTCAAGAACCTTCTGACCGAGGTGATCTTCAAGGAGGCCGGGCTCGGCACCTTCGATCCGCTGGCGCAGCGCCGCCGCAGCTGGATCTGGCGCGGTGCCGCTGCTGCCAGCGCGGCTGCGGCCATACTCGCCGGCGGCCTGTTCACCTGGTCCTACTACGACAATCGCAACGCCATCGCCGCGCAAGCCGGCCAGTTCGAAGCGCTGCAGGCGCCGCTGACGTCGACCGCGGCGACGCCCGCCTCGGTGCTGCAGCCGGCGATGGACGTTGCCCTGACCGCCATGGACGAAGTCGTCAATGCCAGGACTGCGCCTCCGAACAAGGCGCAGGACCTGCTCGGACCATCGGCTTCGGCCGAGATGATGCGGGCGCAGACCGACACCTATGACCACGCTCTGCGCAACGTGCTGGAGCCGCGCATGGTGGCGCTGCTCGAAGCGACCATGTGGCGGCAGATCCGCGATCCGGACTTCATGCTGGGGGCGCTCAAGACCTACCGCATGATGACCGGCCTGTCTCAGATGGACTCCGACTTCGTCGAGAATTGGTGGGTGAACGACCTGCCCGAATTCGCGCCGGCCGCGCCCTTCCCGACCGCCGATGCGGAAGAACATCAGTTGGCCGCGATCCGGCGCATGGCGGTCGACGACAGCTACATCGCGCCCGACCAGGCGCTGGTCGCCGAAGCGCTGAAAACGGTCTGCACGATCTCGCTGCCGGCGCGGGCCTACAAGCAATTGCTGGCCGATCCGGCGGTGGCCGGATTGAAGGAATGGATCCCCGCCAATTTCGCCGGGCCGAACGGCGCCAAGGTGTTTTCGCGACGCTCCGACAAGACGCTGCGCGTCGGCATATCAGGCGCCTTCACCTATGACGGCTTCCACGACGCGATCCTCGACCGGGTCGAGGATGTCGCCGCCCAGGCGGCACTCGACCGCGCCGTGTTTGCCGGCGGCTGCTCGGAAAATTCCGAGACCTCGGTGTCGGCGCTGTCGGAAGATATCCTGAAGCTCTACTATGACGATTACATCGCGCAGTGGGACAGTTTTTTGCGCGACATGCGGCTGGCGCCGCTCAGCGACCTCAACATTGCCAGCGAGAATCTGAAAGACCTTTCCAGTGCCGATTCCGCGTTGAAGCGGCTGTTGACGGCGGTGGTCCAGGAGGTCGACCTCACCCGCTCGGACGACGCGCCGGCCGGTGACGACAAGGCGGCGGCGAAGGGCGGCTCGAAACTGCTGGGCAAGCTCGGCAAACTGGGCAAGATCGTCAAGACCGGCGCCAAGCTGTTGCCGCGCGCAGGATCGGCCAGCGAAGTCGACCTGACCGGCACGTTGGTGGCCGAACACTTCAAGCCGCTCAAGAGCACGATTGCCGAGGTCGACGGCCAGCCGCCGGCGCTCGATGCCGCGGTCGTCGCGCTGACGGCGCTGTCCAACGTGCTGCAGACGGTGACCGCCAATCCCGACCCGCAGGACGCGATCAAGAAACAGGGCGGGCTTGCCGAACTGACCGGCGCCGTCGCCCGCCAGGCGCAAATCCTGCCCGACCCGGTCAACACCTGGCTGAGCGGCATTGCCGGCGACACCAGCGGGTTGACGCAGAAGGCCGTGGCCTCCGAGCTCAACGCCATCTGGCGCGCCGATATCCTGCCCTTCTGCCAGGCCGCGCTCAACGACCGCTATCCGTTCAGCCCAGACAGCGCCGTCGACGTCAATGTGCGCGACTTCGCCCGCCTGTTCGGACCGGCAGGGATGATCGACGGCTTCATCAACGACCATCTGATCGGCTATGTCGACACCTCGGCGCAGCCTTGGAAATGGCGTGCCGATTTCGGCCTCGACCCATCGGCGCTCGCCGCCTTCGAGCAGGCGCGGCGCATCCGCGACGATCTCTTTCCCGGCGGTCAGGGCCCGGTGATGGCCTTCACGCTCGAGCCGACCGACCTGTCGCCCAACGTGACCCGCGTCACGCTCAACCTCGATGGCCAGAACCTGGTCTATTTCAACAATGCGACGCGGCCGCAGCCGATGACCTGGCCAGGCAAGGATGGCACCGGCGTCATCTCGCTCGCCTTCCAGCCGATCGACGGCTCGCCCGAAATCATGCTCAACGAGACCGGCAGCTGGGCATGGCTGAGGATGCTTCGCGGCGGCCGCTTCACCGGGACGTCGCTGTCCGATGTCTACAGCCTGCGGCTGGGGACGAAAGGCATGTACGCCGATTTCAAGCTCAAGGCGGCGAGCGTCGAAAATCCCTACAACCTCCAGATGTTCAAGAAATTCTCATGTCCGCCGCAGATCTGAACATCGGCTTCTTCGGCAAGATTCCGGCCACCGGAGATTTCGTTGCCGTAAACCTGCCGCGGACCTTCATCGACCGCTGGGACCGCTGGATGTCGATGGAGTTGCGCGAGAGGCCAGACGGCGGTGAACTCGACCCGCGTGTGTGGCGCTTTAGGGTGCCGGCTGGCATATTTTGCGACCAGCCTTGCTCGGGCGCGTGGCGGATGAGCGAGGATCGTGTCGGGCGGAGATATCCATTCGTGGTCGCCGCCATCGGACTCTCGCCCCGCATGGATGACGGATGGTTCGATGCGGTTTCCGGGATCGCGGGCGACGCGGTGTCGCACTACTGGACGAGCGCCATGGTCACCGAGCGTCTCCACGCGGTTCCGTTGCCGTCAACCAACAGCACGGAGCCCGGAATAGTCTTCTGGTGCGACGGCTGGAGCGTCCACGAATGCCATTTCAAAGATATTCATGATCTGGCCGACAACGGCCTGCCTATCATGCGCACGGCGCCTCTGCCGGCAGAGGAAAGCTGAACATGGCCATTACCGTCTTTGCTGAGAACATGGGTTTCTTCCATAAGGGCAGCAATGGCAAGGGAATCGCGCCGGGCGATGTCTGTCTGTCGCCGCCGTCACCGCCGGCAGGCCCGGTGCCGGTGCCCTATGTCAATATGCTGTCCTCCTCCGACCTGTCGAATGGCACCAAAAGCGTCAAGATCGACGGCGAACCCACGGCGATCGAGAATTCTTCAGAGATATCGACCAGCACCGGCAACGAGCCGGCAACCCAAGGTCTTGGTGCAGGCGTCATCACCCACAAGATCAAGGGCAAGGGTGTCTTCAAACTGTGGTCGTTTACGGTCAAGGCCGAAGGCAAGGGGGTCGACCGCCATGGCGACATGATGGCGCAGAACACGGCCAGCGATCTGCCCAACTGCATCGATCAGACGGCGATCAATACCTTCAAGGCGTTGTTGAGACGCAAAGGTATCCCGCCAGGCCCCTGTCCCAGCAAGCCTTACGATGCAACGGTCCACCGGCCAGACAAGGATCCTTCCCCAGAGCAGAAGAAGGCAGTCCGCAATAAACCATGTTGGGAATGCGCGCGAGACGACAAACGGGTGAAGCGTGCGCACTGGCGCACTGTAAGGCCAAGCGGCGGAACGCTTACGCGATACGAGGATCCTGTCCATGGAAAGGATATGGCGCGCGGCCCAGGTCATATGACCCACGACCACCAGCCACCGCTGTGCGTGGCCTGGGCGCTTGGAGGATGCAATATGAAACTTGCGGATTTCAAGAAGTATTTCGAACGGGCAAGTCGGGTGAAACCTCACTGTGAAGCGCATTATCGCAGTCAGGGAAGTCAGGCTGAAGCTTATGCCGCCAAGCTGTGAGACAGATGAGCCATGATCGAGATTGCCAAGAGCTATGACGACATCCAGCAGCGCTACATAGCGGAACTGCGCGCGCTCCTCCCTGAGATCAAAGCCTGGTGGAACGGCATCGTCGCGGCAGAAACCTTTGATGCCATCTCCCTAATCTGGCCGACTGGAATCTCCGGACACCCGCGCTTTCTCAATGTCTTTAGAATGTCCTATTTCGAGGTGGAGAACCTAAACCGAAAGAACGAGCACGAGTTCGTGGAAGAGGCCGAGAAGTCACCTGAGGAGAAATGGGGTGTCGACGACCTTGGCGACAGCCCGCGCTATGTTGGCCACATAGACCTGCTAATCGACGATATCCCCAGCAAAGCGCCTGATCTGACCGAGGTGGTCAACGGCTTCATTTTCGTGCCGATAGGGCTCGACCAGGACGAAGAGATCACCTGATGGCGCTGATCACTTACTTTGAAACTGATCGCGGCATTCGTCGCCTGCTACGCCAGCCCGGCTACGTCGAGCCTCGGGATGCGAAAATCGCGGCGCGTAAGCTCGCCCAAAGTTCCGATCGGCACCAGGATCTTTTCGACGGTTACCTGGACGATATCCAAATGGCATACGAGATGGCGGCGCCTTGGTGGGCCGACACGGTCAAGGCGCAACAACAGCAGGGGTTGGGCCGCGACGAGGCTATCCGCAAGGCGTTCAACAAGCGCGCAGCCGGTGCAGCCGGGCATGGGAATGTGGTCTGGATTGTACGCAACTACTGGCTCGATTGCTGCGATCTCAACAAGAGTTCTGGAGAGATCGTCTACCCTGAAACCCTGCTTCTGCAATGGCTGATCGACGCCAAGAAGAAGGAACTGGTACGGCTGATCGCCTGTATGCCGTACTGGCCGGTCGGCATGGATGAGAACAGAGCCTGGTGCTGAGCGATGAGCTTTGCTGTCTGGTTGGAAAACCGTACGCCTTTCGAGACTGCGTCTTACACGCTGCCTGACGCGGACGGTCAGGAGGTTTTTCTGGGCCTTTTCTCAGCGAGCTTCGACGGCGCGGAGGACATGACCTTCCTGAAACCTGCCGAGGAACAACTGCCGGTGACGCTCAGCGATGTCCCTTTCGGCGATCCTGCCCTTTCATCGACGCGATACGAGGCCGATATTGCGATACTGAAGCCCGGCATCGACGTCATCGTCAACGGCACCGCTTATGCACCAAACGGCAAGCCGGTCCGGGAAATGCAGGCGGGACTGAAGTTCGGACCACTGCAAAAGGTGCTTAGTATCGTCGGAGACCGTATCTACGATGCCGGCAGCTATAGCGCGCCGCATCCATTCACACGGATGCCCATCATCTATGAACGCGCCTATGGCGGCACCAACGCTGATCTGAAGACCGATCCACGCAACCCGCTGGGAGTCGGCTTCGCCCATGCCCGCTCAGTTGATCCAGCAGTGAAGACGCAGGCACCAAACATAACCTACCCGGCCGAACCATTCATGAGTCCCTCGGACAAGCCGCGGCCGGCCGGTTTCGGGGCGCTCGGACGCGGTTGGCAACCGCGCCTGCGGTTGGCAGGGACCTATGATCAGAATTGGATCGACAACCAGTGGCCGTTACCGCCGAAGGACTACGATCCGCGCTACAATCTTGCGGCGCCGGCAGATCAGCAACTTCCAGATCTCAACGGCAGCGATCAGGTCACGCTGATAGGACTGACTCCCGGTGGCCGCTGGAGCTTCAAGCTGCCGCGCGTGGTCGCGCCCATCCGCCTGATCTTCGATGACCGTGTCGAAGATCACATTTTCAAGGCAGATACGATCATCATCGAGCCCGATATGTTTCGGGTGACGCTTAAGGCCCGGGTGACCGTGACGACGCGACGCAATCGACCTGCATTGCGGGAGCTTGTCTTCGGCCATGTCACGCCGGCGCTGATTGCGGCGAAGCGAAAGGGCAAGGACTATTTCGCGCTGCGCGGAACTGACGGTACCATCACCGAACGCCCGGCGTGGCTGCCGTGACGCGGCCACTCTACATCGTCGGCGGTGGCGCGGTGACGCCTGCTGGCCTGAACAGGCGGCAAACGCTCGCCGCGATCCGCGCCGGGCTCTCCGCCTACGAAGAGTACCTGCTGGCCGAGCCTATGGGTGCGTCGCAGGTCGTCTCGCGCATTCCCACTCACTGGTCGTTGAGAACCACGGGTTGGGACTGGCTGGTCAACATGGCGGCGCGCGCGATCATTGACGCGCTTGCATCGACAGGAGCGGACCCGCGCACGACCGTACTTCTGCTGGTATTGCCGGAGCCGTTCAGGAATCATGCAGCCTTCGAAGAAGAAGATCCGTCCAGCTTCCTGAATGCCGTTGTGCGCGCGTGCGGCAACCCATTTCATGAAGCGTCGCGCGCGCTCGACGGCGGTGCCGCCGCAAGCATCGGCGTGCTTGGCCAACTATCCGAGATACTTGGCCAGCCTGGCGTCGAGCGTATCCTGCTCGGCGGCGTCGACAGTATGGTCAACGACAAGGATATTGCGCGGCTCGCCGAGGCGGGGCGGCTGAAGGGCTCCGACAACGCTCAAGGGCTCGTTCCCGGAGAGGCGGCAGCCTTCGTTTGCCTCCAATCGAGGCCGGATCCGAAGTCGCCGGGTCTCGCCGCCATCCACGGCGCTGGCTTTGCCCAAGAAGCCGATACTGTTCTGACGGAGCGATATAGCCAAGGCAAGGCACTGCTCGGTGCGCTTCAAGGTGCGCTGAATGGGACCGGCAATGGTCCGCGCGAGCCCGACATCGTCTTTGTCGTCAGCAATGGCAATGGGGAGCGTTATAGCGGGTGGGAGGCAAACATCGCACGGTCTCGGTTCTATCGCACACGGCGCGAAATCTTGCCGATTGCCTATCCAGCAATGACTGTCGGCGAGGTGGGAGCGGCCGGCGGAGCGCTGGCGCTTCTGGTGGCGGCCGACAGTTTCACCGAAGGCTATGCGCCGGGTCCGGTCGCCATGTGCGAGGTCGCGTCCGAAGCCGGGTTGCGCGCGGCGGCGCTGGTCAGCCAAGTCAAGTCCGCCTGACTACATCCAGGCAGGGAAGCGCTGCGTACGCCGCCAGTCGGCCAAAGGGAGGTCAGGGTTGGCGAAAGAGGCGTGGATCGCGGCGAGCCGCTGCCGACGCATCGAGCGGAATGCGACGTGTTTGCCCGGTCCCCGCCCATGGTCCCACCACGCACTCGCGCGTTCGGCTATTGGAAGCGGCGAGTCCTCAATCTTGGCGAATTGCTTTCCAAGCAGCGCGGGATCGACAGTGAAGACGTTGGTGTCGTTGAAATCGACTTCGAACAGATCGCGCCAAGCTAGGCCCGCGGCATAGGCCGACTGCGGCTCGCGCATGCGTTCGATCAGCCATGGGACGATCGATCTGTCGCCAAGCAGTCCGATGGCGGCTAGAGCCGGCTGTCGCAACGACGATTTGTCCAGACATTTCTGAAGCCAGGCCTTTGCGGAAGTTTGGTCCGAGGCGAGTAAGCGGATGTCGATCACCTCACCTTGCGGAACACTGGCGGAGGCGAGCAAATCATCAAGGACAGGCAGAGCTGTGCGGCTCGCGCCGAGCAGACAAGCGGCGAAAGAGCCTGCCAGCCGCTCCCGCGGCTGGTCGGCAGCGAGACGCTCGATTACCATCGGGAGCAGATCACGGCGTCGCAACCCGCCTGCCAACCGCAGCGCCCGCATGCGGACCTCAGTCTGGCCATTTGTGACCAGTACGCCCAGGCTCGACCTGGCATCGGCGCGATGATGCCAGAGCGCCGCAAGCCCGATGCATTTGAGTATCGTTTCCCTGGAATCGACCCACGTGGCGACAAAAGGACGGAGTTTTTCGCGCGATGTCCGGGCAATGGCGCCTGATATGCCCTTGATTCCAGTCTCGCCAAGCGCGGCGGCGGCTTCGATCACCGCTGCAAGCGGCTTTTCCAATCCCCAATGAAGAGCCAGGCAAGCCATGACAAAGAGTTCTGGGGCTTCCGGATAATCAGAGAAACGTTTGTTTGCCGCCGCCCATGCGGCCTCACCCGATGCGAACAAGCCTTCAAGATTGGCGTCGAGCCGCTGATCGATACGGCCGATATCGATTTCGCCCAGAACCGGACCGTCGATCTCGCGGCGCCGCCGAGACCAGAGGAACGCAGCGTCCTCCGCGTGCTGGTCGACGATGACGGGGATAGTTGCTAGGCGCTGCATTGGCTCGGCCTAATTCAGGTGGACGGCCGCCCCTCGTATCCAGTTCGTACCGGTCGCATGACTGCTGAGCTGTGTGCCGCGGATAGAGACGCGCCCGTTCTTCTCCATAATGATGGACGCCAAGCCGCATCTGAGCTCGATCCGATCGCGCGCGTCCAATGTCACCGCCTCGCCGTCGCGCAACACTTCAACGGGATGCGCACTGGGCCGCGGATCGACTATCCGTCCGACCACAAGCGGCCGGGCGGGGTCACCTGCTTCGAACAGGAGCGCCACTTCCGAGCCGACCGAGGAAGCGTCGAGAGAGGCGAGGCTGCGAGCCTTGAGCGCCGTATCACTTGGGTTGCCAACAAAAACGACGAGCGGCGAACCTCCATCGAAGCCAATCAGAAGGCCGATGACCACACCGTCGATACGCTCCACAACGTCCATCGCTTCGCCCTCAATTGTTGTGAACACTGCTGCCTTTGATCTTGGTCTTGCCATCGGCCTTCACGTCGATGTCGCCACTGCCGTCGAGCCTTATGTCCTTGCCCTTGAGGCTGATTGTGCCGTCCTTCTTGAGGATGATGCTGGCGTCGCCACATTTGAGCGTAATCTCGTCGGCCGCCTCGATGTACAGCTTCTTGCCGAATTTCATCACGCCATCTTCGCCGACGATGACACTGCTTGCCTTGGCTACTTTTAACGAATAGGCCCCGCCGACTTCGATCCCCTCGTCCGCCGCAATCTTGGCCAGACGCGCCTTGCCAACCTGCGAGGAATGGGCCCCACCGACAGTAAAACTCTGGTCGGCGGCGACGTCAACCGTCTGCGCGGCGCCGATTTGCCATTTGTCTGCCGCGCCAATCGTATGGCTTTGCGCCGCGCCCACAGTGACCGACCGCGTCGCACCGATCGTGTTCGTCTGCGGACCGCCCACAGTTCGGGTCTCGGATGCTCCGACCGAATCGACCCGGGCCGCGCCAACGGTCACTGTCTGGACGATTGCAACCGTCTGGGTGTGGTTGGCACCTATGGTCTCCGTGGAGTTCGAGCCGATGTTGATCGTCTCATCGACCCCCACCGTCAGTGAGCGGTTCTTGCCCACCGTCTCAGTGTCGTTCGACCCGATATTGGTCGTCTGGTCGACGCCGACCTTGACCGTCTTGTTGTTGCCGACGTCCTCGTCGAGGTTGTGACCGACGGAGTGCTTGGCGTCGTGGTCTATGCGGTCGGACTGGTCGTGCTGGACCAGCTTCTGGCGATCATTCTTGATCAGAAGGTGATGGTCCTTCTGCGCCTGGAAATTGACCAGTTCGGAGCCGGCCTTGTCCTCGAACATCAGCTCGTTGTAGCCGCCACCGCCCTTCGACGAGTTGGATTTCCAGCCCGACTGCGTGGCGTTGCCGGGCAGCCCGTAGGGCGGCATCTGCGAGGCGTTGTAGACCCGGCCGGTGATGATCGGCAGATCCGGATTGCCTTCGATGAAATCGACGATCACTTCCTGGCCGATGCGGGGAATCTGGATGAAGCCCCAGCCGCTGCCGGCCCAGGTCTGCGACACGCGCACGAAGCAGGAGCTCTTCTGGTCCTTCTTGCCCAGGCGGTCCCAGTGGAACTGCACCTTCACCCTGGCATATTTGTCGGTGAAGATTTCCTCGCCGGACGGACCGACGACCGTCGCCGTCTGTGGCCCGCGCATGATCGGCCGCGTCGTGATGCGCGGTGGCCGATAGGCGACTGAAGTCGGCGCCACGCCGAGCACGACCTTGAAATTCTCGCCATCGGTGTCGACGCCGGCGCGGTAGCCCGGATCGAACAGCCGGTATTCGGCGCTGACGACCAGATACTCCTTGTTCTGGTCTTTGCGCGGAAAGCCGTCGAGCTTGAAGGTGCAGCCGGAGAACAGGCCGCGCACGGTGCCGACGGCGGCAATGCGCATATGCGGCGCCTGGATTTCTTCGCGCCTGATCGCCGCCAGGCTGTCGCCGCGGCCGACTTCCAGATGCGCGCCGGGGTGGCGATAGTTCTCGCCGGCAGCCTGCTTGTGGCCGAAGGGCTGTGCCGACTTCGCCATCAAATCGGCGGCGGGCTTCTCGAAATCATAGTCGGTGTGGGCATAGGCGCCCGGGCGCACCGCACTGCCTGGAATCCACTCGGTGATGTATTCGACGTCGCGGCGCGAGCCCTGTCCTTCGAACTGATAGAGCACGGTCTCATAGCCAGGCGCCGGCTTCAGCTTGCTCATGGCGTCGGCCAGGATCAGTGTGTGCTCACCCTCGGCATGCTCGAAGAAGTACATTATGCCTTCATGCTCGAGCAGCCGCTGCACGAAATCGAGGTCGCTCTCGTCGTACTGCACGCAATATTCGCGCGGCGGATAGGAGCCTTGCAAGCGCTTCTCGAACTTGGCGATGCCGCCATATTTGGAGAAAATCTCCTCCACGATCTCGACGGCGGTCTTGTCCTGGAAAATGCGGCAGTCGGTGGTATTGCCGAGGAACCACAGCCACGGCCTGACGACCGCCTCATAGTGAGCCAGCCGATCTTCGATGCGGGTAAGGCGAAACTCGGCGATGAGGCCGCTGAACCAGCGCTTGGGGTCGGCCTCGCCTTCGATCGAAACGGCGCCGCCCAGCATCTTCAGCGGGTCGATATCGGCATTGGTCGAAACAAATCCAACGGTGTAGGCAAGGCAGCGGCTGATCTCGTCGCGGCCGACGAGATGCGTGAAAGTCAACAGTTCGGCGCCGACCGGCGTCTGCACAAGCGCGGCGCGTTGTTCACTCGGCATGGGTCGTGCCCCTCCTGAGCGCTAGTGTGGCAGGTTCGAAGCCCTTCTTGTGTTAACGACCTCACGTTCAGGGATATTTCGCAACTTGCCACCCAAGCCATGTTGAGCCTACCACATGTTCTATGGCAGACCAAAGAGGACAAGCGGCAGGCCGTTGCTGTTTGCGCCGCTTTCGCCAGTGTGAAACGCCGCTCTCCCGCTGTGCCCGCAAGCTGCTAGACTGTGGCACATCGGATCAACGGAAACGGCAGCGGTCGACGGTCCATAGCGCATGTTCATCAGTCTGCAGATCAGCAATGTCGATGTCCTGCCTGCCGGGCTGCCGCCCGGCTACGCATCGCGCGACCGCGGCTTCGAGATCGGGCGGGAGAACTGCGCCTGGACCTTGCCCGATCCGGACAAGTTCATCTCCGGCCGACATTGCGAAATCCGCTACGAAGGCGGCGCCTTTTTTCTCCACGACGTCTCGCGCAACGGCACATTCGTCAACGGGTCGAGCCAGCGCCTGACCGGCCCGCATCGGTTGGCGCAAGGTGACCGGCTCCGGATCGGCCGCTATATCGTCTCGGTGTCGATCGATGACGGGAACCCAGCCTTCGGTGGCCATGGTTCGACGCAACGGCAGATGCCAGTTGCCGGATCCTTTCCAGACCATGTCGCATCGCCACGGTCACCGACCGCGCCACCCGCTTCGGTCTCCAGCCGGCCGCAGCAAGCCGACGAGATCCTGCGCGCGATTGCCGCCGGCGCCGGCATTCCGCCAGAGGTGCTTTTGCTGCGCCAACCGCAGGAGGTAGCCGGCGAGATCGGCGCGGTGCTGCGCATCGTCGTCGACGAGCTGGTGTTGCTGTTGAAGGCGCGCGCCGCTGCAAAAGTCCTGGCCAAGACCAGCGACCGGACCATGATCAATTCCGCCGACAACAATCCGCTGAAGTTCGTGCCCGGGACAGACGAAATCCTCGACATCATGTTCGCGCGGCGCAGGGCCGGCTATCTCGATGCCAGGCACAGCATCGAAGACGCTTTCCACGACCTCAAAACACATGAATTCGCCACCTTCGCCGCCATGCAGGCAGCGCTGTCGCGGTTGCTTGACGATCTGTCGCCCGAGGCGATTGCGAAAAAACTGCCGCCATCCTCCTTTGCCTCGAAGAAGACGCGCGCCTGGGACGCGCTGGTCGCGACCTGGCGGGCCAAGGAGGAAGCGCACGAGAACGGCATGCTGGACATATTCCTCACCTATTTCAGTGAAGCCTATGCCAAGGCCGCCAAACAGAAGACCGGCAAGGGCTAAGCCCGCGCACCGCTGAAGACACCGTGAAGGCGACCCGAGCACGGGCCGGCCACCAAAATTGCGCCGGGTTTCCATCGCAACCTTCTGAGACTACGATCACATACGACGATTGAGCACGCGGGTACGGTTGGTCGACCTCGGGGGTCTGCGGCACATGTCATGTCACGGCGAGATAGCGTCCTGCGGTCCGCGTTTGCGCGGACATGGCGCTGTGCGTCGCGGCGCGCGGGCGTAGAGGCAGGGATCGGCGATGAGCTCGAAGGATGATCCTTTCGATCCGACCGGCAAAACCGTCATCCGCCCCAGCCGCCCCAATCCCGGCCGCAAGCAAAAGACGGTTCTCGCCCGCGATGCGCCGGCCCCCGGCAGTACGGTGATCGCCCCTGCCAGCGTCCCGGAACCCACGGTTTTCGATCCCAACGCCGGCCGCCAGCCGCCGTCCGACGTCACGGGGACGGTGATCTATCAGGGAACGCCCTTCGCCAACGCGCCGGCCGATCCGCCCGTTCACGGCTCAGCCGGGACGGCGGGGAAAACGCCATGGGATGCGCTGCACGGCGCCAGCGATGCCGTCGATTATGGCGCGGCCAACCCGATCGTCGCTGCCGCGGCGCCCTTGCTGATACTGCTTGGGCATCTGCGGCTGATGGCTGTCGAAAGACCGGCCGAGCCGCTGGCGCAGCATGTCGCCGGCCTGATCGAGGATTTCGACCGCAAGATCGCCAGGACCGATACCTCGGAAGAGGATGCGCGCATCGCCAGCTATGTGCTTTGCGAAACCGCCGACGATATCGTCGCCAATCTGCCCGGTTCCAGCCGGGATGCGTGGGCGCAGCACGCCATGCTGCAGCGCTTCTTCCAGGTCAAACCCACCGGCGCCGGTTTTTTCCAGGCGCTGAACACGGTGCTGGCGACGCCGGAACCTCATCGCAATCTCATCGAGCTGATGCATGTCTGCCTGTCGCTTGGCTTCGAAGGCCAGTATCGCGGCCAGCCGCGCGAGAGCCTCGAACGGGTCCGCCGCGACGCCTACGAGACATCAGCCTATTTCCGCGTCCTCGGTGACGACGACATTTCGCCGCGCTGGCAAGGCTTGTCGGTCACATCGGCGCAAGGCTCCAGGCGGGTTCCGCTCTGGGCCATAGCCGCTGCAACCGCGGCAGTTTTGACCGCAGCCTTTTTCACGCTGCGCGTGCTCATCACCAATGATGGCGAGGCTGTTGCCGGCGAGTTGCTGGCGCTCAATCCGGCGACGCCGGTCACCATCGAGCGCACCGGTTTCGTGCCGCTGACCGAGGAGGTGAAAGTCGTCGCAGCGCCAACGACGATTGCGCAGGTCGATCGCATCCGCACTGCCTTGGCCAAGGAGATCGAAGGCGGCGGCGTCAGCGTCGGCACCAAGGGTGATTTCATCATCGTGGAAATCAGCAACGCCCTGCTGTTCCAGTCGGGACGAGCCGAGGTCAAGCCGGAGTTCGAGCCGGTGGCCGCCAGCATCGCGGCGGCTCTCGACGCGGAGCGCGGGCCGATCCGGATCGTCGGCCACACCGACAACGTCAAACCGAAGAAGACCAGCGCCTTCAAATCGAATTTCGACCTCTCCGTCGCACGTGCCCAGTCGGTGGAAAAGATGATCGCAGCGCATTTCAGCGATCCGTCGCGGACAAAGGTCGAGGGCAAGGGCGAGGACGAGCCCATCGCCGACAATGCAACGCCGGACGGCCGCGCCAAAAACCGCCGTGTCGATGTAATGATCCCGCGGGAGGAGATGCTGTGACCGGCTGGCTGCTGCGCATCTTCAGCGCGCTCGCGCTCGCCGGCTTTGCCGCCGCGGTCTGGTACGCCGGCCCGTTAATCCGCTTTGCCGGCGCCCGGCCGTTGGATCCCATCTGGCTGCGGGCAGCGATCATCGGCATCGTCGTCGGAACGGTGGCGATCATCTATGCAATCCGGTTCTGGCGCAGGCGCAAGGCGCAGAAGGCGCTGGAGGCCGCCATGGCCAGCGCCGAGGATGACGGCAGCGATGCAAAGGTGCTGGAAGCTCGCATGAACGAAGCAGTCGCGACGCTCAGGCAGTCGAGCGGCAAGCGCAACTTCCTCTACGACGTCCCCTGGTACATCGTCATCGGCCCGCCGGGCGCCGGCAAGACCACCGCGCTGGTCAATTCCGGCCTGAACTTTCCGCTTGCCGGGTCGGGCCAGGCGCAGCCGGTGGCGGGTGTCGGCGGTACGCGCAATTGCGACTGGTGGTTCACCGACGAGGCGGTGCTGATCGACACGGCCGGGCGCTACACGACGCAGGATTCCCATGCACGGACCGACAGCAAAAGCTGGCTGGCGTTCCTGTCGCTGCTCAAGCGGCACCGGACGCGTCAGCCGATCAATGGCGTCATCCTGGCGATCAGCCTTGCCGATCTGATGGCGGACGGAGAGCAGGCGGCCCGTGTCGCCGAGATCCGCAGCCGCCTGCAGGAAATCCACGAGGTCCTGAAGGTCCGCTTTCCCGTCTACGTGCTGTTCACCAAGGCCGACCTGGTCTCCGGATTCATGGAATATTTCGGCGGTTTCGACGAAGCACGCCGGCGCAAGGTGTGGGGCGCGACCTTCCAGACCGCCGAGCGCGGCCTGAACATGGTCGCAGAAGCGCCAGCCGAATTCGACGCGCTGGTGAAGCGCCTGACCGAAGAGATGAGCGAGCGGCTGCAGGCGGAGACCGATCCGGTCGCGCGCATCGCCATTTTCGGCTTCGCCGCGCAGCTCGGTGCGCTGAAAGGCCGGATCGTGAATTTCCTCGAGGGCGTTTTCGAGCCGACGCGCAAGCAGCTGAACGCCCCCCTGCGCGGCCTGTATTTTTCTTCCGGCACGCAGGAAGGCACGCCGATCGACCAGTTGCTGGGCAGCATAGGCCGCAGTTTCGGCAGGAATGCCCAGGCGCATCTTTCCGGCACCGGCAAAAGCTTCTTCCTGCACGATCTGTTGAGCCGCGTCATTTTCGCCGAGTCCGGCTGGGTGTCCTATGACAGGGCGGCCGACAGGCGCGTTGCGATCGCCCGCTACGCCGGCCTGACAGCGATCGCGGCCATAGCGATCGCCGCGCTTGGCGTTCTCGGCCTGAGCTTTACGACCAACAAATCGCTGGTCGCCGCGACCGGCCAGGCGGCAGGCCAATACCGCGCGACAGCCGCGCCGCTGCTGGCCAGCACGACGGTGTTGGATGCCGACCTCGAAACCGTCATCGGCGCGCTCGATGCGCTGCGCGGCCTGCCGGCCGGCTACGATACGAGAGACCAGCCCACCCCGGCCACGGCGACGTTCGGCCTCAGCCAGCGTGAGCGTATCCTTTCGGCCTCCGAGACCGCCTACCGGCAGGGGCTGGAGCGGATGTTCCGCTCGCGCCTGCTGTTCCAGCTCGAACGCACGATCGAGGCCAGGATGGCCGATCCGATGGCGCTGTACGAGCCGTTGAAGATTTACCTGATGCTGGGCGGCAAGGCGCCGAAAGTGGATGACGAGCTGGTCGTCACCTGGCTGAAGCGGGACTGGGAACAGAACCGCTATCCCGGCGCCCACAATCGCGACGGCCGCGCGCAACTGGAGAAGCATTTGCGCGCCATGCTGGCCCTCGACGATGACCAGGATCCCTCGTTCGAACTCAACCGCGCGCTGGTCGAATCCGCCCAGCGCTCGCTCGGCCGCATGAGCCTTGCCGATCGCGCCACCGCGCTCATCCAGTCGGCCACCTATGCGGCGGCGCTGGACGATTTTTCGGTGTCATCGCAAGCCGGCGCGGAGGCGCCGATGCTGTTCGAGCGCAATGACGGAAACGATCTCGCCGGCCTTCGCGTCCCCGGTCTCTACACCCATGCCGGCTTCGACTTCTATCTGGCGCAACTTGCCAGGAGCGCGCAGGCGCTGGTCGACGATCAATGGGTGATCGGCTCGAGCGGCGAGCAAGGCGGTTTCGACCAGGAACTGCTCAAGCTCGGCCCGGAGCTGCTCGATCGCTATGGCAAGGGCTTTGCGGCGGCGTGGAACGAGGTGCTCGACAGGTTGAAGTTCAAGGCAATGGCCGCCGACAAACCGCAATATCTGGCGCTGTCCGCAGCGGGATCACCGAGTTCGCCGCTGATGCAGCTGTTCGAGGCGATCGCGCGCGAAACAGCTTTGACGCAAGAGCGCAATCCGGCTGCGCCGTCTCAAGACAGCGACCAGGAAATCGCCGCGCGCGCCAAGGGCCTCGCCCGCATCGGCATCGAGATTGCGGCGCGCAAATCGCAGAGCAGGGCCGGGACCGCCTTTGTCAGCACCCAGAACCAGGATCCCGGCGCCAACATCGAAGCCCAGTTCCGGTCTTTCCAGGCTTTGGTGGCCGGGGCGCCGGGGCAGCGGCCGCTCGACGCTCTGACCCAGAATTTCCGCGAAATCTACCAAAGCGTGCGGCTGGCGGCCGATGTCCCCGCGCAGACCGACCAGGCCAACGCCAATCTGCAGCTGCAGATCTCGACGCTGCGCGCCAATGCCTCGCGGCTGCCGAAGGCGCTGGCCAGGATGGTGAGCGCGGCGGCGGACGATTTCGAGGGCACCGTCGCCGAAACATCGACCACGCGTCTCAACGAGATGCTGGAGGAGACCGTCGGCCGTCCGTGCGAAGAGATGATTGCCGGGCGCTTTCCATTCGCCCCCGCCGGTACCGACGATGTCGCCATGGCGGATTTTGCCAGATTGTTTTCTCCAGGCGGGGTTCTCGACCGGTTCTTCGCGCAGAACCTGGCGTCGCTGGTCGACATGAGCGGCCAGGACTGGGACTGGAAGCAGGACACCAGGTTCGGCCGCAATCTGGCGAAATCGACGCTGAAGAACTTTCAGCTCGCGGCACAAATCCGCGCGGCTTTCTTTCCGCTCGGCGGGCCGGTGCCGTCGATCAACATCACCTTCACGCCGCTGTCGCTGCATGGCGATGCCGACATGGCGCTGCTCAATATCGACGGCCAGGTGCTGCAGGCCACCCAGGCCGGCAACACGCCGGGCCTGATTCCGTGGCCGGGCAAGACCGGTTCGGCCAGTCTCAGCCTGACGCCGGAGCTGCCCGGCCGCGAGTCCGCAATCAAGTTCGACGGTCCCTGGGCGTTGAAACGATTGCTGGACAAGGGGCAGGTCACCGCCAATGGCGACAGTCTCGAAGCGCATTTCCTCATCGGCGGGCGCGATGTCGCCTACACGATCAAGACCGGGGAGGACGGTAATCCGTTCACGCTGCCGGCGCTCTCCGCGTTCAGCTGTCCGAAGGCTTTCTGATGGGGAATTGCATGGCAGGACCAGCGATTGCAGGACGCAGAGACAGCGGCGGCACCACACGGTCCGTCATCAGCGGCTTAGATTTCGATACTCTAATGAATGGGGCTGTGGCAGACTGGCCAGGCACGTCAGCCAAGGCGTTGCGGAGCGTAGGCAAGTGAACGATGCCGCCTTTGAGAGCTACGGCGTGAGCCACAAGGGCTGCGTGCGCGACCACAATGAGGACAGCTTTCTGGTCGAGCCGCGGATCGGCCTCTGGGTGGTGGCCGACGGCATGGGCGGGCACGAGGCCGGAGAAGTCGCTTCGGCAAGCATTGTCGAGCATCTGGCGACGATCGGCATCGCCAGTTCGGCGCCGGATCTGCGCGCCCGCTTTGAGGATCGGCTGAACCGGGCGCATGCCGAGATCCGCCGGATTTCGCGCTCACGCGGCGTGACCATCGGCTCCACCGTTGCCGCACTGCTGGCCATGGACGGCAGGTTCGCCTGCCTGTGGTCGGGCGACAGCCGCGTCTATCTCGTGCGCAACGCCGCGATCTCGCAGATTTCGCGCGACCACACCGAGGTCCAGGAACTGCTCGACAGCGGCGCGATCAGCGCGGCCGAAGCGGAGAACTGGCCGCGCCGCAACGTCATCACCCGCGCCATCGGCGTCAACGACGAAATCGCCATCGACTTCCAGCAGGGAGAGACCCTTGCCGGCGACATTTTCATCCTCAGCACGGACGGCCTGACGGCGCATGTCAGTGACGCGGAGATTGCGGCTGCAGTGCTCTCGGCAGCGCCGCAGGCTGCCTGCGAAAAGCTGCTTTCCATGGTGCTTGAGCGCGGCGGCACGGACAACGTCACCATCGTTCTGGTCAAGATCAGAGACAAAGGCAATGGCCTGTCCCGAGCAGAAGGCCGCGACCGATGAGCTCCGACGACAAGACCCGGCTATTGCCCAACATGGCGGATACCAGCGTCGGCACGCAGCTCAGCGGCATCTACGAGCTCGACGAACGCATCGCGTCGGGCGGCATGGGCGAAGTCTATCGCGGCCACAACATCCAGACCGGCGATCATGTCGCGATCAAGATCGTGCTGCCGGAATTCGCCCGCGATCAGACGATCCTGTCGCTGTTTCGCAAGGAAGCCTCGATCCTCAACCATCTGTCGCATGACGCGGTCGTGCGCTACCACGTCTTCACCATAGATCCCGGCATCGGGCGGCCCTATCTGGCGATGGAATTCGTCGACGGCCAGTCGCTGTACGACGTCATGCGCGGCGGGGCGATGGCGACTCCGGATGTGCGCAAACTGTGCCACCGGCTAGCCTCGGGCCTGAGCGCCGTGCACCAGGCCGGCGCCATCCACCGCGATCTGTCGCCCGACAACATCATCCTGCCGGGCGGCCGGGTCGAGCGGGCAAAGATCATCGATTTCGGCATTGCGCGATCGGCCGCGGTCGGTGGCGAGACGCTGATCGGCGGCAAGTTTGCCGGAAAATACAATTACGTCTCCCCCGAGCAACTCGGGCTCTATGGCGGCGAGGTCAGCGAACAGTCCGACATCTACAGCCTGGGGCTGGTGCTGGCGGCGGCGCTGCGCGGCAAGCCGATCGATATGGGCGGCTCGCAATACGAGATCGTCGAAAAACGGCGGACCGTCCCTGATCTCTCCGGCATCGATGCCGATTTCAGGGACATTGTCGAAGCGATGCTGCAGCCTGACCCGGATGATCGACCGGCCAGCATGGCCGAAATCGCCCGGTTGACGCGCGACGACAGCGACGCGACCTTGCCGCCGGCATCGCTCGCGCCCCGGCCCGGTCTGCCGCGAACCGGGCAGACCGCAGGGCCTGTCTCGAAGGTCGGGGACTCGCCGGCCCAAGGCTTCGGTTCGGCCCCGCCAAGCGGCACGGCGGAGCCGTCTTTCGTGCCGCACGTGCGCCCGGCGCACCTGTCGCACCCGAAACCGGCTGCTGAAACTCCCAAGCGAGCAAGCACACCACCGAAGCGTGCTACTACAGGCAGAAATCTGACGATCGCGGTGCTGTCGGCGGTGGCCGTGGTATCGCTTGGAGGGCTCTATGCATCGGGTATCGTGGGATTCGGAGACCGGCCTCGCGTCACCGACACCGGCAAGCCGCTCCAACCCGAACTGACAAAGCCGATCGTCGCTGACAAGCCCGTTTCGGACACTGCGCCGGTCGAGAAGACGGTGCCAAAGCCGCAACCAGCGGAGACTCCGGCTGAAGATCAGGCCAAAGCGCCGGTCGAGCCGCAGCCGACGCCGCCAGTCGCGTCGAGCGCCACGGCCCCGCTGCCGGCCGCACCAACCGACAAGACCGTCGCGCTGCAACCGCCATCCGGCCCGTCACAGTCCGATGCCGCGAAGAACCCCGAGCCTGTCAGTCCGCCGGTAGAGCCCAAGGCGACAGCGCCAGCCACGCAAACACCTGAACCGACGGCCGAGGCCCCCAAACCCACAGCACCGACGCCGGAACCCACCGCTCAAGCGCCCGAGCCCAAGGCGCAGGCGCCTGAACCGACCGCGCAGGCGCCCAAGCCGGACACGCAGGCGCCTGAACCGACCGCGGAGCCTAAGCCGAGCCAGCCCGATATCGCCAGCGGTGAGCAGGCCGACAAGCCGGCAGAGCCCGACATTGCCATGAACGTGCCCAAGCCGGAGGTGCCGCCACCGGCCGATGCGGCCGCGGAGCGGGTCACCTGGGTACGCGCCTTCAATGGTGGTGATTGTTTTTTTGCGACGGTGACGTCGGTCGCCGACAAGGGTGTCGCGATCGAGGGCTTCGGCACGTCGGTGCCACCCTTCGAACAGTTGCTTGGGGAATTCCAGGCGAAGTTCCATGTCGAGCCGGATATCAGCGTCCGCCTTATCCAGCCCCCGCAATGCGGGATCACCGGCTTCCTGCGTTTCATGGGCGCGAGCACGGCCGACAGGCCGCAGCTTGTCCTCGACCAGACATCGGTGCCGGACGGCTCGCCGATCGACGGCACGCTGATGACGCATGGCGGGCTGGTGTCGAGCGTGTTCCTGATCGACCACAGGGGCATCGCGTTCAACCTCGACGATCATGTTGTCGTACAAGCCGACAAGGCGACCTTCTCGATCCCGATCGGGCTCGGCGCCGCCGACAAGGCGGCAGGCAAGGCGTTGCCGCAGATCATCATGGTGATCACCGGGCCGCAGGACATAAAGGCGGCGGACTTCACAACGCCGACGCCGGCCTCGGTGCTGTTGCCCAGGATCCTCGACGAGATCGGCGCCAGGAGTTCGGCATTTTCGGCGACCGCCAAATACTTCCGCCTCGGCGGCTAGCACCGACGCCGATGCAACGCCGTCGCCGAGATCCCGTCCTGCTTGCCCGGAACGTGCGCGTGAAGCTCGCCGCGAGCGCGGTCGCGACGCTGTTGCTGGCGCTTCTTTCCACCGGGCATGCGCGCGCCGAATTCACCGTCTGCAACCAGACGCTCGACGTCGTCAATCTTGCCGTCGGTCAGAAGGTCGACGATGCCGACCAGACCGATGGCTGGTGGACCATCGGCGCCAATCAATGCGTCAACGTCATTCGCGAGGAGCTGACCAACCGCTACATCTACATCTACGCGACGGATGTCTTCGGCCACGCCATTCTGGCAGGCTCCACCGACATGTGCATCGAGCGGCGGCGGTTCTCGATCCGCGGCATCGATGAATGCTGGCAGCGCGGCCATATCGCGGCGAAGTTTCTCGAAGTCGACACGCAGGAACAGGTGCGCTGGACCTTCTTCCTGACCGGAAGCGCACCGTGACGCACAGCATCGACACCAGCTTCAAGGCAAAGAAGCAGGCGCGCGCCGCGCTGCGCAGGCGCAGGATCTGGATCGGGCTGGCGGCTGGCCTGGCGACAATCGTCCTCGCCGCGATTGCCACCGGCTTTTATCTTACCGCCGACTACTGGTCGTTCGGCGACGAAGACGAGGAACTGCAAGCCGTCGAAGGCTCGGACGACGTGCCGGCCGACGCATCGGTCTACGTGCCGGCCATCATCGACCTTGCCGGCGACCCGATGTGGATCACACTGGCGCCGGAGGCGGGCGCCGCCAAGAGCCGCGGGATGCCGCGCCCGACGGAGCTCGACCAGGCCGGCATCTCCCCTCAGATCATGGTTCTCTCCGACGTGATGCTGAGCGCCAGCGAAAAATTCATGACGACGATCCCCTCGACGCAGGAGGATTTCGCCTTCTTCCAGGCGCAGCGGAAGACCGCGGTCGCGCCACCGGCCGAAACCGGCGATCCGCAGAATGACCTGCAGAACGATCTGAAGCCATCGCCCGGCGCGGACGGGGCTCCGGCGGCCTCCGGCCCAGCTCCTGACCCGCAGGTCGCTCCGGGTGCATCGACGGCGGCCGATGACCCCGAGGCCGGCTGGGGCGAGACCATCGATGAGGGCGAAGCAGCACTCCCCGCCTTTCAGAAGACAGCGGTCGAAAACAACACCAGCGTTGCCAACGTCAGCTCGGAATACCAGCGCTTCGAGGCGACCCAGGACATTTTCGTGAAAATCCTCAACGACCGCAGCCTGGACAGCGTGGCGCTCGATGCGCATTTTTCCGCCGACGACGCAAAGCTTGCCGGCGAGGCGCTGAAGGCGCTGTTCGACAAGGACGGCCTGCAGCCTGGTTATGTCGTGGCGATGCGCGGCTTTAGGCCGACGCGCGAGACCACGACGATGTCGCTGATGCAGGTCTCGATCTACGCCAGGAACGTCTTTGTCGGCACGCTGACACGCAACGCGGCCGGTGCCTTCGTGTCGGGCGTCGACCCGTGGGTGCGCGAGGACCTGTTCAATTATTCGGGCGCCGAGACCGAAGGCACGCAGAAACGGCAATACCGCCTGCTCGACGCGATCTATTCGACGGCGGCCCGCAACAATGTGCCGAGCGGCATCATTGGCGAAGCCATCATGTATCTGTCGCGGGGACAGGATCTGGATGCTTTCGCCAGCGAGGACCAGCGTCTTGTGCTGATCTATTCGCAGACGCCGCGCGGCAAGAACGAGACCGACGGACGGGTGCTCTATGTCGGTATCCAAGGCACGCAAAAGAGCTTGGATTGTTTCGTTTTCCAGCAGAGCGACGGCCAGTTTTCCTGCGTCTCGGGCGATGACCAGGTGCGCTCGCTGACGGTGGCCAACGGCATGGTGACGCCGGTCAACGGTGTCATGACGTCGACCTTCGGGCCGCGCAAGCATCCGATCCTGGGCGTTGTTCGCATCCACAAGGGCGTCGACTGGGCAGCACCCGTGGGGACCCCGATCGCAGCAGCCTTCGACGGCGAGATCATCTTCCAGGGCGACGGCGGCGGCTACGGCAATGTGGTCAAGATCGCCCATGGCGGCGGCCGCGAGACGCGCTACGCGCATATGTCGAAATTCGCCATTGCCAGCGGTGTCGGCACCAAGGTGAAGGCCGGCGACATCATCGGCTATATCGGCACCACCGGCCTGTCGACCGGGCCACATTTGCATTTCGAACTCTACCAGAGCGGTCAGGCGATCGATCCGCTCGGAACAGTGACCGCTGCAATCGCCGTCACTTCCAGCGATCCCGCCGTCGAAACGCTGACCGACCGTATCGTCCACGTCGAATCGGGCGGTAGCGCGCGGGCCAAGAACCCGCTGTCTTCGGCGACAGGCGCCGGCCAGTTCATATCCAAGACCTGGATCCGGATGATGAACACCTATCGTCCCGAACTCGCGCGATCGCTGTCGACCGCAGACCTGCTCGCTTTGCGCTACGACGCCACCATCTCGCGTGAGATGGTGCGCAATCTGGCGCGCGAGGGCGAAGCCTATCTCAAGGCGCGCGGCCATCAGATTACCGCCGGCCGGCTCTATCTCTGCCATTTCCTCGGCATGGAAGGCGCACATCAGGTGCTGGCGTCGCCGGGATCGGCGCAGTTGAGCGCCGTGCTCGGCTCGTCCGTTATCCAGGCCAACCCGTTTCTTGCCGGCAAGACCGCCAGCTACGTCGTCGACTGGGCGGAACGGAAGATGGGCCGCAAATTGCCGACGCCCGCCACCACCGATGCGGGCCAGCAGACGACGACGGAAGTCCGCCAGACATCGCCGGAGTTCGAAAAATACAAGCAGGCGATAACGGCACTGGTCGGCTCGATCCAAAATACTCTTGAGCCGGGCTAGAGCTGGCAGTTCGCCCCGGCTTTCGCCAAGCCGATTGGTTCTGAGGCCGGCGAATGGTATGTTTGCGGATATTTGGGAAGGTTTTTGGGTCCTTGTGAACCAAAACTGTGGCTGGGATCACATACGCCCAACAGCCATTTTGGCAGAAGCGATACAGTCGCTGGTGAAATTTAGCATGCGCAGCCATCAATAACGCGCCCCATTGGGGCGGAGGGCCGATCCCATGAAAGCGTTTGCCGTCCTTTTGAGCGGATTTTTTCTGTTAATGCTGACCGCGCTTGGCACCGTCCAGGCGGCGGCGCCGGATGCCGGTGGCGTCAAACGCGTCGCGCTGGTCATCGGCAACAGCAAATACGTCCATGCCGTCGAATTGCCCAATCCGGCCAATGACGCGCATCTCATCGCATCGACGCTGCGCAATGCCGGCTTCGAGGTGATCGAGGGCGTCGACCAGGACAATGCCGGCATGCACAGCCTGATCAGCAAATTCACCGAGCAGTCCTACGATGCCGACCTCGCCGTCATTTTCTATGCCGGCCACGGCATGCAGGTCGACGGCAAGAACTTTTTGATCCCGGTCGACGCCGAACTGACGTCACCTGCCTATCTCAAGACCCGCACCGTCCAGATCGACGACTTCATGGCCGCATTGCCACCCGACCCGGCGGTCGGCGTCATCATCCTCGATGCCTGCCGCGACAATCCGCTGGCACGCACACTGGCGGCCGCGATGCCGAAGACCCGCTCCACCGCGCTGGGCACCGGCCTGGCGCCGATCGACCCTAAATCAGAGGGCGTCGGCACCGGCGGCATCCTGATTGCTTATGCCACCGACCCGGGCGCCATCGCCTTTGACGGCAACGGCGTCGACAGCCCCTACTCGACCGCGCTCGCCAGGCACCTGACCGAACCCGGCATCGAGATCCAGAGCGCGCTGACGCGGGTGCGCGGCGAAGTGGCCGAGACCACGCAAGGCCGCCAGCGGCCATGGCACAACGCATCGCTGGGCCGCGAGGTTTTCCTTGGCAAACCGGCCGCCGAAGCCGTGCCGGTGGCAAAACCGGCCGCCGACGACGCGAACGCCGCGACAGCGCCCGCCCCTGCCCCCGTCACCAGCGAACCGCCTTCGTGGGAAGTCGAGCAGCGGCTTTGGGACGAGGCCTCGAAGCGCAACACCGCGCCATTCTACGAAGCCTATCTCGAACAGTTCCCGAATGGCCGCTTCGCCACGGTGGCGCGGCTCAACATCGATGCGCTGAACGATCCGAAAGCCCAGGAACGGCAGGTGGCAGCGCTCGATGCCGACGAAGCGAACTCGGGTTCTGCCGTGCGCACCTCGGTCGGCATTTCGGACGACATGAAGAAGGTGCTGGGCACCGAGGCGACGGAGAACGCGATCGGTCTCGATCGCCAGGGCCGCATCGACCTGCAATTGCGCGTCGAGGCGCTGGGCAACGAGCTTGGCCGCGTTGACGGCAATATCGGCGCCAAGACCCGGCAAGCGATCGGCGACTGGCAAGAGGGGAACGGGCTGCCTCCGACCACCTTCCTGACGCGCGAGCAACTGGCATTCCTGGTTATCCAGACGGATCCGATGATGGAGGCCGTGCGTGCCAAGCATGAGGCCGACCAGGCCGGCGTGGACAAGCCGAAAAAACAGATGGTGCAGAAGGCCCGCACGCTGAAGCCGGTGGCGGAAAAGCCACGCAAGAAGCAGTACGCCCAGAAGCCGCGCCGACAGCAGCAGTTCGTGCAGAAAAGGCGCAACCGGGAGGTCGTGCGCGAGGATGAGCCGCCGCCGCGGGACAACAATGATTTCCTGACCAAGGCGCTGATCTTCGGCACCGGCGTAGCGGTCGGCGGCGTGCTCAAGAACTGATCGATCATGTCAAACAATAAAAGCGCCGCGTGTCCGTTGGACGCGCGGCGTTGTGTTTGACGACGGCCGGAAGACGCAGCCGGCGAAGCTACTGCGCCTTGATCCGCATCTCGACCCGCCGGTTGACGGGATCGTAGGGATCGGGATTGCGTGGATTGGCCTCGCCGAGACCGACCGCCTTGATGCGGGTGGATTCGATGCCGTTGGATTCGAGGAAGGCGGTGACCGATTGCGCCCTGCGCTGCGACAGGCCTTCATTGTAGGTCGCCGAGCCGGATGCGTCGGTATAGCCTTCGACGACGAAGGACAGCTTGCTCAGCCGATCGTCCTTCAGCGCCTTGGCGAATTCGTCGAGTTCGCTGCGCGCCTTGGCGTCGAGCTCGGACGAATCCAGGCTGAAATTGATCAGCATATCGAGGCCGGTCTTCTCCGGAGGCTTTTCTTTCTGGTTGGTCTTGCTCTTGCACTCGTCCTCGGTGCCGACACAAATCCCGCGTGCCGCGCCGTGATCGATAGCGCCGGCAAAGAACTTCACAATGTCTTCCGATTTCTGAAGTGGGTCGGCATAGACGTGCGTCGAGAAAAGCACGGTCGCCAATGCCAAGACTGAAATGTGCCGCTGCATAACGGTTACTCCCGTTTCGAGCATCCGATTTTCACTCAGGCCCGATCCATGGATCCGGGCCAACTCTTCCTGTTCGACAATGATCTGTCGAGATCACGGTCGGCTGTGGAATATACCAAACCGTGAGGCGTTTGTCTGTGAACAACGTCATGGACATGTGGTGGTCGACAGACTTGACCCGCGCCTCGCAGGCGGGTTGAGTGAGGGCTGGGGGAGGATAACAGCAGCGATGGTCAACGGGCTTCGATTCCAGACCGCACGCGATCTCTTCGCCGCGAACACGGCTGTCGCCCGGGACATGACGGCTGTTCCGACCGACCAACCCTCGCTCGAGTTCTGCCGCCGGCTGATGGCCGGGCGCATCCCGGAGGAAGCGATTACCTTTTGCGCCTATCTCCTGCCTGACCGGGCCGCAATCTGGTGGGGCCATGAGTGCCTGGGGCATCTGACCGAGCTGCTCGAAGAGCAGGACCTCGCAACGCTGGCACTGATCCAGGAGTGGGTCGGCGACCCCAACAATGCAACCCGCCGGGAGGCTGTCGCCGGGGCGGCGATGACGCAGCAGCACACGCCTGCCGGCTGGATCGCGCTAGCGGCGCAACGGCACATCAATGGCCTGACGCCGCAGACCAACGGGTCGAGGCTGCGGCCGCTGCCGGCTGCGCATGCCGTCAATGCCGGCATACTGGCCGGACTGGCGCGGGTTGCGGTGGCGGACCGTTTCTCCGTGCTCACCGCCTTTGTCGAGATGGGCATCCATCTGGCCGAAACCGAGGCGCTGCGCCGAGCCTGATTGCTCCTAGATCATGACGAGATTTAGTTGAAATCTGATCTTTGATCTAAAATCGGTACCCGTTTTTTGGGTCATGCTCTAAATTAACTTGCGGCGGTTTCATTTGCAGCCGTTTTGCGCCCATTTGCCGAGCGCCACCTTGAAGCGCGTGCCCAGCGGGTGTTGCAGGCGCAACACCGAGACGTCATTGGTGACGTAGGTCTTGGCCTGGTCGCACAGCCGCTCCTCGGTCCATTGATGACAGTTGCTGCACTGGTTGTCCCAGACGGATTTTTCCAGGCCCTCGACGGGACTGAAGTGCGGCTTTCCCTGAATGAGCTGGGCGATGCTCTTGCCGTCGATCGCCGGGTCGCCAAAATTGACCGGAACGTCGAAAAGGACTGGCGCGTCCGAGCCCAGCTTCGGAATTTCCTCACGCAGCTGTTCCAGCGCCTGCTCGCCGGCGTCCGTACCCGGCGGATTGGCGGCCGCGCCGGTGCGCGCCTGCGTATCGCCTTCGGGCGCAGCCGCGCCGGAATCGCCGACGATCAGCGGCGCCTTGAGATCGACCTTGTGAAGCACGACATCGGTGGTCAGCGAAACGTTGACCCAGGGCTGCTGGCGTCCGGCTGTGGCCTTGAACACATCCGACGTAACCCGGTTCATCGCTTCGGTGATCGAGACGTTGACCTCGCCGATATGGGCAAGCAGCGCCGCCGAAAATGGCGAGTGCTCGCCCGGTCCGTCATAGGCGAGCTGGTTGGGACTGGCAGCGAAGGCGACCAGCGTGCCGGCGCCGCCATTCTCGATCGGTACTTCGGCAAGGCCGCTGCTTGCCGTGCTGTCGCCGCCAGTCTCCTTGGCAAGCACATCGGCGAGCGGGTTGTCGCGGCAGGCGTCGAGGAACACCAGCCTGATGCTGGTCTCGCGCGACATCTGCCGCAGGATGAAGTCCACCTGCACGGCTTCGAAGTCGAGCGAGGTCTCGTCCTCCAGCGCCGCATCGACAGGCAGCAGGTAATTCCTGCCCGAGACCTGCAGGCCATGACCGGCATAGAAGAACAGCGCGATATCGGCGCCACGCACCTGCCGCGCGAATTGCGCGATCTTTTCCTGCGTCTGCGCCTTGGTGAGATCGAGGCCGGAGACGATTTCGAAGCCCAGCCCCTTCAGGCGATCGGACATTGCCTGCGCATCGTTCACCGGATTGGGCAGCACCGGCGCGTTCCGGTAATGGGAATTGCCGAGCACCAGGGCGATGCGGCGTTCGGCACTGGCCGCGGTCATGGTAATGGTCATGGTCAACGCAAGCGCCAGCACGGCGAGGCCGATGCCGCGCATGAAGTTGCCGCAACTTGCAATCATGTCCAAACGCACCGGATTCCTTTTCGGTTGACGGGCCTTCTCAGTTAAGGACCGGCTCAGTTGGAGAGCGGCGTGGCGGAGAACTCGATCCGCCGGTTCAGCGCCTTGTTCTTCGGCGTATCGTTCGGCGCCACCGGCTTTTCCTCGCCATAGCCGGAAGCCGTGATCTGCGCCGATGGAATGCCCGCAGCGATGATCGCGTCGGCGACCGCCTTGGCGCGCCGTTCCGACAGGTTCTTGTTGGCCGTCGGCGAGCCGTCGGAATCGGTATGGCCCGAAACCTCGACCTTCAGTTTCGGACATTTGCCGACGACGCCGACCACCTCGGCCAGCAGTGGGCGGCTCTTTTCATCGAGCCGAGCGCTGGCTGGGCGAAAATAGACGGCGCCGGTGCGCGACAGCACCTCGAACCTGTTCAGGCATTCATCGTCGCTGAAGGACGTCTTGCCTGCATCTGTGGCGACCGGCCCGGCATCGGCTGGGGCTGCGGCGGCGACGGCAGGCGCCGCCGCCGGCTTGGCCCCATCAGCGGTGAAGACGAAGTCGAACGACACCGAAGCCGTCGGGACGATGCTGCTGACATTGGCCGCCTGCTGGAGTTTTTCGATGTTGGGCAACAGGCCGAAATCCTCGACATGCACGGCGACCGGCGCCTCCGAGGCGATCGACACCATGCTGTCGGTGATCATGGTGACCACGACATTGGCCTCAAGGTCCTTGTCGACGCCGTGCAGGCTCAGGCGAAACGGGATATGCGCGCTCATGCGCCGTTTGGTGGCGAGATCGGCAAAAGCGGCGGGATCGACTTTCGCCGTCACTTCCGCCGTCGGGAATTTGAAGGTTTCGAAGAACAGGAAGCGCATGCGGACATTGCGAAGGTCGATACCGGTGTCGACCGAGTTGAGGTCGAACGTGACCTTGGCGGCGCCATCCGATGTCAGCGTGCCCGAGAGGTTCCTGATCTTGTTGGTTTCGACAATGGTGTTCTTCTTCACCGATTGATAGGTGAGTGTCGAATTCGCCGGATCGAGCGTCCAGTTCGGCTGCGCATTCGCAACTTCCGGCGCAAGCAGCAACAGGCCGAACACCACGACCACCAGAGCCGGCGGACGCCAGCGCTGCGACGACTTTCCATGCCTTACTAGTCCGACGACCCCGAACATGCATGTCCCCCGTGACAACACATTTCAGTTGCGATGACGGCGGTCGAACGCCGTGACCTCAGCCAGCATAGAGCGTTAGCCGCGGCTTAGCGAGTAGCGGAGGCGTGATATCGCCGTTGCTTGCTCGGACAGGCCCCGGTTACCGGCTGGCCCACAGCACGCCACGCTCGAAGATGGTGCGCATTTGCGGGACGGAAAACTCATCCGCGGTGTGGCCGAGCGCGCTGAAGAAGACGCGGCCCTTGCCGTAGCGGCGCTTCCAGACCACGGGCATGACGACGCCGTCGATGAAGTCGAGATGCTCACCGCTGAACGTCGTCGTCGCCAGCACCTCGTTGCTCGGGTCGACATGCATGTAATACTGCTCGGAATGGTAGGCGAAACCCTCGATACCCCTGACGATCGGATCGTCGCTGATGATGTCGACACGGTAGTCGATGATGTCGCCGGGGTGCGCGACCCATTGGCCGCCGGTCATGAACTGATAGGCCGGCTCGTTGCGAAAACTGTCGCCCATTGTGCCGTGGAAGCCGGCAAGGCCGGTTCCGCCGCTGACGGCGGCGGTGAGGTTTTGCAGCTCCGGTTTCTCGATCGTCGACATGGTGATCACCGGCACGATCAGATCGATGACCGGGAGCTGCGGATCGGCGAGCGCGGATGTGCCCTCTTCTATCCGCACCTCGAAGCCATGCCCGGTCAATATCTCGCTGACGACAGCGGCGCTGCGGGCCGGCGTGTGACCCTCCCATCCGCCCCAGAAAATCAGTGCCGTCTTGCTCATGCTCGTCTCTCCTTTGGTCGGCAATATTGATAGGCAAGCGGAACGCTTTTGTCTTCCCTTCCATGATGGGCATTCTGGGACGGGCATTTCTGGTCGGAAATCACGACCCGGCGATGAATTCCGTGGATGAGGACCGATTGGCCGCGCTGGCGTCTTGTTTCAATGCCGGGCTGCACTCAAATCGGCTGTCTTCGCGTTTGCGCAGACATCGGTCCGATCCGCCGCAACCAGCCGGAGCCTTCCGGGGAGACCGCTCTATGAGTTTCGACCAGACGACTGTCGCCGCCTATCTGGAAGTCATCACCATTAACCTTGTGCTGTCTGGCGACAATGTCGTGGTGATCGGCATGGCGGCCGCAGGCCTCGCCAAGGCGTTGCGGCAGAAGGCGATCATCGCCGGCATTGCCGCGGCGGCGGTGATCCGCATCGTCTTTGCGGTGATCGCGGTGCAGCTGCTGGAAATTCCGGGCATCATGCTGGTCGGCGGCATGCTTTTGTTCTGGGTGTGCTGGAACATGTTCCAGGAGTTGCGCTCGGCCGGCGACGGCGAGGACGTCGACACTGAAGCCGCAGCACTTGCGACGGCGCGGCCGGCCAAGGCGCTGCGCACCGCGATCCTGCAGATCGTCGTCGCCGATGTCTCGATGTCGCTGGACAATGTGCTGGCCGTGGCGGGCGCCGCCGCCCACGACATGAATGCGCTGGTGTTCGGTCTCATCCTGTCGGTGGTTCTGATGGCGGTCGCCTCGACGCTGGTGGCGGCGCTGCTTGCCAGGTATCGCTGGATCGGCTGGCTCGGTCTGGCGATCATCGTCTATGTCGCGGGAAATATGACTCTGGACGGCATCGAGCAGATGAGAACGGTCGACTTCCACGCGCTGCTCTCGCCAGCTGCAAGTTAGATCCCTCCTGGCGATCGAACGATATCGAAAATCCGCCCGGGATTGAGGATGTTGTGCGGATCGAACGCCGCCTTCAGCCGGCGCATGGCCGATATCTCGGCGTCGCTGCGCACGAGGTTCAGCCATTTCTTCTTGTCGAGGCCGATGCCGTGCTCGGCCGAGACGGCGCCACCGCATGCCGCCACGCCGCGATAGATAATCTCATAGGCGGCCGCCGGTTCCGTGGTGTCGACCTGATAGTGCAGATTGCCGTCGCCGAGATGGCCGAAGACGTAGATCTCGGCGCTGCTGTCGACGGCGTGGATCGCGGCTTCGGCGTTGCGCAGGAAATCCGCCATGGCCGCCAACGGGATGCTAATGTCGACGCCGAGCATTCCCTCGATCGCAAACAGGAATCGGTTAGCCTCTTCGCGCACATCCCATAGCGCACGGAATTCGCGTGGCGACTGCGAGACGACCACGTCGTCGACGATGCCGTCCTCGACCGCCTGCATCAGCACCGAAGCGAAACGCTCGCCGTCCAGCTCGGCCTGGCTGCCCTGGATCTCGGCCAGCACATAGACGGGCGCGCCGACAGGCAGCGGCGCCGGCGCGGCCATGCCGGCAATCATGGCGCCGTAGAGCGGCGAGAAGTTTACCTCATAGGCCGAAAGCAAGGGCCCGAGCCGCTGCTTGAGCAACCCCAGCAACGCAATCGCCGCCTCCAGCGAGCCAAGGGCGCAAAAGGCGGCAACCTCGGTGGCGGGCTTGGGATGCAGCCGCAGGCAGGCGCGAGTAACCACGCCCAGCGTGCCTTCGCTGCCAATGAAAAGCTGGTTGAGATCGTATCCCGAATTGTCCTTGGCCAGGCCACGCAACGAAGTCAGGATCGAGCCGTCGGCAAGCACGGCCTCCAGCCCCAGCACCTGGGCGCGGTACATGCCGTAGCGCAGCACGCGAATGCCGCCAGCATTGGTGGCGATGTTGCCGCCGACCGTCGCCGTGCCGCGCGCGCCGATATCGACGCCGAACATCAGGCCGGACGCATCGGCCGCTTCCTGCACCATTTGCAGCGGCGCGCCGGCTTCCGCGATGATGGTTGCCGCGGCGCGGTCGGGCGCTTCGACCGCGGTCATGCGCTCCAGCGACAGCACCGCTTCGCCCGGCTGCACGCGCGCGCCGCCGGCCAGCCCGGTGCGGCCGCCATGGACGACCAGCTTCTGGCCGATACCACTGCATAGGCGCAGGATTTCGGCGACGTCGGCGGCGTTGCGCGGACGCAAGACCAGTTCGGGCTGGCCGCCGCCCTTGCCGGAGAGGTCGTCGCCATAGCGCGGATCGATAGCATCGCCGATCACAATCGCGGCGGCATCGAGCCGACGATATAGCTGGGAAAGAAGCCGATCGATCTGTTGTGTCATGGTGCCTGGACTTTTCAGCGCTCTTTGTGACCGAGACTTTGATGCGCGACAATTTTCGCGTCAATTGAACAAATTTACGCACGGTATAATCTGTCATTGCGCGTTGAACCCACTGACGTTTCCTGTAAATTTCGTCTGCCGTTGCGTGGCGGACGCGCCGGCTGCAGGACCGTGGGCAGCGTCAAGGGATGACCGAGGTTCTGGCGCGTGCCAGACGAGGATTGAATGCCAATGACGCACAAGACGATGGAGGATTTCGCCCGCTCCTGCGGCGTCTCCAGGCCGACGCTGTCGAAATATTTCGACGATCCGACCAGCGTCAAGCCGGCAACGCGCAAGCGCATCGAAGAGGCGTTGCGGTCGTCCGACTACCAGCCCAATCTGTTTGCCCGCAACCTCAACCGCAAGCGCACCCGCGCCATCGGCATTGTCGTACCGACGGTCACCGATCCCTTCTATTCCGAAATGGTCAGCCGCATCGAGCTCAGGCTGCGCGACGAGGGCTACTGGCCGATCGTCATCTCCTCGCATGGCTCAACCGAGCTCGAAATGGAGGCGACACGTACCATCCTGTCGCTGAAAGTTTCGGGCGCGCTGATCGCGCCGCTCGGCTTGCGTTCGGACCGGCGCACGCTGGAGAAGCTGACCCAGACAATGCCGGTCGTCTATTTCGACACCTATCTTGAAGGCGGCACGCCCTTTGTCGGCAACAACAATGCCCAGAGCGTCTCGACCATCGTCGACTATCTCTGCCGCTCCGGCGACGCCCCGATCTATTTCGACATCCCGCATGTCAATCACAATTCGCCGGAGCGCCTGAACAGTTACGTCGCCGCGATGCGTCAGCTTGGCCAGGAGCCGGTGGTTATCGGCAACACCCGAGACTACACATGGGATTTCGAGCGCATCGGCTACGAGCAGATGGAACAGATGCTCGGGGCCAGCGGCCTGCCGGGCAAGACCAGAGGTCTGCCCCCCAAGACCGGGGGTCTGCCCGGCAAGACCGGGGGTCTGCCCGGCAAGACCATACTGTGTGCGAATGACCGCCTGGCCTTCGGCGTGATGGCGGCAGCCTTCGCGAAAGGGCTGAAGATCGGCCGCAAGGCCGATTGCGACCTGCGTATCGCCGCCCATGACGACCATCCGCTGAGCCGCTACACCTGCCCCGCACTGACCACCATCGCGCAGGATTTTGCCGCCATGGCGGGGCGCAGCGTCGAGACACTGCTCGCTTTGCTCAACGAGGATACGGCAAACGTCGCGCCGAAGGTCAGCCTCGACGCCGCCCTGGTGATGCGTCAGTCCGCTTGAGCCTTTCCAAAGGCAGGATCGAAGCTTCGCCACGCGGCAATGGCGGCGGCAACCGCCTGTCTCGCTGCCGGGCCGTGACGGCCCATCGAGACGAAGCCGTGGATCTGACCGGGCCAGTGTTCCAGCACGACCGGCACGCCGGCCTGCTGCAGACGCCTGGCATAGGCCTCGCCTTCGTCGGCGAGGATGTCGTGACCGGCGATGGCGATGAAGGTGGGCGGCGCACCGGCGAGGCTTTCCGCCTTCAGCGGTGAGGTACGCCAGTCGCCGATGTCGGCGGCATTGCGGATATAATGGTCGCGGAACCAGGCCATGGTCGAGGCGGTCAGGCCAAAGCCTGCGGCGAAGCGGCGATAGCTGTCGGCCGTCTGCCCGGCATCGGTGTTGGGATAAAACAGAAGCTGCGCTGCCGGCGGATTTTTGTCCCCCCGCGTGAGCAGGCCGAGCACCGTGGCGAGATTGCCGCCGGCGCTGTCGCCGGCAACCGCGATGCGGGCAGCGTCGATGCCGAGTTCGTCCGCGGCGCTTTGCATGAAGGCAAGTGCCGCTCGGCAATCCTCTATTGCCGCCGGGAATTTGTGTTCCGGCGCCAGCCGGTAGTCGACGGAAACGACGACAGCGCCTGCCTCGTTGGCGAACCAGCGGCAGATCTCGTCATGCGAGTCGAGATTGCCGATTACCCAGCCGCCGCCATGGAGATAAAGCAGCGCCGGAGCGCCTGCCGAAGGCGCGCCCTGCCCGCGATAGATCCTGAGCCTCAGCGGACCGCCGGGTCCTGCAATGATGCGCTCGCTGATCGACGCGACCAGCTTGCGCTCGCCTTGCAGGGTCGGGAAGCCTTCATTGTAGGCGCGGCGCGCCTGCTCAGGCGTTCCCGTTTCGAACGGCGGCGCGCCGGCCTGGCTGCCGAGCTCGAGCACATGCCGGGCCTCCGGATCTAGGGGCGACGGGGACGGTGGCGATGGCGTCACGGGCGAACCTCCGTCAGGCAAGCAGGGTTGCGGCTTCGTCTTCGCCAAGCAGCGGCGGCTGGTCGACCGTGCCGTTGACGGCAACCGAGCCACGGCTTTCGCCCGAAGCCAGGATCGCCTCCATGATCTCAAGCACATGCAGCGCCAGCTCACCGGAGGCGCGCGGCTTTCTGCCCGTGGCCAGCGCGCGCGCCAGATCGGCGACGCCGAGCATGCGGTAATTGGCGCGGTCGGGCGCGGAATAGGGCCAGTTGCGGGCGCCGTAGAGTTCGCTCTCGCTGGCGAAAACGGCCCAGTCGGCGCCACGTTCCGACAGCGAGACCGTGCCGCCGAACGTGTCGGGATCGGGCAGCCTGAGCGAGCCTTCGGTGCCGTGCAGTTCGATCGGATGGTTGGAGTGTTTGAACACATCCCATGAGGCGCCGAAGGTGACGGTGGCGCCCGAGCGGAATTCGAGCAGCGACATTATGTTGGTCGGCGTGCCGACCTTGAATGTCGTGTTCTTGAACGGCCCGTCGGCCGTGATCAGCCTCTCCTCCTGGCCGCGCGTCGCCATCGCCATGACGCGCTCGACCGGCCCGAGCAGGTTGACCAGCACGGTCAGGTAATAGGGACCCATGTCGAACACCGGACCGCCGCCGGGCTGATAATAGAATTGCGGATTGGGATGCCAGTGCTCCATGCCCCGTCCCATCATGAAGGCGGTGCCGGTCACCGGCTTGCCGATCGCGCCGTCATCCATCAGCCGGCGCGCGCGGCGGCCGGCTGCACCCAGGAATGTGTCCGGCGCCGAGCCGATCAGCAGGCCGCGCTTCGCGGCCTCGGCGACAAGGCGGCGGCCGTCGGCGGCGGAAGTTGCCAGCGGCTTTTCGGTGAAGACATGCTTGCCCGCCGAGAGCGCTGATAACGAAATGTCGAAATGCGCCGCGGGGATTGTCAGGTTCAGCACGAGGTCGATATCGGGGTCGGCCAGCAGCGCGTCAACGCCCAGGGCGCGGATGCCGTATTCCCTGGCGCGCAGCTCAGCCATGTCAGCGGAAATGTCGGCGCAGGCGCGTAGCTCGACACCACCGAAGAGCGCTGCATTGCGCAGATAGGTCATCGAGATGTTGCCGCAGCCGATGACACCGATGCCGAGCTTTGTCTCTGATTTTCCGTGCATTTCCAGCTTTCCTCCCAAGCCAAGGGCATGCTGCGCAACCGTTGCAGTTCCCACGACCCCCCCCAATCCGCTATACAGGACTTTAAATGTTGACGCGCGTAAAATTTTTATAGAGCATGTGAGAGTTCTGGCGCAGGATTGGGAGGCCGCCAGCGTGAGGAGGAGAACATGACCGGCATGAAAAACGGCCGACGGCCGCTGCGAAGCCCGTGGGTCATGCGCGCTTTCCGTCGCGCATCAGAGACCGGGATGGGTTCAGGCATAGATCACCTTGGCCCCGATCCTATCAAGCTCGCTGCGTATTGGACCGGGCAGGCCATCGTCGGTGATCACCACATCGACGGCCGACAGCGAAAATGCCTTGGACGTCCCGCTGACGCCCCATTTGCTCGAATCGGCGAGCAAGACAACGCGCCGGGCCATGCGAACGAGGTTTCGCTTCGTTCGCGCCATGTCTTCGTTCACGTCGACCACATCCAGTGACGAGTCTATCGCATGCGCTCCAACAAAGACCTGATGCGCTACCAGGCCGCCGAGAGCCGTATCGGCATCGGTGATCAGCGTGCTCACCGTGTCGGGATAGACCCGGCCGCCGATCATATGAACGTCGAGCCCGGGACGATGCATAAGATGCTGCACGATGTTCATGGCCGTGGCCGCGACCACGACATTGCTGAGCGGCGGTAACTGCATGGCAAGCTGCATCAAGGTCGAGCCACCGTCGAAGATGACCGACTGGTTGTGCTCGAAAAGGTCGAGCGCCGCCCGGGCGATGCGCTTCTTTGCGTCGATGTTCGTTTGCATCCGCCGCGCGAACGCGGCCGTCGTCGAATCGGTGGTCCGGGTCACCGCCCCTCCACGGGTCTTGGTCAGCAGTCCCTTGCGGTCCAGTATTTCGAGGTCGGAGCGCACCGTGACCTCCGACACGCCAAACCCGTCCGACAGGTCCTTGATGCGAACCTGTCCGCTGCGTTGCACCTCGCCCAGGATCGATTGGCGTCTCTGCTCCGACAACATTGCCCTGCCCTTGCCTGCCTGCGCCGAGCAATCGCGCCGGCCTCGGCTCACCTTACCGAAAAATATGGAGATTCGAAAGCTTTCGAAAGATTGTTTTTCTTTTTTCTTTCGGAAACACTGGATCGAGCATTTTTAAATCAACCGATCAGGGAATTTTGGACTCATGAGCCTAGGAACCAAGGTGCGCCTCGCGCGCCTCTTCTCGCATCCATCGGGGAACCTTTTTGGCGGCGCGGTCGACCACTTCGTCGGCTATGGCGACGTGCGCAAAGGCGGCCTTGCCGACCTGCCGGGTGCGCTCGCACGCGTCATGGCGGGCAAACCCGACTACGTCAGCATCCAGCCTGGCACCGCGCGCCATCTGTGGCCGCAATATGCGGGCAAAGCTTCCCTGGTGATTCAGGCGGGCTGCTTCACCGCGGACGATCGCATCAGCGAGTTGATCGCAACGCCCGAGGACGCGGTGCGCGCGGGGGCCGATGCGTTGGCCGTGGCCATTCCGGTGCGCGGCGCGACGGAGGGCAAATACATACGCTGGCTGACCGATTCGGTGAATGCGGCGGCCCGCTACGGCATGCCTGTGGTGGCGCATATCTACCCTCGCGATTTCACCGACGGAGCAAAGATCGTCTTCACCCCCGACGAGATCGCCTATGCGGCGCGCATCGGCTACGAGTCCGGCGTCGACGTGATCAAGATCGGCTACACCGGGGATTTCGAGTCATTCAAAGAGACCGTCCGGACCTGCCCGGTGCCGGTTGTCATCGCGGGCGGTCCAAAGACCGATACGCTGCTCGGCGCGCTTCAGCAGACGGCGGACGCCATCCGTGCCGGCGCGCACGGCGCCGTGGTCGGCCGCAATCTCTGGGGGCACGGCGATCCGGAGAAGGCAGCGCTTGCCTTTCGCGGCGTCATCCATGACGGCCTTTCGGCGCAAGACGCCCTGGCGAAGGCGGGTGCCTGAACGATGCCCACCATCCCCTCGATCCTCGGCTTCGGCGCTATTGCGATCGACGACATCGTCTACGTCGATCAGCCATTGTCGGCGGGCAAGGGTAAGGTTCTGCAAAGTACCCGCGCCTTCGGGGGAAATGTCGCGACGGCGCTGGCCGCTGTCGCGCGGCTCGGCGGAACCGCCGGGTTCGTCGGATGGCTGGCCAGTGCCGCGGACGACGCGGTGCAGCTCGATCTCGTGGCGAGCGGTATTGAAACCGCATTCGCGCCGCGCCATCCCGACGCGCGCCCGGTGCACTCGCGGATCACCGTCGGCTCGGACGGGGAAAGGTTCATCGCGTATGACGACGATGCGATGCTGGGCACCGCTCCGGATTTTCCGGACGATATCCTCAGCCGCGCAACCGTCCTGATCGTCGATAGCTATGCGACCGGGTCGCTGGATGTCGTGGCTCGGGCTCGCGATCTCGGCCTTGCGATCCTCGGCGATATCGAATGGAGCAGCGGCCCCGCCACGGAGCGGCTGATCGCGCTCTGCGACCATCTCATTCTTCCACTTAGCTTTGCACGGACTGCCACGGGGCGCCGATCGCCTGCCGAGATGCTCGATGCCTTGTGGTTGCCATCGCGATCCGCCGTGGTTCTGACCGATGGAGGCAGGGGTGTGTACTATCGCGGCCGTGAAGAGACAGGTCTCTGGCACCTGCCCCCGCACCGGGTTGCGGTCGTCGACTCCACAGGCGCGGGTGACTGCTTTCATGGCGCCTATGCCCATGCGTTGACGCGCGGAGCCGACACCGCGGGCCGGATCGCATTCGCGGCCGCGGCGGCGGCCGTTTCGATAACGGGGCGTGGCGGGCGCGAGGCGCTTCCGACCGAGGACCAGGTCACGCAACTCCTGGCATCGGCGAACGCGCCGTCAGCAGTCGACCTGAAAAATGCGCATGTGGATGCTGGAGCATGACCTGAAACGATCCGACGAAACATTTCGCAGGCGAACACAAGCCCAGGAGAATCATAAAAATCAGGGCTTATACTTGTGGAGGGAGGAATATGGCAGAAGTCATTCTTGAGAAGATCTGCAAAACCTACGGGAACAGTTTTCGCGCAATCGACCAGTTGAACCTGTCGGTCAAGGACGGCGAGTTCTTGATCCTCGTCGGGCCTTCCGGCTGCGGCAAATCCACGGCGTTGCGAATGATCGCGGGGTTGGAAGACATCACCAGCGGCAGCCTTCGGATCGGCGGGGTCGACGTCGTCGACATGCCGCCCAAGGACCGCGACATCGCGATGGTGTTCCAGAGCTACGCGCTCTACCCGCATATGACGGTATCCGAAAACATCGCCTTTTCGATGCGGCTGGCAGGCAAGCCGAAGGCCGAGCGCAAGAAGCGCGTGGACGAGATCGCCAAAACTCTTCAGCTGACGTCTTTGCTGGACAGCAAACCCGCGAACCTGTCAGGCGGGCAGCGTCAACGGGTTGCCATGGGCCGCGCCATGGTGCGCGAGCCGGCCGCCTTTCTCATGGACGAGCCGCTTTCCAATCTGGATGCGAAACTGCGTGTGCAAATGCGCGCCGAAATCACCAGCCTGCAAAAGCAGCTCGGCGTCACGACCATTTACGTGACCCACGATCAGATCGAAGCGATGACGATGGGCGACAGAGTCGCGGTGTTGAAAGGCGGTGTGCTGCAGCAGGTCGACACACCCAAGAGGCTCTATGAATCGCCGGTTAACGCCTTCGTTGCCGGCTTCATCGGCTCTCCTTCGATGAACCTTTTCGAGGCGACCCTGAAGGGCGGCGAGCTCGCTTTTCGCGACTTCGCCGTCCGGCTGCAGGATGCAGCCTTCGTGCGCAGGCCGGCCTTGAGGTCGTATGCGGGGCGCAAGGTCGTGTTCGGGATCAGACCGGAGGATCTTTATGACAGCAGCCTTGAATCCGGTCGCAAGTATCAGACGATACCGGCCAGGGTGACCTCGATCGAGGAACTCGGCTCCGAACAGATCGTCCACATGAACATCGACGCGGTCCGGGTGGACTCCGGCGATCCGGATGCGGTGGATGATTTCGGCCTGGCGTCGAACGCGGTGGCGAGGTTCGAGCCGATCAGCGCCGTCCGCTCCGGCTCGGAAATCCGGTTGGCCGTGGATGATGCCAAGTTCCATTTCTTCGATCCCGAAACGCATCTGGCGATCTGAAGATCTGCGGAAGACCGCGGGCGGGAGCGAGGTGCCTGCGGAAGATACAAGAAGGCTTCTGAATGAACAGACGATCGTCCGCATTGTGCGGCCGATCTTGAAGAAGGAGGAGAAAATGATGTTTCGGATACGACCCGCGATGCTGAAAATAGCCGCGGCCGCATGGTTGCTTGGTGCAACCGGCGCCATGGCGGACACGACGCTGGAATTCACCCAATGGTGGGAGCCCGAATTGCCGGCGGGATCGCTCAGGGCAATCATGAACGACTTCGAGGCTGCAAACCCCGGCATCAAGGTGACGCTGGTCAGCGGTCCCTATGCGACCACGCGAGACCAGATCTCGGTCGGCGCCGCAACCGGAACGCTCAGCGACGTCGTCGGTCTCGACGGCGCCTGGGTGAACAATCTGAACGCGCAGGGTGCGCTAGCCGACATGAACCCGATGATGGATGCGAGCGGGTTCGACAAGACCCAGGTCGCGGATATCATCAAGGTGGACGGCAAGGCGGTGATGTTTCCCGTGGCTTCGTTCGTCTATCCGGTCTTCGTCAATCTGGACCTCGCCGCACAGGCAGGCGTCACCAAGCTGCCGTCGACCCGCGCGGAGTTTCTCGAAGCCGCCAAGAAGATGACCCATGCCGACAAGAACCAGTATGGCTGGGTGCTGCCGCTGTCGCTGCAAACGCCGTCCGGTGTCCAGAACGACCTGATGTCGTGGGTCTGGGCCTCGGGTCAATCGATGATGGTTGAAGGCAAGCCGGCTCTCGAGGGCAAGCCGGTCGTCGATATGCTCACCTTCGTCAAATCGCTGAACGACGCCGGCGTCATCTCGCCCGGCATTGCCACCAAGACCGAGCAGGAAAAGGTCGAGGAATTCGTCAACGATCGGGTCGGAATGATGATCGACTCGCTCGCGCATGTGAATCTCATCCGCAAACGCAATCCCAAGCTGAACTTCGACCTCATCCCGGTCCCAGTCGTGGCGGACTACAACGGCAAGCGCGGCCTTCCCTATGCCTCCTGGGGCATCGGCATCTCTGCCGCCTCGAAACATCAGGATGAAGCCTGGAAGCTCGTCCAATATCTGATGAGTGAAAAGGTGAATGCCAAGCTCGTGTCGCTTGCAAACGCCTTCCCGGGGAACGTCAACGCCAAGCCCGATTTCGTGACCTCGGACAAGGCTTTCGCCAAGGCTTTCGAAATCTTCAAGACCGGCTATCTCGCCAACGAGTTCACGGGCCTGCCGGTGGCTGAAGACCTGATGACCCAGTTCGACGTGGAGGCTCAGAAGATGCTTGCCGGCGAGCAGTCTCCGGAACAAGCCGCAACCAACGCTCAAAAGGGCTGGATGGCGAAATTCTGAGCGGCCCATTGCCCGTTTGCTATCTTCCACCGGGTGGCCCGGCCTCGGCCAGGCCACCCGTCAACAACGGATCGCAATTTGAGATGGACCTGTTTTTGAAGCGCACCTTCCTCCTGAAGGCACATCCCAGGGGTCGCACATGACCGGGCAGAAGCGCTCCCACCATCGACTGAAACGAGCGGTCGCACCCTATCTCTATCTGTCACCATCGCTCCTCATAGTCGGCCTTCTGATGCTGCTGCCGATGGTGACGGTGATTGGCTATTCGTTCCAGAACAGCGCGGTGCTGCGTCGCGACCCGTCCTTTGCCGGACTGAAACACTACCAGGCGATCTTTGCCGATCCGGTGTTCTGGGCCTCGCTGTGGCACACGCTCTACTTCACCTGCATGAGTGTCGTCTTCCATATGACCATCGGCATGCTCTTCGCACTCATGCTGAACAGCGACCGCATCAATCCGACGCTGCGCAACATTCTGCGCGTGCTGTACATACTGCCCTGGCTGTTCACCGCGGTAATTATCGCGGTGATCTGGCGCCTTCTGCTTGAGCCGAATGGTGTCGTGAACAGCGTTCTCATGCAGATGGGCATCATCGGTTCCAAGGTCGAGTGGTTTTCCTCGCCCGCGACCGCGCTGCACGCCGTCACCTTCGCCAATATCTGGGCGGGCTACCCGCTTTTCATGGTCAGCCTGCTCGCAGGCTTGCAGGGCATTCCCAAGGATTTCTACGAGGCCGCCGATATCGACGGCGCGAAGGCCTACCAGAAGTTGATCTTCATCACCATTCCGCAGCTGATGCCGATCATCATCAGCATCTCGCTGCTCGACTTCATCTGGACCATGCAGGTCTTTCCATTGATCTGGATAACGACGGGTGGCGGTCCGATCTACTCGACCGAGGTCCTCAGCACCTACACATACAAGCTGGCGTTTTCGAGCTACAACCTGTCGCAGGCCTCGGCGAGCGCCGTGGTCATCCTGCTGATCTCTCTCGGCCTGACGCTGTTCTACATCCGCTATCAAAAGGCTCGGTAGTCACATGAGGAAAATGCACACGCCGAAAGACAGGCTGATCACCGCCGCGCTCCATGTCGCGCTTGCCGCAGGGCTCTTTTTCGCGGCCTTCCCGATCTACTGGATGCTGAGCAGCTCGTTCAAGTCGAACACCGAAATCTTTGCCCTGCCACCAACCGTCCTGCCGAAGGCCTTCACGCTGGAAGCGTATGCGGCCATCCTGGGCGACCCGGTAAAGCTGCGCTTCTTCTTCAACAGCTACTTCGTGGCCGGAGCGGTGACCGTGCTGACGGTGCTGATCGCCTTGCTGGCGGCCTATGGGTTCAGCCGTTTCAATTTCCGCGGCAAGGGCAGCCTCAACACTCTCATCATCAGCACGCAGACGATCCCGCCGATCACGCTTTTGATCCCCTTTTTCGGGCTTGTCGTCTCGTATGGCATCTTCGACACCTATGTCGCGCTGATCCTGACCTATCTGGTGTTTACGCTGCCCTATGCGATCCTGCTGATGACGGGATATCTGAACACCTTGCCCCGCGACCTCGATGAAGCGGTGGCTGTCGACGGCGGCACCAGTTGGACCGCGCTGTGGCGGGTGATCGTGCCGATTTCACTGCCCGGTATCGTGGCGACGTCGGTCTACACCTTCCTGTTGTGCTGGAACGAATTTCTCTTTGCGCTGACGCTGACGAAGTCAACGTCCATGCGCACCGTCCCGATCGGCATCCAGCTGTTGATGGGACAACACGCCTTCGAATGGAACCAGATGATGGCGATGAGCGTGCTCGGCTCGCTGCCGCTCCTGGTCATCTACCTGGTTGCCCAGAGGTTCTTCCTCGCCGGCATGACCGCAGGGTCGGTCAAATAGGATGTCCCTCCAACGGAGAGTGGAATCAAGAAACGAAAGGATGACCGTGAAAGACCTGAAAGTCGGTTGCCAGACCTTTACCTGGGAAATGCTCGGCGACCGTTTTGCCGGCAGCCCGGACGATCTGCTCAAGGCGATCGCCGATGGCGGCTATGCCGGCATCGAGATCACCGACACGATGATCGGCCGCTATGCCGGCAAGCCAACGGAGTTCGCCGCCGCGCTGAAGTCATCCGGGCTGACGCTCGTCTCCTTCGCCTTCGGCTCCAAGAGCGGTTTCACGCTTAGGGATGAGATCGGCGCCGACCTGGAGACCGCCAAACGCTGGATCGACTTCGCCGCCGCCTTTCCCGGCGCGCTGGTGTCGATGGGCTCGGCCACGATCGTTTCCGACGGGCCGCGCGACGACAAGTTTGCCATCGCCGCCGAGGTCTACAACAAAGCCGGCGAGCTCGGGCGCGAGGCCGGCGTCCAGGTCGCGGTGCATCCAAGCTCGCATCACAACACGCTGCTGTTCGACCGCGCCGACTATGATCGCATCTTCGGGCTGGTCGACGCCTCGCTGGTCGGCTGGGTGCCGGACACCGGCCACATCTTGCGCGGCGGCCAGGACATGGCGGATACGCTCACCACTTATCGCGACCGCATCCGCTATGTGCATCTGAAGGATGTCGACGCGAATGGAACCTGGGCGATGCTCGGCAAGGGCGTCTGTGACACGGCGAAGGTGATCGAGATCGCTGGTGCTGCACCCAATTTCACCGGCTGGCTGGTGCTGGAGGAAGAGTCCGAAACGGCCGCCGCCGACCCTGCCGGCGCCGTCAAAACCAACCGCCAGACAATGCGCGGCTACGGAGCCTGAGACGATGACGACGAACAAGCCCCTGTCCGGCCCCGCCGCAATTGCCGCCCTGCCGCGCAACCGGCTTATCGGCGAGTTTTCGCTGTGGTCGGCCGACCTCGCCAATATGGAGCGCGATTTGAAGCGCATCGAGACCCATGCCGATGTCCATCATATCGACGTCGCCGATGCCCGCTTCACCCCTGGCTTCCTGTTCTTCCCGGACCTGGTGGCGCACATCGCCAAGCTCACCGCAAAGCCTATCCATGTCCATTTGATGGTCGAAGCCGAGATCGTCGAGGAACAGACGCGCCAGTTCATCGAGGCCGGCGCCGACCTGATCAGTGTGCACGCCGAAAACGGCGAGACCGGTCTGCGCGCCGTGAAACTGGCGCGTGAACTCGGGGCCGAGGCCGGCGTGGTGCTGCGGCTGGAAACACCGGTCGCGGCCGTCACGCCCTTCCTGCCGGAAGTGGCGTTCGTGACGCTGCTCGGCACTTCCATCGGCGTCAAGGGCCAGAGCCTGTCCGATCAAGCGTGTCCGCGCCTGATCGAGGCGCGCGCGCTGATGCGCAAAGCCGGCCGCGAGGCCGACATCGTGCTCGCCGCCGATGGCGGCATCCGCCATGAGACAGTGCCTTTGCTGCGCGCCGCAGGTGCGCAGACCGTGGTGCTGGGCTCGCTGGCCTTCGGCGATCCCGACCTTGCCCGGCGCATGGCCTGGCTGCACGGACTGGAGGTCGCCGCCTGATGAACAAGATTGCGCTCGCCTTCGATCTCGGCGGCACGGCGCTGCGCGGTGCGCTGGTCGAAAGCGATGGCAATATCGTCGCCCATGCTTCAGCGCCGACGCTTGCCGGTGCGGGATCGGAGGCGGTGATCGGCCAGATCGTCGCTCTGGCAGGCACGCTGCTTAGGGAACACCCGCAGGCAAAGGTCGCCGGCATCGGCGTCGGAGCACCGGGACCGCTCGACCCCAAGGCGGGGATCGTGATTGCGCCGCCGACGCTGGCCGGCTGGCACGACGTGCCGCTGATCGACATTCTGGGGCAGCATTTCGGCTTGCCGGTGCGGCTGGAGAATGACGCCAATGCGGCGGCGCTCGGCGAATGGCGTTTTGGCGCCGGACGTGGCAGCGGATCGCTGGTGTTCGTGACCGTATCGACCGGCATTGGCGGCGGCGTCGTCGCCGATGGCCACATCTATCACGGCAGGCGCGGACTGGCGGCCGAGATCGGCCACATGACCATCACCGGTGAAGGCGACCGCTGCTTTTGCGGCGCCATCGGCTGCTTCGAGGCCGTTGCCTCCGGAACCGCGCTCGGCCGCCGCGCCACGCGACTGACCGCGCCGGGCGACGGCTCGCTCTTACGACGGCTGTCAAATGACGGCGACGTCTCGGCCAGGCATGTCGTAGAGGCTGCCAAGGCCGGCGACGCCAACGCTCTCGACCTGATCGAGGCGGAAGCACAATGGCTGGGCATCGGCTTCACCAACCTGCTTCATCTCTATTCGCCCGATCTGATTGTCATGGGAGGCGGCCTTTCCAACGGGTTCGACCTTCTGGCACCGTCGATCAGAGCGGTCATCCAGCAGCGGGCGATGCCGGCCTATCGCGACGTGCCGATCGTGCAGGCTGAACTCGGCGACCGGGCCGGGCTGATCGGCGCCGCCAGCCTGATCCTGTGGGAAGGCGAACCGGGTGCGCCGCTGGCGATGGCGCAGGACGACAAGGACAGAGGCGCGACAGCCGATGCCACGGAGGCACGCCATGGCTGAACTCGAGCTGCGCGGCGCGCGCGAAGATGGTGAATGGTCCAGTTTGAATGCAGCGCCAAGGTCCCCGAAGAGGACCCCTACCCTTCGCGATTCCACCTGGCGTATTTTCGGATCGTTTGCCGCTTGTCTTCCGACAAGCCAACAAGGAGATTCTCCTCGAGATAGCCTTGCCGGATGAGATTGGCGAAGACCTGTATTAGCTGTGAATAGCGATAGTCGAACATCTGGTCGATCTTCCGTCGCTGCTGCAGCAGAAGTCTTCGACATCCCACATTTCGTAAGGCGTTGCCGCAACGTGGGCCCTGCTCTTGAGTTCAGCCAGCGTCTTGTCGAGCGCCACCTTCAGCGCTGCGTCATAGGCAGTGCGGGCGACTTTCTTTTCGGACGGAGACCATTTCTCACCAGCGGTCATCGACTGTCTCTATCGTGTTCGCGGCGGCCGTCATCCGGTAACCCTGGGACGCAGGACCCCGCCTTTGGGACCAATCTACTTTCCGCAATGGTGATCGTTGACCTTGTTCAGCGCATTCGCGTCCGGCCCGACCCGGTCGTAAGAGCACGGGCCGGCCGCCGTGGTGATCAGCATTTTGTCATAGTAGCGCGGGCCGCCGAACAGGGCGTAGATGAGGTCGCGATGGGCGGGGACGTAGCGTTCGGGTTCTGGCTGACGATGGCGATGCTTGTCCTTGGCGACACCCGCTGTGGACAGGCTGCAGCCGACAGCGAGAGCGAGCATGCAGGTCGCAAAGATCTTGGTGGTCATCGGCAGTACCCCTTCTGACGGTTCGGAATCGCAGCATATCCAAAAGCGCCTGCCGAACAAAGGTTCCCTCGCCGGCATTGCCGGCCGGTGCCGAAATCAGCCCGCACTGCGCGCGCGCCGCCGTTCGGCTGCAACCAGGAGGTCGACGAAAGCGCGCACCTTGGCCGGCCTGAAGCGCGCCGGCGGGAAGACGGCATGGATGCCACCGGACGGCAAGGTCCAGTCCGCGAACACCCGCACCAGCCGGCCGCGCGCAATGTCGTCGGCGACACTGTAATCCGGAAAGATGCCGAGGCCGATGCCGGCCAGCACGCAGGACAGCACGCCTGGTGTCTTGTCGCAGCTGACGACGGGGTTGAGTTCGGCCAGCACCGTTTCCGTGCCCCTCGAGAACAGCCATTGGCCGACCCCGCGCAACTGGGCGTTGCCGACCCAGGGCAGCGACTTCGCCTGCCTGGGGCTGGCTTCCCCAGGCAGCCTGGCGGCCAGTTCCGGGCTGGCGACGACGAATTGCTGCAGGCTGCCCAGCCGCCGCGCCAGATTGCTGGAATCGGCAAGCCAGCCGACGCGGATGCCAAGATCGATCTGCTCGTCGACCAGGTTGCTGACCGCATCGTCGAAGATCGTCTCGACCCGCATTTTCGGGTATTTTCTGATGTAGGCGGCGATGGTCGGCGCCACGACCTTCTCGCCATAATCGAGCGGCGCCGTCAGCCGCAGCGTCCCCGTCGGCTGCGCCGCTCGCTGCGAAATGTCGCCATAGGCTGCCTCCGCCTCGCGCAGGATGATCGCGGTCCGGTCATAGAACAGACGACCCTCTTCGGTCGCCGTCACGCGCCGGGTCGTGCGCCGCAACAGCGTGGCGCCAAGCTCTTCTTCGAGCTTGCCGACCTGATGGCTGACCACAGCCTTGGCAACATCGAGACGGTCGGCAGCGGCCGTGAACGAGCCGGTCTCCACCACGGTGGCGAAGTAGACGAGCCGATTGAGATTGAGGAGTTCGGTCACAGGCCACTCATTGTCTGATTTTATCAGACAGTTTGTATGATTGATCGCTATTTTTCGCAAGCGGTCCAGCTGTCATCTATCGGGCAACAGAATGAGGCCGCCATGACCAATGCAACCCTAACCTATCTTTTCGACCCGCTCTGCGGTTGGTGCTATGGCGCCACGCCGATGCTTGATCGACTGGCCGCCGGCGGGACCGCGCTCCAACTGCTGCCGGTGGGGCTTTTCTCCGGTGCCGGCGCGCGGCCGCTGGATACAGGTTTTGCCGCCCACGCCTGGGACAATGACCAGCGCATCGCGCGGCTGAGCGGACAGCGCTTCAGCCAGGCCTATCTCGACAATGTGCTCAATGTCAGCGGCACCTTGCTCGATTCTTCCGCTGCCACCATGGGCATCAACGCCGCCGGGCTGGACGACTGGCGCCAGGAACTTGCGGCACTGAAGGCGATCCAGCATGCGCGCTATGTCGACGGCCGCGATATTGTGACGGTTGACGGCGTCGCCGCGGTACTGACCGACGCCGGCATGAGCGACGCGGCAAAGCTCTTGAAAGCGCCGACGCAGCCGTTTCTGGCGAAGCATCACGACCTGGTCAGCCGCGGGCGGATGTTGTTCCAACGGCTGCATGCCAATGGCGTTCCCGCGCTGGCGGTGATCGGCCAAACGGCGCCGCGCCTGATCGGCGCCAACGCGCTGTTCGGCAGCTACGACAATCTCGTCGCTCACATCGAGGCGGCGTAATCCCAGAAATTCTCCCCAGATGAAATTCTCCCCAGACGAAAGGAAAATCCCCATGAAAATCGCACTTATCGGCGCGTCCGGCCAGGTCGGCTCCCGCCTGCTTAAGGAACTCTCCGATCGCGGGCACAGCATCACCGCCATTGCCCGGCATCCAGACAAGATCGCGGCACTTCCGGGCGTGACTGCCAAGAAGGGCGACGTCTTCGACAAGGATGGCCTTGCCGCCCTGATCAAGGGTCATGACGCGGTGATCTCCTCGGTTCATTTCCTCGACAGCGATCCCGATACGCTCATCGCAGCCGTGCGTGCTTCCGGCGTCAAACGCTACCTCGTCGTCGGCGGCGCCGGCAGCCTTGAGGTTGCGCCCGGCAAGCGCCTGGTCGACACGCCGACCTTCCCTGATATCTACAAGGCCGAGGCGCAGAAGGGCGCCGACTTCCTCGACACGCTGCGGACGGTCGACGATCTCGACTGGACCTTGCTGTCGCCTTCGGCGCTGTTCGTCGCCGGCGAGCGGACCGGCAAATACCGCATCGGCAAGGACACGCTGCTGACGTCCGACAAGGGCAGCAGCATTTCCTTCGAGGACTACGCCATCGTCATGGCTGACGAGATCGAAAAGCCGGCGCATATCAAGCAGCGCTTTACGGTCGGCTACTGAGCGCACTTCATTGACAGGCGGGCACTCGACGGAGCGGCCCGCGTCGGTTCCTATCGACGATAGTGCCATCGGAGCCTCCGATGGCACTATCGCTTTCTTCCGTTTCCACTCCTGCCGCCGGTCTGCGACTCTCGCCGGAGCGGTTCAGGACAGCAACGGAAACATGGCAGACATCGCAAAATCGAAAATCGCTATCATTGGCGGCAGCTCCGGAATGGGGCTGGCGTTGGCAAGGCGGTGCCTGGACTCAGGCGCCGAAGTCATCATCGTCAGCCGCAGTGAAGCCAGGCTCAAGCGTGCCGGCGAGGCGCTGCAGAACCCTTCCGCTTTGAGCGCCGTCGCGGCCGATATCGCCAGGGAGGATCAGGTCGCTGACCTGTTCAAGCGAATTGGCCGGCTCGACCATATTGTCAGCACCGCCGCCGACATCGAAGGCGCCTATGAGCTATTGCCTTCAGTCGACCTGAAGGCGGCGCAGCGGGTCGTCGAAAGCAAATTCTACGGGCCGCTGCTGCTCGCCAAGCATGGCGCGCCGCAGCTTTCGGCCAACGGCTCCATCACCTTCACCTCAGGCATTGCCGCCTACCGGCCGGCGGCGCGCGGCTCGGTCGTTGCCGCTGTCAACGCTGCGCTGGAAGGGTTGGTGCGGGCGCTGGCGGTCGAGCTGGCGCCGGTCCGTGTCAACGCCGTCTCGCCGGGCTGGGTCGACACGCCGATCTGGAGTTTTGTGGCCGGCGACAAGAAGGACGAGACGCTCGATGCAATGGCCAGGCGCCTGCCGGTCGGCCGCGTCGGACAGCCGGACGACATTGCCGATGCCATCGCCTTTCTGATGGGCAACGGTTTTACGACAGGGACGGTTCTGCATGTCGAGGGCGGTCATCGGCTGATCTGAGCGCAGCGAAATTCCTGGCCGCGGCAGCCAGCAGCAGTTTCAGCGCCGGCGGTTGCACCCGCCGGCGGCGCCAGATCATGACCAGCGACGCCGTGCGGGCCGAACCCGGCCATGGCAATTCGACGATCTCGCCGCGATCGAGCGCGTCGGCAACGGCCAGCCGCGGCACCAGGCCCATGCCGACACCAGTCGCCACCAGGCCCGCAATGGCGCCGATGCTGCCGACTTCGGCGGCAAGTTCTGGCGCTGCAATCTCGGCAAAGGCAGTGTCGAACAGATGCCGGTAGACGCATCCGGTTTCCGTCACCACGAAACGCATCGCGGCGAGCGTGGCCAGGTCGCTCTGCCCCGATGCGGGCGCATGTTCGGGTGAGGCGACAAGGACCAGCGGCTCGGCCGATATCGTGCGCCGGGCCAGACGTTCGTCCAGACCGCCTTTGTCGAAACAGAAGGCGACGTCAATCTCGCTCTCTTCGAGCTGCCGCAGCAGGGCATCGCTGCCGGCGATTTTCAGCCGCAGACCGATCTCCGGGTGGTCGCCTCGAAAGGCCGCCAGCCATTGCGGAAGTCTGACGGTCGCAATCGTCTCCAGCGCGCCGACCGTAACCGTTCCGGCGGTCATTCCCGTCGTTGCCTCGACGGCAATACGCGCCTCCTCCGCCAGTTGCAGAATCTCTTCCGCATAGGGTTTCAGCGCGTCGCCGGCCGTTGTCAGGTCGAGGCCGTGGCGCGAGCGGATGAAGAGGACGACACCAAGTTCGCTTTCCAGCGACTGGATCTGGTCGCTGACGCTCGACTGCGCCAGATGAACCTCCCGCGCTGCGCGGGTGATGTTGCGGTGCCGCGCCACGGCGAGGAAGGTCTTGAGCAATCGTGGGTGCATGCCGTTTCCGGATCTGTCTCTGTTCGACATTTCGGGCTTGGCTGGTCCATTTGCAACCCTGTTCCATTTGCAACCCCGGTCCATTTGCAACCCCGGTCCATTTGCAACCCATTGACGCCGGCGTCATCTGGTTGCGGCAGACCGAAGGGCCAGAATTTCGCGGCAATGACCCGCAAGTTTTCCCACGGCCGGCGCGGTGGCCCAAGAGATCGCCTCTGGCAGATCGCATCGTACGTATGCTCTATGCCAAGCTGATTTCCAGCACCGATGGAAGGACCGACATGCCCCGCCCGCAAGGAACCATCGCCCCGATCCTGACGCCGTTCGAGAACGATGGCCGCATTGCCCGTGACCTTTGGATCTCACACGCCAAATGGGCGCTGGGCCAGGGCGCGCATTTCCTGTCGCCGTTCGGCACCACGGGCGAGGCGCTGTCGCTCTCGCTCGACGAGCGCATGCAGGCGCTGGAATGGCTGGTTGCATCAGGCATTTCGCCGGGGCGCATGATGCCCGGCACCGGCGTCACCGCACTGCCCGAAACCGTCGAACTGTCGAAGCACGCGGTCGGCCTCGGCTGCGCCGCCGTGATGGTGCTGCCATCGTTCTTCTACACGGCCGCCGGGGACGATGGCCAGGCGCGCTACTACAGCGAGCTGATCGAAAGGGTGGCCAACCCGGCGCTGAAGATGATCCTCTACCACATCCCGCAGAACTCCGGCGTGCCGGTAAGCCCTGCCCTGACCGCCCGGTTGAGCGCGGCGTTTCCAGAGACGGTCGTCGCCTACAAGGATAGCGCCGGCGACTGGAACAACACGGCGGCGGTGATTGCCGCCGCACCCGACGTCGCGGTGTTCCCCAGCTCGGAGGCGCAACTGACCAAGGGGCTCGCCAGTGGTGCTGCGGGCTGTATCTCCGCGACCGTCAATCTCAACGCTGCGGCCATCCGCGCCCTCTACGACGCGACGATCGCTGGCCAAGACGTCACGGAAGCGGACGCCGCGATCAGGGCGTTCCGCAAGGTGATCCAGGATGCAGGCCTGATCCCGGCAATGAAGGCCGTGCTGGCGGTGCGCTCCGGCGACAAACGCTGGCTCAACCTGCGCGCGCCGCATGAGAATGCGACGCTGGAAAGCGGCAAGGCGCTGCTCACTGCGCTCGGTCCCGCAGCCGATCACATTGGCCGAGGTCACGCATGATGGCGGTTGGCGCAACCCACATGCTCGCATCTTTTCAATCGGCCTAAAGTGACGAGCCTGCCGCCTCTAACGCCGACACGGGCTTAAGCGGTCGCGGACGATCAGCCCCTTTCAGGCACAGTGCGATACCGCCATTGGCCCTTGAACGGTCAAAATCGAGGCGTACCATCGCGGTATCTGAAACTGAGTCTGTTTTCATTCGTCTGGGCTAATGTCCGGATCGGATTGGGTATTTTCCTTGGCAATGGATGCAACCCGCGGCGCAGCGATGCGCGGCAAATCGTTTGCCCATGTGGCGGAGGCGTCCTGGGGCAAGGGCCTCAGCACGCTGCTGCGCATCGTGCGCATGACGCTGCGCCATCCTTGGCAAGTTGCGATCACCATCGCCTCGACCTTCATTGCCGCGACGCTGCAGCTGTTCATCCCGCGCCTGCTCGGCCACGCCATCGACCAGGCGCAAGGCGTGATGGCTGGAGGCGGCGGCGCGGCGGCTGAGCAGGCGCTGTGGACGACGGCGATCACCTTGCTCGTCGTCAGCATTCTGCGCGGCCTCTTCACCATGGCGCAGAATTATTATGGCGAGGCCGTTGGCCACCGCACCGGCTATGAGCTGCGCCTGGCCTTCTACGAGAAGATCCAGCGGCTGAGCTTCTCCTTCCATGACCGGGTGCATACCGGCGACCTGATTACGCTTGGCCTGCTCGACCTCGACGGCGTGCGCATGTTCTTTTCCACCGGCATATTGCGCGTGGTGCTGCTCGGCGTGCTGATCGGCGTCGGCTCCTATCTCCTGATCAGCACCGATCTCGAGCTCGGGCTGCTCAGTCTGAGTTTCGTGCCGTTCGTCGCCTGGCGCTCCTCGGTCACACAGCTCAGGCTGCGCAGCACCTGGCTGACGCTGCAGGAGCGGCTGTCAGTGCTGAGCCGGGTGATGGACGAGAACCTCGGCGGAATCCGCGTCGTGCGCGCCTTTGCGGCGCAGCGGCATGAGCTGGAAAAATTCGACCGCGCCAAGAAGTCGGCGCTGGAGCTTGCCGACCAGCGCGTCGACATCCGCGTCTCTAACACCAGCGCCATGAATTTTTCCTTCCTGGCGGCCATGGGCCTGGTGCTGTGGTTCGGTGGCCAGAAGGTGATCGCGGGCCAGATCAGCGTAGGCACGCTGGCGCAGTTCCTCACCTTCATGACCATCCTGCAGATGCCGGTGCGCCAGCTCGGGCTGATGGTCAACTCGTTCGCCCGCGCCTCGACCTGCGGCACAAGGCTGTTCGAACTGCTTGACGCCGAACTTGACATCGAGGATGCGCCTGATGCCAAGGATCTCGTGGTCACCGAAGGCTTGCTGCGCTTCGACAATGTCGGCTTCCGCTACGCGGGCGCCGGCGGCCGGCCGGCGCTGTCGGGCATTTCCTTCGAGGCCAGGTCCGGCGAGACCGTCGGCATTGTCGGCCCGCCTGGCAGCGGCAAGTCGACCATCGCGCATCTGATCCCGCGCTTCTACGATGTGACGTCAGGCGCGATCACCATCGACGGGCAGGATATACGCGAGGTCACGCTGCAATCGTTGCGCAAGGCGGTCGGCGTCGTGCAGCAGGACGCCTTCCTGTTCACCACCTCGATCGAAAACAACATCGCCTATGGAAATCCCTGGGCGCGCGAGACCCGCATCGGGCAGGCGGCTGAATACGCCCAGTTGCACAATTACATCATCGGGCTTCCGGCCGGCTACACCACGGTCGTGGGCGAGCGCGGCTCATCGCTTTCCGGCGGCCAGCGGCAGCGCCTGACCATCGCCCGCACCCTGATGCTGCGGCCTTCGGTGCTGGTCTTCGACGATTCCACCGCGGCTGTCGACGCCGGCACCGAGCAGCGAATCCGCACCGCGATGAAGCGCTTCGCCAAGGACCGCGTGACGCTGATCATCTCGCACCGGCTGAGCTCGCTGATGCATGCCGACCAGATCCTGTTCGTCGAGAATGGCCGCATCTCCGAGCGCGGCACGCACCAGGAATTGTTGGCGCTGGGTGGACGCTACCGCGCGCTTTACGACCTGCAGCTGCGGCCGGACGACGATTTGCCGGTGGCGGTGGGAGCCGCATGATGTCGACACAGAACGACGACCAGAAGGAAGACACCAGCCGGCGGCCCACAAGGGCCGTCGTCGGTTCGCACCGCGACGAGGAAGAGGTCTTCGGCAAGGTCTACGATCCGCGCATCGTGCGCCGCATCTGGAGCTTCGTGAGACCGTATCAGGGCCGGATCTTCATCTCGGTCGCCGCCGTTTTGGTGTTCACTCTGACGCAATTGGCGATCCCGCTGGTCATCCGTTACGCCATCGACCACGGCATGGCGGCGGGCAAGGCCGACAGCTCCGTCATGAACTGGGCGATCGGTGCCTTCGCCCTGATCATCCTGATCAACTATGCCGCCAGCTATATCCAGGAAAGCGTCGTCGGCAAGGTGGCCGAGAATGTGCTGTCGGATTTGCGCCGCGCCATGTTCAGCCATCTGCAGCGCGTCTCGCTGAGCTTCATGGACAAGACCGAGGTGGGCCGGCTGATGTCGCGCCTGCAGGGCGACGTCAATTCGATGCAGGAATTCCTCGAGACATCGGTCATGTCGGTGGGCGACATCGTGCTTCTTTTCGGCATTGTCAGCGTGCTTTTGTGGCTCGATTTTCGTCTCGGCCTGTTGACGCTGTCGACCATGCCGGCGCTGTTCATCGTGCGCCTGTTCTGGCTGCCGCGCGCCAAGGTCGCCTTCATGGCCGCGCACGAAACCAATTCGATTGCCAATGGGGCGCTGGCGGAAGGCATCCATGGCGTGCGCACTGTGCAGAGTCTCGAACGCCAGCACGTCAATTTCGACCTCTATGACGAGAAGGTGCTGGCCAATCTCAGGGCTCACCTGACCTCGGCCAAATATGCGCAGGTGATGGTGCCGATCGTCGACACGCTGACCGGCATTGCGATGGCGACGGTCATCGTCGTCGGCGGTTCGATGGTGCTGTCGCACAGCCTCGACATCGGCGTCATGGTGGCGTTCCTGTTCTACATCCAGCGCTTCTTCGACCCGATCCGCTCGCTCACCATGCAGTACAGTGTCATGCAGCGCGCCATGGCGTCGGGCCAACGCATCTCCGAAGTGCTGGACGTGCCGGTCGACGTTAGCGACAAACAAGGCGCGGTGGCGCTGACGCGCGACATGGACGGTTCGGTCGAGTTCAGGAACGTCACCTTCGGCTACCGGCAGAACCAGCCGGTGCTGAAAAACATCTCCTTCCGCGTCAATCCGGGCGAGACGGTTGCGCTTGTCGGCCCGACCGGTTCGGGCAAGTCGAGCTGCATGGCGCTGGTGCACCGCTTCTATGATGTCTGGTCGGGCGAGGTGCGGGTCGGCGGCCACGACGTGCGCGACGTGACGCAGGATTCGCTCGGCGACCAGGTGGCGATGGTGTTGCAGGAGCCATTCCTGTTTTCCGGCACGGTGCTGGAGAACATCCGCTACCACAAGACATCGGCTACCCGCGAGGAGGTGGTGCGCGCGGCGCAGGCCGTCGGCGCGCACGACTTCATCGAGCATCTGCCCGATGGCTACGACACCGAGCTCGAACAGCGCGGCGGCAATCTCTCGCTCGGCCAGCGTCAGCTGATCAGTTTTGCACGCGCACTGGTCGCCGATGCGAAAATCCTGGTGCTCGACGAGGCCACGGCGAGCATCGATTCCTACACCGAGATGCTGATCCAGAAAGCGCTGGTCACGCTGCTGGAAGGCCGCACCGGGCTGGTCATCGCGCACCGGCTGGCGACCATACGCGGCGCCGATCGCATCATCGTTCTACAGAACGGCGAGATCGTCGAAAGCGGCAACCACGAGCAGCTGATGGCGGCCAAGGGCCTCTATGCCAGGCTCTACAACATGAACTACGCATCGTTCGACGATATTGCCGAGGAAGACATAGGCGCGCCGGCCGGCAAGGCGACGTGAGCTGCTGCCGGTTCGGCTCGACTGGAAATGGTGCGGGGCCAAAACTCGTCGTCGACCAATTCGGCTTTCAGATGCCGACACGTTTCATCTCGCCTTCCAGCGTAAGCCCGGCGTCACGCCTGCCGGCGCGTTCGGGTGGACGAGCCGCCGGTCGCCTTGAGGGCGATCCCGCCTAAATTCTGAATTCTACGCGCCGCCCAGCGCGCGCGATGGCACGCGCAGCTTGCGCCTGAACCTCAGCAAACGCCGTCATGATGGCTTTCGTTCCTTAGCCGTCGGATGAAAATCGCCGGGGAACAGGAAGGCTTGCTGGGAGTTTAGTTCTTCGAGCCGCGCCGTGAACGGCGCGGCAGCGAAGGAGACGGCATATGGGCCTGGGTACCATTCTTATTATCATCCTGATCATCGCGTTGCTCGGCGGCTTCAGCGGCCTCGGCGGCGGCCCGTTCTACGGCACTGGTTACTATGGCGGCGGTGGCCTCGGGCTGGTGCTGATCATCGTGATCATTCTGGTTGTTCTCGGGCGAATATAGCGTCGCCATTGGCGGCCGCCGAGTTTCTACGGCGGCCGCGTTTTCGCCTGACATCGAGGTTTGAAGACATGGCAGCTGAAGACATTGCTGGTCCGGACTGGGCCGGCGTCGGCGCGAGCGAGAGCGAACGCGACGAGCTGGGATATCCTAATGGTGGCACTATCCGAAGGCGGCGGGCGTAAGCTGCAGACCCCGACACCCGCCTGGCGGCCGTGGCGTTCATCGAGGCGGATCGGACGCTTCGAGAAACCCAGGACGGCGACGAGGCGGGTCCGGCCTTTCTCGCTATTGTCGACAAGGGCAGCATCGGCCTGAAGGCCGCAATGGCAGGCACGCCTTACGCCTGAACGCGGTCAACCCGCCGTAACTCCGCCAGCAGAAACACCACCAGCACGCAGCACAGCAGGCCAAGCGACAATGGCAGTCCCTGATGTCCGGTCAGTTGCATCGCCAGCCCGGCCACGGGTGAGCCGACGATGCCGCCTACCCCCCATACGAACGCGAAGGCGGCATTGCCGGCGATCAAGGCTTGACCGGTGAAACGCTCGCCGAGCTGGATCAGCGACAGCGTGTAGATCCCGAACGAGACCCCGCCCCAGACGAAGAAGAGCGGCCAGACAAGCCATGTAGCGAAGAGCAACGGCAACAGCAAACAACCGGCCAGGCAAGCCAGGACACAGAACAGCATCATCGGCTTCGAGCCAAACCGTTCGGCGGCGCGCCCAAGCACGACCTGCAGCACGGCATTGCCGGCGATGAAACAGGTGATGAGCGAAGCGATGCGCTGCTCAGTGCTGCCGAGCGCGGCACCATAGACCGCGAACAGCGAAAGCAGGACTTGCTCGAAGGCGGCAGCCGTGAAGACTGCGAACAAGAGCAGCGGCGCCAGCGCGAAGAAGCCGCCGACCGACACCGCTTCGCCCTCACGCGGCATGTCGGGCAGGCGTGGCGCGACGGCAAGCACGATCAGGCCGCAGACAAGGAAGGCCGCGCTGCCGATGATGAAGGGTGGCCATCCTTGCGTGCCGACCAAGCCTAGCGACAGCGGGCCGAGGCCAAAGCCGGCGGAAACGATGGAGGAGTATAGGCCCATGATGCGGCCTCGGCGTGCGGCGGGTGTGATCGAGACCAGCCAGGTTTCACTGATCACGTAAAGCGGATTGGCAAAGAAGCCGAGCAGGAAGCGCAACGGCATCCAGGCCCATACATCCTGCGTCCAGGCAATCGCGATCAGGACGGTTGCTGCCAGGATCGAACACACAACCGCAAAGCGCGCCGCGCCCACCCGCCGGACCAGCGCCGGCGTGAAGAGCGACGATATAATGAAACCCAGAGGCGTCATCGCGGCCGAGAGGCCGATGAGGCCCGGTGTCGTCCCTTGCCGTTCCAGGATGAAGCTGAGCAGCGGATACGTCAGCCCCTGTGCTATGGCGAACACCGTAACTGTCGCGATGATGCCGGCCATCGCGGCCCATGCGATGTGGTTCTCCGGCGGTGACGTCGCGTCTTCGGCGCTCATGCCGACTTCGAAGCAGGATCGGCACGTTCCGGCAAGTGCAAATGCCGGCAAAACGCCGCGGTACGCCCAAACAGGCGGGCGGGTCTTATCCGCGACATCAGCTCACACTTGCCAGAAGCGTTTGACGATTTCGGCCTCGAGCTGGCGTCTGGTCAGACCGATATCGTCGATCAGGTGCGGATTGGCCTCCGCCATCTGCTTGAGGTCCCAGCGAAAGCGTATCCGCTCGCGCCAGGCCGCGATCATGCCCCGCGGGCCCGTCGGACGCCGGCCCGATGACACCGCCTTTTCCGGCAAGGCTGCACGAGCAGAAGCAAGGGTATCGTTCATGGCAACCTCCATTCGGTTTGAGGAGCGACAGCCCTCGGCTTGCAAGAGGTTGAACTCTGCCGCATGCGGACGGCGCCGTAATTAAGCCCGGCCAAATAGTTCTCAAAAGTTCCAAACCGGCTAGAGCACCTCGCCGTTTCATGGAAACGGCGAGGTGCTCAACTCTTTGTTTTGACGCCATACGTCCGTGAAGCGCTCCGCCGCGCTTTCCCGTGGGAAAACCGCCTTCACACCTTTCCTGGAATTGCTCTATAGATGCGCGTTATGCAGGGATCGCGCTTTGCCTTTGGTCCGTTCGTGCTTGATCCGGGTGCGGGAACGCTCCTTCGGGACCAAGTTCCCGTAGCCGCCGGCCACCGCGGACTGCAGCTGCTGGCGGCGCTCGTCGCCCGGCCCGGCGAGATCGTGGCCAAGGCCGAGTTGATGGATGCGGCATGGCCAGGCACCGCCGTTGAGGAAGGCAACCTCACCGTCCAGATTGCGCAATTGCGCAAGCTGCTGGGTCCGGCCACGAACGGCGGAGAATGGATATCGACCGTTCCGCGCGTCGGCTATCGCTTCACCGGCGCCATCGAACAGCTCGGCGACGAGAAGCGACAGGCTTTGCCGCTGCCTGCCAAACCGTCGATAGCCGTGCTGCCCTTTGCCAATTTCAGCAACGACCCCGAGCAGGAAGCCTTCGCCGACGGGTTGACCGAAGACCTGATCACCGACCTGTCGAGGATCGGCGGCCTGTTCGTCATCGCGCGCAACTCGACCTTTGCCTACAAGGGCAAGGCGGTGGATGTGCGCGAGGTCGCCAGGGAACTTGGCGTGCGCTATCTCTTGGAGGGCAGCGCCAGACGCGCCGCCGGGCGCGTGCGCATCAACGCCCAGCTGGTCGACGCGCTGAGCGGCGAGCATTTATGGGCAGACCGCTTCGATCGCGGCCTGGAAGATATCTTTGCCGTTCAGGACGAGGTGACGGCCAAGATCGTCGAGGCGCTGCTTGGCCGGCTGCGCGCGCCGCTGCCGCGCAATCGGCCCCGAAATCTCGAGGCCTACGATCTGTGCGTGCGGGCCCGCAACCTGATCGACGTCTCGCCGGAGACGGCGCGCGAAGCGCATCTGTTGCTGACGCGCGCGCTTGCGCTCGATCCGGACTATGCCGAAGCCTATCGCTGGCTTGCCATGAACCACTGGATGGGATGGGTGCATTGGGGAGAGCCCATTGAGCCTGCCCGCGGCCTTGCCCTGGAACTGGCGCGCAAGGCTGTGGCGATCGATCCCAACGATGCCGGCTGCCACTGGGTGCTTGCCAACCTGCTTGCCTATGAGCGCAGATTCGACGAAGCGGATGTGGGATTTGCCAAGGCGTTCGAGCTCGACCCGAACGAGGCCGATGCCTGGGCGACATTGTCCGACATCGCGGTCCTGGCCGGGCGCGTCGAGGAGGGCCTCGACTATATCAGCAAGGCGTTCCGGCTGAACCCGTTTCCGGCAAGCTGGTACTATCTGACGCTCGGCCAGGCGCAATATGCGGCGCGCGACTATGAAGCCGCCGTCGAGACGACGCGCCGGGACGAGACGTATCGGACAAGCTCGCGCCGTTTCCTTGCGGCAAGCCTTGCGCAACTCGGCCGGATCGACGAGGCGCGCGCCGAGGTCGACCTGTTCCTCGTCGCGAACCCACATTTCACCACCCGTCACTGGGTCGAGACGGAGCCGTTCCGCGACACTGCCACGCTCGACCATTTCGTCGATGGCTTCCGAAAGGCCGGCCTTCCGGAGTGACGGACCGGCGTGCTCGATCGATGCCAGGCACCGTCGGTTGCGGATCAATCCTGCCAATGTTTGCACGTCGCGAGGCCGCTCGACCGATCTTGCTTCCGCGAGCAGTCATCCAACAGCGATTGCAGCGAAGCGGCGCGCGAAACCTCTGTCACGGTGAAGCCGGCTGGAACGGCCACGATCGATCCGGCCACGGGTGAGCGCTGGGTGGCGGCTGGCGACTGCCTGTTGCGCTCTCGTCTGCAATGCCGGCATCACGGTCGCCGTGGGCAATGATCGGCTTGCCTCATTGAGCTTTTAGCGACGCGCTCCGACAACTCGCGATGATTTTTCTAGATGCCATTTGTCGAAGCACAATCTTTTCCGAAAGCCGGTTTCCACTTTTCGGGACCATGCTCTAGCGGCTGTCTGTTTCTTGTTGCTGGCGCGATCGGAAGTCACCCGCACAACCTGGTTATCTGAGCGCCCTTTAGCTTTCCTTGTTTGAGGTCGGCGGCGGGAGTAATAGTCGCCAAGGAATTGCGAGGAGGAAGAGATGACGCTGAACTTCGACCCGAAGGCGAAGGCCACGGCGTTGTACCATGGCGAATTCCGACCGATGTTCATTGGCGGCAAGTGGGTCGCCGCGCAGTCCGGCCAGGGCATGCAGGCACTCAATCCGGCAACAGGCGAGGTGCTGGCGACAGTGCCGCGCGGCGGGGCTGCCGATATCGACTCGGCGGTGGCCGCCGCGCGCGCGGCCTTCGAAGGCCCATGGTCCAAATTCTCGCCCTACGAGCGGCAGTGCGTGCTGCTCAGGATCGCCGATCTGTTCGAGACGCATTGGGAAGAGCTCAGCGTTTCCGACACGCTCGATATGGGACTGCCGATCACGCGCACGCTCTCCAACCGGCGCCGCGTCATCGGCATGCTGCGCTTCTATGCCGGCATGGCGACGGCGCTGCATGGCGAGGCGATCGACAATTCGATTCCCGGCGAGATCGTCACCTTCACCCGGCGCGAGCCGGTGGGCGTCGTTGGTGCGATCATTCCCTGGAACGCGCCGACCGCCGCCTCGATCTGGAAGATCGCGCCGGCGCTGGCGACAGGCTGCACCATCGTGCTGAAACCGTCCGAGGATGCGTCGCTGACGCCGCTGCTGATCGCGCAACTGATGCAGGAAGCCGGCGTGCCCGACGGCGTCGTCAACGTCGTCACCGGCACCGGGGCCGAAGCCGGTGCGCGGCTCGCCGAACATCCAGACGTCAACAAGATCGTTTTCACCGGATCGACGCTGACCGGCCAGGCCATCGCGCGGGCAGCCGTGGCCAACCTCAAACGCGTTTCACTGGAGCTCGGCGGCAAGTCGCCGATCATCGTCTGCCGCGACGCCGACATCGACAAGGCTGTTCCGATCGCGGCGATGGCGGTGTTCGTGCATTCGGGCCAGATCTGCATTGCCGGCTCGCGGCTGTTCGTGGCGCGCGAAATCCATGACGAGTTCGTCCGCCGGCTCGCCGATTTCGCCGGCAGACTGCGGATCGGCCATGGCATCGAGGCAGAGACGGAAATCGGACCGCTCATCAATGCCAAGCAGGCAGCCAAGGTGGAGGGCTATATCAGGGCCGGCAGCGACGAAGGCGCCGAACTGGTCGCCGGCGGCTCGCGGCTGACCGGCGAGCTCTACGATGGCGGCAACTTCATTGCGCCGACGGTCTTCGGCGCCGTGTCGGACCAGATGACCATCGCGCGCGAGGAGATTTTCGGCCCGGTCATTTCGGCGATGCCCTTCGACTCGCTCGACGAAGCGGTGGCGCGTGCCAATGCGACGCCCTATGGCCTGGCCGCCGGCATCTTCACGACACATCTGGGCACCGCGCACAAGCTTGCGCGCCGCGTCAAGGCCGGCTCGGTCTGGGTCAACATGTACCATGCCATCGACCCGGCGGTGCCGTTCGGCGGCACGAAGATGTCGGGTTATGGCCGCGAGGGCGGCATCGAGCATCTGCACGAGTATCTGGAGACCAAGTCGGTCTGGATCCAGACCGACTGATATTCGCGCGGCGTACTCTGCGAAATCACGATGAAACCACAAGGGCCAGGACGGCGGCGCAGTCACCGGCTTTGACCAGGCCGGGGAAATGCCGCGCCGCCAGAATGCCGGACATTTTTGCCTTGATCTCCTGCGGAGCGATGCCGGTGCGGCCGGTGGAATGGATGCGCGCCAGCACCGAGCCTTCTTTCACAGGCTCGCCGAGATCGACCATGGTCTCGATCATGCCGTCGTCCTCGGCGAAGGAGAAACAATCGCCTGACGGCATGTCGAGCCACTGAGTTCTGCCCTTCTCGACCGCACCATCAACAATACCGGCATGGCGCAGCACATTGCTGATGCCGCGCCGCGCGATCCGCACGGTCTGGGCACGCGAGGTGCCGCCGCCGCCAAGCTCGGTGCTGACGAAGACCTTGCCCATTTCCTCGGCCGCCGTGTCATACATGCCGACGGAGTCAATCTCGATCATGCGCATCGAGAACGGGGCCGAGAACGCGGCGACCGCGTCGAAGGCTTTCTGCTCCAGCGCCTTGTCGGGCACCGTGTGGGCGGCACAGAAGGGCACGAAATCCAGCGTCCTGCCGCCGGAGTGGAAATCGAAGACGAGGTCGGCGCGCGGCAGCAGTTCGCGTTGAAAGTAGTCGGCGATCTTCTCGGTCACCGTGCCGTCGGGACGGCCGGGAAAGCTGCGGTTCATATTGCCCTTGTCGATCGGCGACGTCCGCGTGCCGGCGCGGAAGGCCGGATAGTTCATCGCCGGCACGATGATCACCGTGCCGCTGACCTGTTTGGGATCGAGCGTGCGGGCGAGATCGTAGAGCGCCAGCGGCCCCTCATACTCGTCGCCATGATTGCCGCCGGTGAGCAGCGCGGCCTGTCCCTTGCCGTTGCGGATGACGCAGATCGGGATCATCACCGAACCCCAGGCCGAGTCGTCGCGGCTGTAGGGCAGGCGCAGGAAACCATGTTGCACGCCGTCCTTGTCGAAATCGACGGTCGGCGCGATCGGAGATGGGCGGAGGCTAGGCATCGGGCTCAATTCTTCACCACCAGTTTGCGCGGTACATTGGCGAGGCACTCTACACCGGTTTCGGTGATCAGGATGGATTCGGTGATTTCCAGTCCCATCGTCTCCAGCCACAGGCCGGTCATGAAATGGAAGGTCATGCCGGGCTTGAGTTCGGTGCGGTCGCCGGGGCGCAGGCTCATGGTGCGCTCGCCCCAATCCGGCGGATAGGACAGGCCGATCGAGTAGCCTGTGCGGTTGTCCTTGACGATGCCGTATTTCTTCAACACGGCGAAAAAGGCGTTGGCGATGTCCTCACAGGCATTGCCGGGCTTTGCCGCCGCAAGCCCCGCCTCCATGCCTTCCAGCGTCGCCTTCTCGGCATCTAGGAATTCCTGCGTCGGCTTGCCGAGAAAGACGGTGCGCGACAGCGGGCAATGGTAGCGGCTGTAGCAGCCGGCGATCTCGAAGAAGGTGCCCTCGCCCGACTTCATCGGCTGGTCGTCCCAGGTGAGATGCGGCGCCGAGGCGTCGGCGCCCGACGGCAGCAGCGGCACGATCGCCGGATAGTCGCCGCCGATGCCGTCGACGCCGCGCGTGCCGGCATCGTAGATCTCGGCGACCAGATCGCATTTGCGCATGCCGACCTGGATCTTGTCGACGATGCGCTGGTGCATGGCTTCGACGATGCGGGCCGCCTTGCGCATATAGTCGATTTCAGTCGGGCTCTTCACCGCGCGCTGCCAGTTGACCAGCGCTGTCGCGTCGACGAAGCGGGCGTTGGGCAGGTGCTTCTGCAACGCGGCGAAGGCGGCAGCCGAGAACCAGTAATTGTCCATCTCGACGCCGATGGTCAGCTTGCCCCAGCCGCGATCACTAAGCACGCTGGCCAAAAAATCCATCGGGTGGCGCTCGGTCGACTGCACGTAGTGGTCGGCATAGCCGACGATGTTGTCATGCGCGAGATAGGCGGTGCGCTTGGCGCCATTGGCATCCTGGCCGCGGCCGTACCAGACCGGCTCGCCCGATGGGGGCACAATCACTGCTTGGTGCACATAGAACGACCAGCCATCGTAGCCGGTCAGCCAGGCCATGTTGGAGGGGTCGCTGACAACCAGGAGATCGACGCCCTTCACCTCCATGGCTTTCCGCGTCTTGGCGAGGCGATCCGCAAATTCGGCGCGCGAGAATTTCAGGTTCGGTTGCATTGTTCTTGGTCCTCGTTTGTTGGGCCTTGCGGCCAGCATCAGCTTTCAAAAATGGTTCCGGCATTGGCCGCCCGCGCCCGGTCGCGAGCGAGCGTGGCGATCGCCGTATCCTGCACGCCGGTGCCGGTGAGGTCGGCAATGGTGATATCGCTGGGTGAGCGCCTTCCGTGCCGTTCGCCGGCGATGATCTGGCCGAGTTCGGTGACCGCGGCATCGGCTCCCATCACGCCCGATGCGATGGCGTGATGCAGTTCTCCCAGACGCCGTGTCTGCTTGGCGCTGTCGGCGACATAGAGATCGGCCATGCGCAGGATCGCCGGCGCGATCTCGTTCTTGTGTTCGGCATCCGAGCCCATGGCGGTGATGTGCTGCCCGGCAACGACAAAGCCGGCCTTGATCAGCGGCTCGGTCGACGGCGTGGTGGTGACGATGATGTCGGCGCCGATGGTTGCTTTGGCTGCATCCGGCTCGGCGCGCACGAGAATGCCGAGCTTTTCGCGCAGCGCGCCTGCGGCCGTCTGCGCCTTGACCGCATCGCGCGCCCAGATACGTGCCTCGGCGATCGGCCGCACCAACATGAGTGCTTCGAGTTGCAGCCCGGCTTGCACGCCGGCGCCGAAGATTGCGGCGACGGACGAATCCGGCCGCGACAGATGCTTCGCCGCGACGGCGCCGGCAGCAGCGGTGCGGACATCTGTGAGATAGCCATTGTCCAGCAGCAGCGCCTCGACCACACCGGTTCTTGCCGAGAGCAACACCATCATGCCGCCCCCGCTGGGCAGACCGAGCTTCGGATTATCGAAGAAGCCGGAGCTTATCTTGACGGCGAAACCGTCTATTCCAGGCACATAGGCGGACTTCACATCCACCTCGCCGCGCTGCTCGTGAATGTCCAACCGCAGAATCGGCGGCATCGCCACCGGCAATGTGGCGAGCGCGCGGAAAGCGTTTTCGACGCAGGCGACCGCGTCGAGATCGAGCGTCACGATTGTGCGCAGTTCCTTCTCGGTGAGGATCGTCATCCGGCTCATGCGACGCGCTCCGCGAAGGCGCGCACTGCGAAGGATAGTGTTCCGTCACCCCCCCCTCTGGCCTGCCGGCCATCTCCCCCGCAAGGGGGGAGATTGGACTGCACTCCTGCCTTCGCCAATCTCCAGCGCAGCAAGAACAGCGACCGCATCGAAGCTGCCGATCTCCCCCCTTGCGGGGGAGATGTCCGGCAGGACAGAGGGGGGTGGGCGGGAATTCGGCGTGGGAGAGTTTTCATGCCGCGCGCTCCGCGATTGCGTCACCCCAGACGATCTTGCGATGCGTGTTCATGTCGATATTGCGGCCCGAGAGAAGAACGACCACCGGCCCGGTCGCCTTGACCTTCCCGGCAAGCAGCGCGGCGATGCCGACCGCGCCGGCGCCTTCGACGATCTCGCGCTCCTGTTCATAGGCATGGCGGATGCCGGCGGCGATCTCGTCCTCGCTGAGCAGGATGACGTCGTCGAGCAGATCGCGGCACATGGCGAAGGTCAGCCGGTTGCCGAGACCGATGCCGCCGCCGAGCGAATCCGCCAGCGTCGGCAGTTCTTCCACCTCGACCGGGCGACCGGCATCCAGGCTCGCCTTCATCGCAGCACCACGCGCCATCGAAACGCCGATGATTTTTGTCCCGGGGCTGACGCCCTTGACGGCGGCGGCGATGCCCGAGGCGAGTCCACCACCGGAGAGTTGCACCAGGACGAGAGCGGCATCCGGGACCTGCTCGATCATCTCCAGTCCGAGCGTGCCTTGCCCTGCGATGATGGCCGGGTGGTCGAAGGGCGGCAGCATCACCAGTCCCTCCTGCGCCACCAGCCGTTCGACCTCCTGCTGCGCCTCGTCCTGACTGTTGCCGATGATGCGGACATCCGCGCCAAGCCGACGGATTTCGTCGAGCTTGTTGCCCGGCACCAGTCGCGACATGCAGATCACCGCACGCATGCCTTCGAGCTTCGCGGCATGGGCCAGCGCACGGCCATGATTGCCGGTCGACGCCGCGACCACGCCGCGCGCCTTCTCCTCGGCGCTCAGCGAAGCAATGGCATTCGAGGCGCCGCGCAGCTTGAAGCTGCCGGTGGTCTGGCGGTGTTCAAGCTTGAGGTGGACGGGGATGCCCAGTCGTTCGGAAAGGCTGTGAGATAACCCTGTCGGCGTGCGTTCGATTTTGCCGGCAATTCGCTCCCGGGCGGCACGAATATCGTTAAGGGTGACTGTCGTCATGATCGTCAATCGCGCGGCAAAGGCAGCGTCATCAGACGGCCAAATTCGGGATGCGACGTCCCGTCGCCACACAACCGCAAACAATTCCAGGCGCTGGCCTGATTGCTGGTGACGACCGGGCGGTCGATCGCCTGTTCCATCCCGGGAACCGCGAGCGCTCCGCGCAATGCGGTGCAGGACACGAACAGTGCATCGGCCTGCGCATTCGTCGCCTCACGAGCCAGGTCGGCGATCGCTGCCGGCGCAATGCGCGCCATCTCGCGATCGTCCTCGAAGCCGAGGCAGGTGAAGCTGACGATCTCAAAGCCGCGCTCGGCGAAATACGTCGCCATCGGTCTGGAGGTTTCTACGGTGTAAGGGGTGAGGATGCTGATCTTCTTGGCACCCAGCGCCTTCAGCCCGCGCACGCCTGCCATGGGCGGCGTGACCACAGGAACACCCGGCTTGGCAGACTGGATCGCCGCCTCGATCTCGGCGTCGCCAATCACCACCGAGGCCGAGGTGCAGGAGTAGCAGATCGCGTCGAGCGGCTCGTCTGGCAGGATCAGCGCGGCGCCCGCCGCCAGCTCCGGCTGCATCTTGCGAAGGTTTTCCGGCGTCGTCGGATTCTTGTAGGGAATGCGCGCGACATAGACGCCGATGCGCTCGCTCGCCACCATGCGGCGGAAATCCGGTTCGCTGGTGTGGTCGGTGGCAAGGATGATCAGGCCGACGCGCTTTTCCAGCGGGCGCGCATCGAGCGCCGGCCTTGTCGGCATCAGCCTGATTTCGGGCAGCGGTTTCATCTTGAGAATTACCTTTCGATCTTGCCGTAGCGATGTTCCAGCCAGCGCAGCAGCACGACCGAGAAGAGGCTGATGACGAGGAAGAAAGCGCCGACCAGCGTGATCGGCTCAATGTAGCGATAGTAGGTGTTGGCGACGCTCTTTGCCTGGTTCATCAGCTCCAGCACGGTGATTGCCGATAGCAGCGGTGTCTCCTTGAACATCGCGATGAAATAATTGGCCAGCGCCGGGATCATCGGTGGGATCGCTTGCGGAATGATGATGTTGGTCCAGGTCTGCGTGGCGCTCAGATTGCAGGCCTTGGCCGCCTCCCACTGGCCGCGCGGCACGTTGTCGATGCCGGCGCGATAGACTTCCGCCGTGTAGGTGCCGTAGTGCAGGCCGAGCCCGATGACGCCAGCGACCAGCGGCGGCAACAGGATGCCGAAATCCGGCAGCACGTAGAAGATGAAATAGAGCTGCACCAGAAGCGGCGTGCCGCGGATGAATTCGGCCGCCCAACCAACGGTGCGCGACAGCGCCTTGTTGGGCGAGCGTCGTGCTAGCGCGATGCCCAGACCCACGACAGCGGCCAGCACGGAGCCGAGCAGCGTTGCCAGGATGGTGATCTTCACGCCCTGGATCAGCGTCGGCAGGATCTCCCAAACGAAGTTCCAATCCCAATCCATCAGACGCGCACCCCGTCGAGGCCGCGCGCCATGCGGCGTTCCAATGAACGCACGCCCCAGGAGATGATCAGCGCCAGGGCGAAATAGATGATCAGGATGGTGGTGAACGGCGCCAGCGTGTTGCCGGTCTGCGAGCGCACGACCTGCGCCTGAAAGGTGAGATCGGCGAGCGAGATCAGCGACACCACGGAGGTCGCCTTGAGCAGTTCGATGGCATTGTTGCCGAAGGTCGGCAGCATGACCAGCAGCGCCTGCGGCAGGATGACATGGCGCATGCCTTGCCAGCGGCCGAGGTTGAGCGCGATGCAGGCCTCATATTGTTCGCGGCCGACCGACTGGATGGCGCCGCGTACCACCTCGGCCGCATAGGCGCCGACATTGAGGCCCAGCGCCAGCACACCCGCCTGCAGCGGGGTCAGTTCGAGGCCGATCAACGGCAACACGAAATAGGCAAAAAACAGCTGCACGAAGATCGAGGTGCCGCGGAAGAATTCTATATAGGCGGTGGCCAGCCAGCGCAGCGCAAAGAAGCGCGACACGCGGCCCATGCCGGCGAGGAAGGCCATGATCAGGGCGAGCACCGACCCCATCAGCGTCAGCTCGATGGTGACAAGCGCTCCCTGCAATATCAGGCCAAGGTAGCCGGACCACTGGGTCATTCGGGTTCCAACGGTTGGGTTCTAGCTCCTTCTCCCCGTACACTGGGAGAAGGTGCCGGCAGGCAGATGAGGGGCAGCGCTAAATTCTCAGAACCTGGCGCCGCCCATCATCCGGCCCCTCGGGCCACCTTCTCCCCGTGAACAGGGAGAAGGCAAAAACGGCGCTATTTCGCCGCGCAGAGCTTGTCCCGCGTGGTCGACATCGCGGCTGCGGCCGAGAAGCCGTAGGGCTCGATGATCTTGGCGAACTCGCCGGATTTCTTCAGCTTGGCGAGCTCGACATCGAAGGCATCGCGCAGGGCCTCATCGCCTTTCTTGAAGGCGGCGCCGTCGCAATAGACCGGCGCGCCGACCACCGGGGCGATGACTTCGAGGTTCGGATCGTTGGCTTTCTTGACGAGGTCGTTGATCGACAGGACGGGAAGGGAATAGGCATCGATGCGACCGTCCTGCAGCATCTTCAGGCCGCTCTGGCCGTCCGGCACGACGATGACGCGCTCGCGCGGCACGCCGGCGTTGAGCGCCAGCTTCTCCTCGGTGCCGCCACCGGGCGCGCCAATGGTGGCCGACGTATCCTTGGCGACGTCCTCGTAGCTCTTGAAGCCCTTCGGATTGCCCTTCTTCACCAGCATCGCCTCGGCGTCGCACAGCACCGGCTCGGAATAGACGACCGCCGCGCAACGCTCCGGCTTCATGAACAGGCCGGCGGTGACGACGTCGAAGCGGCCGGCCTGCAGGCCGGGGATCATCGCGCCATATTCGGAGATCGAAGCGACGATGTCGGCAACACCGAGACGCTTGAAGACCTCGCGCGCCACGTCGGGCGCCGCACCCGAAACCTTGCCGTCGGCGGCGACCGCCGTATAGGGCGGCTCGTTGGCGATCGCGACGCGGGCAAAGCCCTGCGCCTTCAATTGCTCGAGCTTGCTGTCATCGGCCGAACCGGTGCTCGACGCGGCGAGCACCGCCGTCAGTGCGAGACCGGCGACGCCGGCCAGAATGCCAAGTTTCTTCATTGTTCCCAACTCCTTTGTTGTCTTCTTGGTTTTGTCTGGGGCGGTCTTCCGCCCCGCAAAGCGGTCAGACACGATGTCCGGCCGCGATGATCTTCTTCAGGAAGCCTTGCGTGCGCTCCTGCTTTGGATGGCGGAAAATCTCGTCTGGTTTGCCCTCTTCGACGATCTTGCCGCGGTCGAAGAACAGCACGCGGTCGGCGAAGTCGTGGGCAAAGCCCATCTCGTGGGTGACCAGCAGCATGGTCATGTCGGTCTCTGCGGCGAGCTTGCGCATGACATTCATCACCTCCTCGACCAGCTCCGGATCGAGGGCCGACGTCACCTCGTCGAACAGCATGATCTTCGGCGACAATGCCAGCGCACGGGCAATCGCCACGCGCTGCTTCTGGCCGCCGGACAGCTGCGCCGGCATCGACTTCGCCTTGTCAGCCATGCCGACCATGTCGAGCAGTTCCATGGCCCGCTTTTCAGCGGCGGCGCGAGGCGTGCCCTTGGTCAGCATCGGCGCCAGCGTGACGTTATCCATGACGCATTTGTGCGGAAACAGATTGAACAGCTGGAAGACCATGCCGATCTTCTGCCGCATCTTGGTCAGGTGCCGCTCGTCGGCGGGCAGCAGCTGGCCGTTGCGCTCCATGTGGTAGAGCTGCTCGCCATCGATCTGGATATGGCCGCCGTCGATCTTCTCCAGCGTCATCAGGATGCGCAGGATCGTCGTCTTGCCCGAGCCGGACGGGCCGATCAGCGCCAGCTTCTCGCCGGGCATGACCTGCATCGACAGGCCGTCCAGCACCTTGAACGAGCCGAAGCTCTTCGAAATGGCGTCGACCTTGATGATGGGTGCGGACAAATGAATTTCCCCTGCTGGAGAAGCCTGTGCCCTTAACGATGCGGAACGCGCAAAATCATGTCAATTGGGAAAATAAAATCATGACAATATTTCCGGCGCTGCATGATTCCAGAGCAATTCCCGCTTAGATTGCGAGCAGCAGATGCTCCGGATCGCCAAGCAGCAACTTGGTGACAACGCCGAGGCCGGCGCGCAGTTCCCCCTCGGTGGTCGAGCCGAGCGAGATGCGCACCGCCGGATGCCAGGGCGCATCCGAGATGCGGAAGGAGGTGCCGGGCGCGATCGCCACGCCTTGCAGGCGGGCCTGGGCGACGAAGCTTTCCTCGGCACGGTCCGCGGGCAGTTGCAACCAGACATGCAGCCCGTCGCGCCTGGCGCGATAACCAACCCCGCCCAGCACCTCGGCTGCGATGTCCTGGCGGCGGCGCAATGCCGCGCGCTGCCAGCGAACGAGTTCCATCGCCGTGCCGTCGGTCACCCATTTGGTGGCGATCTCGGCCACCAGCGGCGTCGCCATCCAGTTCGACACCAGATGCCGGTTGGCAACGGCGGCGACATAGCGGTCGGGCGCCGCGAGATAGCCGATGCGCAGGCCAGGTACGGTGATCTTGGTGAAGGAAGTGACGTAGAGCGTGCGCTCCGGCGCAAAGGCGGCGACCGGCGGCGGCCGGTCCTCGACCAGCGGACCCAGCACATCGTTCTCGATGATGGCGATGTCGTGCTTGCGCGCGACCGCGGCGATCTCTTCGCGCCGCCGAGCGTCCATCAGCGTCGCCGTCGGGTTGATCACCGACGGTTGCACGAATACCGCGCGAATGTCGGTGAGCCGGCAGACCTCGTCCAACGCCTCCGGGATCAGGCCATTGCCGTCGATCGGCAGGCCTTCCAGGTTGAAGCCGAGATAGCGCGCCAGCGGCACCAGCGTGTGGTGGCCGATAGCCTCGGTGGCGACAGTCGATCCCGGCGGCGCAACGCTCATCAACGCCACGGTCATCCCGGCGGTCGCGCCATTGGTCAGGCTGATATTCTGTGCGGAGACGTCGAGCCCACACAGTTTCAGCCATTCGACAGCCACAGCGCGGTGACGCGGGAACACCATGTTGGGCCGGAACGACAACGCCGAACTGGACGGCAGGTTTTCGGCCAGCCAGCCCAGCGCCTGCTTCAGCCGCTCCAGATGCATCGGCTCGCAGACCGGCTTCAGGATCGATAGGTCGATGACCTCGCCGAGGCGCTCCGGCAGATAGGGCGGCTCCGGTTCACGGCGCTGCGTCTGGACAAAGCTGCCGCGGCCGATCTCGCCCGAAATCAGGCCGCGCCGGATCAGTTCTTCGTAGGCGCGGCTGACCGTCTGCACCGACAGTTTCAGATCGTCTGCCAGCCTTCGATGCGTCGGCAGCCGCGCGCCGTTGGCCAGCCGCCCGTCATGAATGGCGCGGGCGAACTGGTCGGCCAGCGTTTGATAGGCTGGCCGGCGGATGAGCGCAGGGTCGGGTTGCCATAATGTCATGACTTAATAGAGATCGAAATCAGTGCAATTGACAATCGAAATAATGCGCCGTCATGGTGATGCCGACAAAAAGCGGACGCCGATGACATCAAAACTCGACGCGGTCGACCTCAGGATACTCGACGCCATCCAGCGCGACGGGCGCATCACCAAGCTGGCGCTGGCCGAACAGGTCGGGCTGTCGCCGACGCCGTGCTGGATGCGGCTGCGCAAGCTGGAGAAGGCCGGCATCGTCTCGGGCTACCACGCCAGGATCGCCATGCGCGTGGTGGCGCCGGTCGCCACCGTGCTGATGGAGGTGACGCTGGCCAGCCATCGCCAGGCCGATTTCGACCGCTTCGAACGCGTCATCCGCGACATCCCCGAAATCGTCGCCTGCTGGTCGGTGGGCGGCGGCGTCGACTATGTGGTCAAGGTGATGACGCGCGACATCGACGCCTATCAGCGGCTGGTCGACGGCCTGCTGCAGCGCGAGATCGGCATCGACCGCTACTTCACCTACATCGTCACCAAGACGGTGAAGGACGAAATCGTGCTGCCGATAGCCGACCTGTTGCCGGCGTCGGCATAAGCCCGGAGAGAATGTCTGTCGGGACGGCACAATAGAGAGAGTCTCTCTCCTTCAGGGCGTCGAAACAGCCTCTCTGTCTGCTTCTGGCCGATAGTCTTCCCGCATCAGTCCGAACCGGGAGGCCTCGACCATGTCCGCGAATTTCGCCCGCTCGCATCGCCACGAAGCGCTCGACCGCCTCGCCGACCGCCGGCTGCTGCGCGAGCTCGCCTATGTCGACGGTCACTGGACGGCAAGCGGAGCGGCGAAGAGTTTCGAGGTTACCGATCCGGCGACCGGCACCACTGTCGCATTTGTCGCGGCGCTCGATGCCGGGCAGACGACCAAAGCAATCGACGCCGCCGCACGTGCCTTTCCGGCTTGGCGTTCGTTGCTGCCGCAGGAGCGGTCCAAAATTCTGCGAAAATGGTTCGAGCTGATCATTGCAGCCAAGGATGATCTGGCCCTGCTGATGACACTGGAACAGGGCAAGCCGCTGCAGGAATCGCTCGGCGAAATCGACTACGCCGCCTCCTTCGTCGAATGGTATGCCGAAGAGGCAAAGCGCCCTAACGCCGAGAGCGTCACCAGCCATCTGCCGAATGCCGAGATGATGGTGAGGCGCGAGCCGCTCGGCGTTGTCGGCGTCGTCACGCCCTGGAATTTTCCGGCGGCGATGCTGACCCGCAAGGCGGCCGCCGCACTCGCCGCCGGCTGCACCATCGTCGCACACCCATCCTCGGAGACGCCGCTGTCGGCGCTGGCGCTGGCTGAACTCGGCGAGCGCGCCGGCCTGCCCGCCGGTGTCTTCAACGTCATCACCGGCAAGGCAGCGACGATCGTCGGGCGCATGTGCGAAGACCCGCGCGTCCGCGCCATGAGTTTTACCGGCTCGACGGAGATCGGCCGGTTGATCGCCGCACAGTGTGCTCCGACGATGAAGCGGCTGGTGATGGAGCTTGGCGGCCATGCGCCGCTGATCGTCTTTGCCGACGCCGATGTCGACAACGCAGTGAGCATTGCCATCGATGCCAAGTTTGCAACGTCAGGCCAGGACTGCCTTGCCGCCAACCGCATCTATGTCCAGCGCCCGATCTACGATCGCTTCTGCGCCGCCTTTGCCGAGCGCATCGAGGCGCTGCGGACCGGCAATGGGCTTGTCGACAAGATCGATATCGGACCGCTGATGCATGAGCGCGCCGTGACCAAGGTCGAGGAACAGGTCGCCGATGCCGTCGCCCATGGCGCGCGCTGCCTCACCGGCGGCAAGCGGCATCAGGCCGGGCCGCTGTTCTACCAGCCGACGTTGCTGGCCGATGTCAGCGACGAAGCGCTGATCATGCGCGAGGAAACCTTTGGGCCGGTCGCCGCAGTCACGCCGTTCGACAGTGAGGACGAGGTGATCGCCCGTGCCAACGCCACAGAATATGGCCTCGTCGCCTATGTCGTTACCGAGAATGGCGCCCGCCAGCAACGTATGGGCCGCGCGCTCGACTACGGCATGGTCGCCATCAACCGCGTCAAGATCACCGGAGCGCCGATCCCCTTCGGCGGCGTCAAGCAATCCGGCATCGGCCGCGAAGGCTCGCGCCACGGGCTCGAAGCTTTCGCCGATCTGAAGTACCTCTGTCTGGACGTCGCATAGTCCGTCCGGCCATCTCTCAAGGAGTAAAAAAAATGCTCGACCAGTCCAACGAACTCAACGCCTGGGATCGCGACCACTTCTTCCATCCCTCGACCCATATGGGCACTCATGCGCGGGGTGAATCGCCGACCCGCATCATGGCCGGCGGCGAGGGCGTCACGGTATGGGACAACAATGGCAGGAAGAGCATCGACGCCTTCGCCGGACTCTATTGCGTCAATGTCGGCTATGGCCGCCAAAAGATCGCGGATGCCATCGCCACCCAGGCGAAGAACCTCGCCTACTATCATGCCTATGTCGGCCACGGCACCGAGGCCTCGATCACGCTGGCCAAGATGATCATCGACCGCGCGCCGAAGGGCATGAGCAGGGTCTATTTCGGGCTCTCCGGTTCGGACGCCAACGAAACCAACATCAAGCTGATCTGGTACTACAACAACGTGCTTGGGCGGCCGGAGAAGAAGAAGATCATCTCGCGCTGGCGCGGCTATCACGGTTCGGGCGTGATGACGGGATCACTGACCGGGCTCGACCTGTTCCACAACGCCTTCGACCTGCCGCGCGCGCCGGTCCTGCACACCGAAGCGCCCTACTATTTCCGCCGCGCCGACCGCTCGATGAGCGAGGAGCAGTTCTCGCAGCATTGCGCCGACAAGCTTGAAGAGATGATCCTGGCCGAAGGTCCCGAAACAGTCGCCGCCTTCATCGGCGAGCCGATCCTCGGTACTGGCGGCATCGTGCCGCCGCCGGCCGGCTACTGGGAGAAAATCCAGGCGGTGCTGAAGAAATATGACGTGCTGCTGGTCGCCGACGAGGTGGTGACGGGCTTCGGCCGTCTGGGCACCATGTTCGGCTCCGACCATTACGGCATCAAGCCGGACCTGATCACCATCGCCAAGGGCCTGACCTCGGCCTATGCACCGCTGTCGGGCGTCATCGTTGCCGACAAGGTGTGGCAGGTGCTGGTGCAGGGCTCCGACAAGCTCGGTTCGCTCGGCCATGGCTGGACCTATGCGGCGCACCCGATCTGCGTTGCCGCCGGCGTCGCCAATCTCGAACTGATCGACGAGATGGACCTGGTGACAAATGCCGCGAGACCGGCGCCTATTTCCGCGCCGAACTCGCCAAGGCTGTCGGCGGCCACAGACACGTCGGCGACGTGCGCGGCGACGGCATGCTGGCGGCGGTCGAGTTCGTCGCCGACAAGGACGACCGTGTGTTCTTCGATGCTTCGCTCAAGATCGGGCCGCAGGTGGCGACAGCACTTGCCGCCAGCGGTGTCATCGGCCGCGCCATGCCGCAGGGCGACATCCTTGGCTTCGCGCCGCCGCTCTGCCTGACGCGTGAGGAAGCCGACATCGTCGTTTCGAAAACCGCCGATGCCGTCAACAGCGTGTTTTCCAATCTCTGAGATCGACCATGAATGCCATGACCAAGACCCTCCCCGCCACCATGGCCGCCGTGCTGCTCACCGGGCATGGCGGACCGGAAAAGCTCGTCTATCGCAGCGATGTGAAAGTGCCTGTGCCTGCCGCCGGCGAGGTGCTGGTCAAGGTCAGCGCTTGCGGTATGAACAACACCGATGTCTGGGTACGCCAGGGCGCCTATGGCACGGAGGAGGACGCTGCCGCCGTGTCGACGTGGCGGCGGCAAGGCAACACGCTTACCTTCCCGCGCATCCAGGGCACCGACACGGTCGGCACCATCGCTGCCGTCGGCGAAGGCGTTTCCCCGGGCCGTATCGGCGAACGGGTAATGGTCGATTTTTCGATCTACAACCGCGACGACGATTCCCTCGCCGACATCGACTATATGGGCCACGGTCGCGACGGCGGGTACGCCGAGTACCAGATGGTGCCGGGCGAGAATGCGCATGTCATCGATACTGACATGAGCGACGTCGAACTCGCCACCTTCTGCTGCGCCTACCTCACCGGCGAACAGATGTTGGAGCGCGCCGGGCTGCAAGCCGGCGAACGCGTGCTGGTCACCGGCGCCTCGGGCGGCGTCGGTTCCGGCATCGTGCAGCTGGCGCGGGCGCGCGGCGCCGTTCCCTACGCCGTCGTCGGCAAGGGCAAGGAGCAGGCGGTGCGCGACATCGGCGCCGAAGCGGTTATTACCCGTGGGGTTGCCGATCTTCCCGCCGCCGTGAATGAAGCCACTGGCGGCCAGCCGATCGATGTGGTCGCCGATCTCGTCGGCGGCGCGATCTTCAACGACCTGCTGCGCATCCTGCGACCTGAAGGCCGCTACACCACCGCCGGCGCCATCGCCGGCCCGGTCGTGCAGCTCGATCTCAGGACCATGTATCTCAAGCAGCTGCAACTGCATGGCTCAAGCCAGGGCACCCGCGCCGACTTTCGCCGCATCGTCGGTTATATCGAGGCGAAGAAGATCCGACCGCTGGTCGGCGGCGTCTACAGGCTCTCCGATTTTCACAAGGCGCAGGCAGACTTTATTGCCAAGGACTTCGTCGGCAAGCTGGTGATCGTGCCGGACGCCATGTGGAACCCGAATATCCGCCCATAACGCCCCTACGTCAGAGCGCGTCGTAAACGGCATCATCAATACCTTGCGTCGTGGATCGATGTCGTCGAAACCCAGCATGCGGTTGGTGACGTAGCCGAATCCGATGCTGGCGCCGGGATCGGCAAAACCGAGGGCGCCGCCCCAGCCGCCATCGCAGCGACGCGCGGCTGGCATAGGCGGCGTCCTCGAGCTGAAAGCCGGCGGCGAATTGCCGGCGCTTGAGACATAGCGCGCATGAGGCGAACCGAAATCATCGCAACGAATGCAAGCCACAGGCCGGCAACCAGACCATCTTGACAGACGAGGGCCAAAAGAGTGAAACCGGTTTCACTGGGGACCGCCGGTGCATTTCGATCTGTCCATTCTGCTCCCGCATCTGGGTTTTCTGGCGCGCGGCGCCGAACAAACGGCGGCGGCTTGCGCGCTGTCGCTGGTGGGAAGCGTCGTCATGGGCGCGTTGGTGGCGATCGCACGCACCTCCGCCTCGGCACTGCTTCGACGGATCGCCTTCGTCTATGTCGATCTCTTCCGCAATGTGCCGTTCATCGTCCAGCTGTTCTTCTTCTATTACGGCCTGCCCGAGCTCGGCATTTACATCGATGCCTTCACCACTGGCGTCGTGGCGCTTTCCATTGCCGGCGGCGCCTATGCCTCCGACATCATTCGCGCCGGCATCCTCGCCATAGACCAAGGCATCATCGACGCCGCTGAAGTGAGCGGCCTGTCCAGGCGCAAGATCTTCACCCGCATCGTGCTGCCGATTGCGTTGCGCACCTCCGTGCGACCGCTCGGATCCGTGCTCATCAACATGATCCTTACGTCCTCGATCCTCTCTACCATCACGCTCAACGAGCTCACCGGCTCAGCCCAGATCGTCGTCTCGCAGACCTATCGGCCCTTCGAGGTCTATGTGGTGCTGCTTTGCGCCTACGCGGCCCTGACCTATCTGGTCTCGCTGGGCGTCACCCTGCTCCACCGCCATCTCAATCGGGACATGATGGAGGCGGTCGACTGATGCGGTTCAGCGACTTCACCTCCTACGACCTGATCCTGCTGGCGCAAGGTCTCGGCACCAACATCGCGCTGTTTCTCGTCACCTCTCTGATCGGACTGCTGATTGGCCTGAGCTGGGCGTTGGTGCGGTTCTACCGTGTGCCGGTTCTGGCCCAGGTCGTCACCTTCCTGTCGGAGCTGTTGAAGAACTCGCCGGTGTTGGTGCAGCTGTTCCTGGTGTTCTTCGGCCTGCCGGCGCTGTTGCATATAAGGGTGACGCCGGTCACCGCAGCGACCATCACTCTGTCGGCGAACACCGCGGCATTCGTCTATGTCATCGCGGTCTCGGCGATCGAGTCGATCGAACGCGAGCAGGTCGAGGCCGCGCGTGTCTTCGGCCTGAGCCGGTGGCAGGTCCTGCGCCATATCGTTTCGCCCCAGGCTGCCGCCTTCGCGGTCGGCCCGCTCGTCGCGCTGCTGGTCAACCAGCTTCAGGTGACGTCGCTGATTTCTGTCATCGGCGTCGTCGACCTGACCAAGATTGGCCACATCCTCAACATGCGAACCTTGAAGCCGTTCGTGGTCTGGACCGTCGTCGGGCTGCTCTACTATGGCGCGGCAAAGCTGGTCGCCCTGCTTGGCGAGCGTCTTGAAAACCGCCTGCGGGCGCACAGCGCCTGGCGGGGGCTTTAACATGCTCAAGATCGAAAACGTGCACAAAGCGTTCGGCGAGGTCACTGTGCTGGACGGCGTCGACCTGACGATCGCGCCCGGCGAAGTGGTCTCGATCCTCGGGTCGTCGGGGTCCGGCAAGTCGACACTGATCCGTTGCATCAACGGCCTCGAAAAGCTGAAGTCGGGCCGCATCACGGTCGACGATTTCGATGTCAGCAAGCCGAAGGAGCTGGCCGAGGCGCGCAAGCGCTCAGGCACCGTCTTCCAGCTGTTCAACCTCTATCCGCATATGAGCGCGCTTCAGAACATTACGCTCGCCCCGATCGAGGTGCTGAAGATGCCGCGCCCTGAGGCCGAGGCGCTGGCGCGCAAGCTGCTCGAGTCCGTCGGCCTCGCCGATCGGGCCAACGCCTACCCGGCGCAGTTGTCGGGCGGGCAGCGCCAGCGTGTCGGCATCTGCCGGGCGCTCGCCATGCAGCCGCGCTATCTGCTGCTCGATGAAGTGACCAGCGCGCTCGACCCGGAAATGACTTCCGAGGTGCTGGCCATCCTGGCAAAGCTCGCCGCGCAAGGCACGACGATGCTGTTCGTCACCCACGAGATCGAATTCGCGCGCGAGATTTCCAACCGCATCGTCTTCCTCGACAAGGGCAGGCTGGTGGTCGATCTGCCGACGGATCGTTTCTTCGCCGCGGACGGCGGCCGGGCGCAGCCGCGGGTTGCGCAATTTCTCTCCAGGATGCGCAAGGACTAGGAATGCTGCTGTTAGCCAACAACGAAGCATGGCCGGGATTCGAGACCTCGGTGCAAATGCTGCGCGATGGCGCCGTCAGCCTGGACGCGATGGTTGCCGGCATCGGCATGGTGGAGAAAGAGGTCAAGGTTCGCAGCGTCGGTTATGGCGGCTGGCCGAACATGCTGGGCGAGATGGAGTTCGACGCCGGCGTCATGGACGGCAATACACGAGAGGTCGGTTCAGTCGGGGCTGTGCCAAGGACCTTGGCCGTCGCCGCCTTGGCGCAGCAGGTAATGAAGCGCCTGCCGCATGTGATGCTGACCGGCGAAGGGGCGCGGCGCTTTGCCAGCGAAATCGGTTTTGCCGAAGACGAAGTCTTGTTCGAGGACTCTAAGCGCGTCTGGTGGGAGCGGCTGCAACAGGAACTCACACCGCAACAGCTGGCGAAATTCCCCGATATCGATCTGGCGCCGCTCAGCCGTACTATCACCGATCCCGAGCGCGTCCGCGACACCACCGTCTTCCTGTCGGCGGATGCGCGGCGCGGCATCCATGCCGCGACTTCGACCTCGGGCTGGGCCTGGAAATATCCGGGCCGGCTCGGCGATTCTCCCATTCCCGGCGCAGGTTTTTACGCCGACAGCCGCTATGGTGCGGCGGCGTGCACCCATACCGGCGAGATGACGATGCGCTGCACGACCGCGCGGACCGTCGTGCTGGCCATGAAGCTTGGCCGATCCTTGTCGGATGCGGTCGCGCTGGCGGTCGAGGAACTGGCTGAACTCGACACCGGCTTCCTGGCCGGAGTGGTCATCCACGCCGTCGACGCCGAGCAGAACCACGAGGTGGTGAATTTCAGATGCGAGGGCAAGGTCCGCTATTGGCTCTGGAAGGATTCCATGTCCGCACCCGAATTGCGGGCGGCAAGACGCGTCACTTGAAAATAAGGAGAGGAACCATGAAAACCGTACTGCGTGCCTTCGCCGCGCTGGCCATCGTGGCCGGTTCGGCATTTCCGGCCCTTGCCGGCATGATTGACGACATCCGCTCACGCGGCACCATTCGCATCGGCGTATCGCTCGGCGGCGAGCCGATCGGCTTTCGCGATGCACAAAACAACCCTGTCGGCTTCGATGTCGATGTCGCGACGCTGCTGGCGCAAAAGCTCGGGGTGCCGGTCGAGTTCGTCGACGTCTCGGGCGATGCCCGTATTTCCATGCTGGTGTCGGGACAGATCGATGTCGCGGTCGCAAACACCTCGGCAACGCTCGAGCGGGCCAAGACCGTCAACTTCACCATCCCCTACAACCGGGCCGGGCTGCGCGTCATCGTCCAGAAGGATGCCGGGATAACCGACCTCAAGGGGCTCGCCGGCAAGAAGGTTGTCGTCGGCCGCGGCACCACGGGCGAAACCTTCCTCAAGGCAGCCGTGCCGGACGCAGAGCTCGTCTATGTCGACCAGTTCGCGCCCGACGGGGTTCTGCAGCTGCAACAGAAGCGCGTCGATGCGGCGATCGAGGATTCCTCGCTGCTCGATTACCTCGCGACCAAGACACCGAGCCTGGTGACGCTGCCGGGCCTCTATTCCAACGATCCGATCGGCATCGCGGTCGCCAAGGGCGATCCCGAATTCGTCCGCTGGCTCGACATGTTCGTGTCCGACTTCATCCAGTCGGGCACCTATGAGACGACCTACAAGAAGTGGTGGGGGCCGGACTCCAACCCGCCGGCGCTCAACCCGCTGTGGTGACACCCACTACCGGTAACCGATCGGCGCACACTCGAGGCGCCGTCGCAACGATCGCCGATGTCGCGCGGCTGGCAGGCGTGTCGCGTGCCGCGGCCAGCCGTGCGCTGTCGAGCGGACCGCGACCGGTCTCGGCGGACAAACGCGAACGTGTCGTGCAGGCCGCCGCGCAGCTCGGCTACAAACCCAATCTCCTGGCGCAAAGCCTGACCACCAAGACCGTCAATCTGGTTGCCGTCGTGGTCAACCACATTCACGACCTTTCAGATCTCGACCTGTTCGACCGGCTGCTCGACGCAATCCAGTCGATCGGCAAGCAGGTCATCCTCATCCGCATCGGCTCGGCGGATGGGGTCGAGGATTTTCTGCGCAACGGCGTTGCCTATCATGTCGATGCCGCCGTGGTGTTCTCCGACTTTGCCGATGCAGCGACGGTGCGGCGCATGTTTCGCTCGGACCTGGTCATCATGCTGAACGGACTGCATGACGATCTGTCACCCACCGTCATTCCCGATGAAGGCGTCGGCATCGCCGAGGCCGTGGCGGATGCGGCGGCCAAGCGCGTGCGCACGGCCAGCCTGCTGACCGGCCGTTCGTCCTCGCGCGTCGAACAGCTGCGCATCGGCCACTACCTCGGAGCGTTCCGGCATCATGGAATTGAACTGCTGCAGACGATCCAGGGAGACTATTCCTACGAGTCGGGTCATGCGGCGGCAGTCGGCCTGACGGAACGCGGCTGTCCAGATGCGGTCTTTTGTACGTCCGACGCGATGGCCATGGGTGTTCTGGATGTCTGCCGGGCGGATTTCCCCGACAACCGGCCCAGCCGCTTCCGCCTCTATGGCTTCGACAATGTGTCCCTGACCAATTTCGGCGCCTACCCGATATCGTCAATCGGCTACGACAAATCAGACTATGTGGGTCATATCGTTGGCGCCCTCTCCGATCCGCAGGTCTTGATGCCCGGCCAGCCGCCTGTCGTTATATTGACCCGGCTGATTTCGCGCTTGACCGCGTAACTAGCGCCGATGTTGGACTGCTTGTCCGGCGTCGATCTCCCAGAGATCGAACGGAGATCGCGCCGGACAATGTACCGGCGCCTACTGCAATTTCGCCTGCAGCGCGTTGACGTCGTCGGTTGTCATTTCACCGTCCGTCGTCACCTTGCCGTCGACGATCTTCCACAACCGGAACGGGCCGGTGATGTCGCCATATTTGTCGAAGCTGACCGGACCGATGACGCCTTCATAGCGGATCGGCTTGCCGTCCTTGATCAGGCCGAGCGCCTTGGCGAATTCGTCCTTGCCTGCAAAGATCGGTGTGCCGGTCGGATCGACCGCCTTGTACATGGCATCCTTGATCTTGGCTGGATCCTCGGAGCCGGCAATGGCAATGGCGAGGCCGACAATGGCGCCGGCATCATAGGAACGGTCGGCTGCCGGGTTCGACGGCTCGATACCCGAAAACTCCTTGTAGTTTTTGAGGAAGTAGTCGGTGGAGGCCGTCGGGCTGGTGCCGGAAGAGGTGCCATAAGCATCCTTCAGATAATCGGCGCCGACGGATTCGATGAAGTCCGGGCTGTTCATGCCGTCATTGAGCAGGAATTTTTGCACGCCGCCCTGCGAGATCCAGGTGCGGGCAACCGTTGCGCCGTCGACCGGCGTGCTGACGAGGTAGAGCCCGTCCGGTTCGCCTCCCATCGCCGCCGTGACCTCCGAGGCATAGCTCGACTGCTTTTCATTGTAGGGCGTGTCGGAGACGATGGTGCCGCCGAGCGCTTTGTAGGCGCGCGAGAATTCCGCCACCATGTTGACGCCGAAGTCGTTGTTGACGTGGATGATCGACAGTTTCTTAAAACCCTTGTCGATGGCGTATTTGGCGGCGGCCACGCCTTGCAGCGCATCCGACGTGATGGTGCGGAAGAAGATGCCGTTGGTCTTGCCATCGCGGCCAAGGGCGGTCAGCGTCGGCGAGGATGAAGCCGGCGACACCTGCACGATCTTGGCCGGCCCGGTGACCGAGGTCAAAATCGGGATCGACACGGAGGAGATGATGCCGCCGATGATCACCGGCACCTTCTTGACCTGTACCAGCTGGGTCGCGGCATCGACCGCGATATTGCCCTGGCTCTGGCTGTCGCGCGTGTCGGTTGCGAGATCGCAGCCGCGTACGCCACCGGCTTCATTGATGTCGCGGAAGGCCATTTCGACGGACTTCGCGCCGGCCTGGCCGTATTCGCCGGCCGGACCGGTGAGCTCCATGACCAGGCCGACGGTGATCTTGCAGTCCGCTGCGTGTGCGGCGCCGGCCATCGTCACGAGAGCCAGTGCTGTGGTGATTTGAAGTATCGTCTTCTTCATTGCCGTTCCCCTTTTCTTGTTTGAACTTTTGCCTGTTCAGCCTTCCGGCGCCTGCAGCCAGGTCTCATGCAGATGCCGCCATTCGATGCCGTTTGGTGCCGATGAACTGGTGGTGAAGACCGCACTGGACTGCCGGCGACTGTGTTTGCCGGCGCGCAGTTGCGCCTCGATGTAGAAGATGACGATCGTGTCCGCGTCCTGCCAACCCGGCCTGATGTCCTCGATCGATATGGCAAAACCGTCGTCGCAAGTGGCGCGGCTTGTCCGGACATGATCTACGACCGCGTCGCGATCGAGGATCTGGCCATTCGGCGCCACCATGGTGAGGCCTTCGCCCATGACAGCCTCGAAGCGGCCGAACTCCACAGCGTCGGCTCGCGCGGCGACAAACCAGTCGACGAAGAAGCGATGCAGGTCGATGATTTCAGCGCTGGCACGCGAAAAAAGGGAAGGCTCTCCGCTCATTTCTTCCCCGCATTGAGGTTGTAATGCATGATCGAGCCGTGGCGGCCATGACGGTCGCGCTCCAGCGCGTAGACATCGCCCGCGAGGCCGGTGCCTTGTGCGATGGCGGCAGCAATCCGCGTGCGATCGTCGGCGTCGAGCGCGACGTCCATGATTTTCGTATTGGCCAGCGCATGTGCCTGGTTGCGCGCACCCACAATGACGGCCGCGACCTGCGGCTGCTCGAGCACCCATGCCGAGGCGATGGTGGCGATGTCGACGCCGTGGCGATCGCCGACCCCTTTCAGCGCCTTGAGCAGGGACTGGAACAGCTCCCAGCCGCCGAAGTCGTCGATGATCAGCTTGTATTTGACCAGCGAGCGGTTTTCGAGCGGCGTGGAGGGCTCGGCCACGCCAAGCCATTTGTCGCTGAGGAAGCCCCCCGCCACCGAGCCGTAGCAGAGGAAGCGGACACCATTCTTAGCGGCAAGGCCCGCAAGGCTGTTTGCCGGCCGCTGGTCGAGCACTGAATATTGCAGTTGCTGGCTGACCACCGGGATGCCCGCGGAGAGGATTTCGGCGAGCCTCGGCGTATCGAAATTGGTGGTGCCGAGATTGCGCACCTTGCCTTCCAGCCGAAGCTCGTCGAGCCAACCCATCGCCTCTACGTAACGAGGCTGGTCATAATCCCACCAGTGAAACTGCACGAGATCGATCCGCTCCGTCTTCAGCCTGCGAAGCGACTGATCGACGATGCCCCTGATGTAGTCGCGGCTGATGCTTGCCAGTCGTTCGAGGTCCGGCACCAGCTTGGTGTGCACCTTCATCCTGGCCGCGACATCGAGACCGCGATCGCGCGCCAGCCGCAGGCGCGCGGCGCCGATCAGTTCCTCGACGCCGGTGTAGATGTCGGCGCAGTCATAGGTCCAGATGCCGGCATCGAAAGTGGCGATGAGGTCGGTCACCGCCTGGCTGCGGTCGACGGCGCCATGGCCACCGGCGAGCTGCCAGCCGCCGCGGATGACGCGCGAGATCGTATAGCCGGGGCTGAGTTCGATCGGCCTGGCGCTCATCTTTTGTCGGTCTCCTTCGGCAGCGGCACCGCTGTGGTTTCGGCATGGCTGAACCGCCGCTTGGCAAGCCTGACAATGCGGAGCCGGCTGGCGCAATTGGGATCGGGACAGGCGATCTCGGCATCCGAGGTCATCCAGTCATTTGCATGCGTCGGGCGCTGCTTTGCTGCGAGAAGCGGCAACACGGCGGAGATCGAATAGATCGAAAAACCCTGCCCCGCCGGCAGCGACAGCATTTCGCCCTTCAGTTCGAAATAGTCGCCGGCCCTGGCGCCGCAATAGACCGGCTTGCCTTCGGGAATGACCGCCTCGACGCGCAGATCGAAGAGCTCGAAACTGTCGTCGGCCATTCAGGCCTCCACCAGGCTGAAGGTGATGTCGCAGGCGCCGTTGCGGCGGATGACGCCGCAGGCGGTGGCGAACTGATCGCGCTCTTCGGCGCGGACCTGCGCCACCACGCTGCCGGCCAGCCAGCCGATCGGGAACAGCAGCCGCGCCCCCTGCCCGTAGTACAGGCCGATATCGAAGATGGCATTGGGATTGCCGCCCCACACGCGTGGCGGCACATAGGACAGCACGATATCGCCGGGCTGCGGCGTCAGCGTTGCATTCTCCGGTGGCAAAGACTGGGCATAGGCCTGGCCGTGGAGATCGGCTGACGGAACCGGGCACGAGATTTCCGGTCCTGTCCACATCGCATGGATGCCTGGGATGATGCGTGGCTGCGCCAGATACGCCAGCAGGAAGGCGGCATTCTCCGGCGCCTTTTCGGGCAATAGCAGCGCCGTCACGGAAAGCTTCGAGCGTGGTTCTGTGATGCTGATGGCGGGCTTGGTCATGTCAATCCTTCGCCGATTGAAGTTTGTCGCGCAGGAAGGCGAAGGGGCGGCTGATGTCGGCCACCAGCGCCTCGCGCGCCGCTTGCGCATCCTGTTTGGCAAGTGCCGCGACAATCCGACGGTGATAGTGGGCGGTATCGACCTCGCCGGCCTCGGAGAAGGCATAGATGGCGACGCGGATGCAGGGTCCAGATTGAAGCCAGAGGCTTTCGATCATCGGGATCAGGACAGCCGAGCCGCAGCAGCGGTAGATCTCAAAATGGAAGCTCTGGTTGAGCGTCGCTTCGCGATCGATATCCTTCTTGTGCTTCAGGGCCCGGATCTCGTCCCACTCGCCCAGCATGGCTTCGATCGACGCGATCTGGCGCGGGCTCATGCGCCTGGCCGCAAGCGCGATCGCTTCGCCTTCGATGAGGGAGCGGGCACGCAGGAGGTCGTCGATGCGCTCCAGCGTGATCGGCGGCACGCGCACCGAGCGGTTGGGCAGCGCCTCCAGCGCCTTTTCCGTGATCAGCCGGCCGAGCGCTTCGCGTACCGGCATGGTCGAGGTGACCAGCGCATCGGCAAGACCGCGGATGGTCAGCACCTGGTTCGGCTCGAAAAGGCCACCGATCAGGGCACGGCGCAGCTCGGAATAGACGCGATCCTGCACGGTCTCGCGGCCGACCGGCGTAAGCTGGGCTGCGATCGTCTCGTTGTTCTTTTCGATGGCAGCCTTCTGCATTACCGGCATTTGCCCCGTTTTCGGCTTGCGAATGAAATTAAAGCCGAATAGCGTGATCAAAGCAAGTGTGATCACAAATCAAAAATCAGGAGGCGACAACGATCGTCTTCGGCCAGAGGGTTTGATGAGCGATGCAGCGGAGCGCCAACGGCAGGAGACCCGTGCGCCGGTTCTGACGGCACGAAACGTCGTCAGGCGTTTTGGCGGCCTTGTCGCCGTCAACGATGTCTCGTTTGATGTCAAAGCGGGCGAAATCCTCGGCCTGATCGGGCCGAATGGCGCCGGCAAGACGACGATGTTCGATCTGTTGGCGGGCAGCATATTGCCAACCAGCGGCGATATCCTGCTCAATGGCACGCGCGTCTCCGGCGAAGCCGCTCATCTGCGTATCGGCCGTGGTCTTGGCCGCACCTTCCAGATCCCGCGCCCCCTGCCCAATCTGACGCTGATCGAAAACATCATGCTGGCGGCGCAGGGCCAAGCCGGCGAAAAATTGCTCGCCAACTTCGTCACGCCTTGGCGGGTCGCAGCACAAGAAAGGGCTGCCAGGACAAAGGCGCTCGAGCTGCTGGAGTTGGTCACTCTCACCCATCTCGCGCACGAGCCCGCACGCGTGCTTTCCGGCGGCCAGCGCAAGCTGCTCGAACTCGCCCGCGTCATGATGGCCGACCCGGCGATCATCCTGCTCGACGAGCCGGCGGCCGGCGTCAACGCGACGCTGCTCGAGATCATCATCGACCGCATCCGCGACATCAACGCGCACGGCATCACCTTTCTGCTGATCGAGCACAATATCGACATGGTGACGCGGCTCTGCCATCGCGTCCTCGTCATGGCGAGCGGTCAACTGCTCAGCGAAGGCACGGCGGAAGAGGTCGCCCGCGACCCGCGCGTCATCGAGGCTTATCTCGGGGGCGCCACATGAACGAGACCGTCCTCCACGTGCGCAACCTCGAAGCCGGCTACGAGCCCGGCGTGCCGATCGTGCGCGGCGCCTCGATCACCGTCGGCAAGGGCGAGATCGTCGTCGTGCTCGGTCCCAACGGCGCCGGCAAGTCGAGCTTCATCAAGGCGATCGCCGGCCTTGTCCCGATCACCGGCGGCGCCGTGCTCCTGGACGGCAAGGACATAACTGCTGCTCCCGCCCACACCATGGTTCGGCTCGGCCTGGCCTTCGTACCGCAGACGGAGAACATCTTCCCGCTGATGTCGGTCGAGGACAATCTGAAAGTCGCCTGCGGCATCCTCGAGCGACGCGAAATCCCTGCCCGCATCGAGGAAATGTACACGGCCTTCCCCGACCTCGTCCGCCAGCGCCGCACCGCCGCCGGCAATCTGTCGGGCGGACAGCGGCAGATGCTTGCCGTCGCGCGCGCCCTGATCGTCCATCCCAAGGTGCTGGTACTCGACGAACCGTCGGCCGGCCTGTCGCCGAAATTCGTATCGACGGTGTTCGAGATGCTGGCCGGCATCCGCAAGTCCGGCGTCACCATCCTGCTGGTCGAACAGAACGCCAAGGCAGCGCTGGCCATCGGCGACCGCGCCTATGTGCTGGTCGAAGGCAGGGACCGGCACGAGGGTGTGGCATCCGAATTGTGGAACGATCCTGTCGTCGCCGAACTCTATCTCGGCCAACGCCCGTCCCCCGTCGGCAAGGGAGGCGCGGCATGAGCCTGCAATTTGTCGTCGATGGGCTGCTGACCGGCTCGATGATCGGCCTTGGCGCCATCGGCGTGACGCTGACCTACTCGATCCTGCGCTTCTCGAACTTCGCCCATGGCGACTTCATGGCCTGGGGCACCTATGCGACGCTCGCCGTCGTCAGCGCCATCGGCGCGATGTTCGGCAAGGTGGCGCCCATTGGTCCGCTGTCCTTCGGGTGGCCGCTGCTGGTTGCGCTGCTTGTCGGCATGGCTTTCACCGCCCTGCTGGCGCTGTTGCTCGACAAGGTGCTGTTTTCGCGGCTGCGCTCGCAGGGGCAAGCGATCATCGTGGTGATGGCGAGCTTCGGCGCCTCGATGGCGCTGCGCAGCCTGCTCGAATTCACCTTCAGCTCACGCCCGACCTATTTCAGCCGGGCGATCCAGATCGCCATGCCGGTCGGCTTCGGCATCCGCATCACGCCCGATCAGATCGCGCTGCTGCTGCTGACCGCAGTGCTGGTGCTCGGCGTGCATCTGTTGATGACACGCACGCAGACCGGCCGCTCCATGCAGGCGCTGAGCCAGAATGCAGCGCTGGCCCGCATCGTCGGTATCGACGTTGCCTCCGTTGTGCGTGTCACCTGGATCATCGGCGGGGCGCTGGCCTGCGTGGCCGGCGTGATGATCGGCATTCTGGTGCAGATCCGCCCGTTCATGGGCTTCGACATGCTGCTGCCGATGTTTGCAGCAGCCATCCTCGGCGGCATCGGCAGCATTCCGGGCGCTGTGCTCGGCGGCTTGATCATCGGTCTTGCCGAAGCCGGTGCGGTGCAGCTGATCGGCGCCGAATGGCGCGCTGCAATCTCCTTCATCATCCTGATGGCGGTGCTGTTCGTGCGGCCGATCGGCCTGTTTGGTGTGAGGGAACGCTGATGGACCTGCTCGGCTACGGCGCCTTCTTCCTGACCACCGCGCTGATCTTTTCGCTGGTCACACTGGGGCTCAATCTGCAGTGGGGGCTGACTGGCCTTTTCAATGTCGGCCTTGCCGGATTCCTCGCCATCGGCGCCTATACATCGGCGCTGCTGACGACCCCGGACGATGCCGCGCGCTTCGGCGGCTTCGGTCTGCCGATCCTGGTCGGCTGGGCGGGCGCCATGGTCGTCGGCGGTATCGCCGCAGCACTTACCGGCATGGCCACGCTGCGTCTGCGATCCGACTACCTGGCGATCACCACCTTCGGCGTCGCCGTCGTCGTGCAACTGGTCGCGCTCAATGCGCAGAAGCTGACCGGCGGGCCGTTCGGCATCGGTTTCATCCCACGCCCGTTCGGCAGCCTTGCCGAAACGCCGCTGCTGTTCAACCTGTCGAACCTTGCGGTCGTTTCGGCTGTGACGCTGATCGCCTATCTCGCTCTGGAGCACCTGTCGCGCAGTCCGTGGGGCCGCGTGCTCAAGGCGCTGCGCGAGGACGAGCGAGCGGCGATTTCGCTAGGCAAGAGCGCGCGCTTCTACCGCGTCCAGGCCTTCGCCGTCGGCGGCGCCATCATGGCGCTGGCCGGCGCTTTGCAGGCGCATTTCACCGGCTTCATCGCGCCGGACAATTACCTGCCGATCCTGACCTTCCAGATCTGGGTGATGCTGATCGTCGGCGGCTCGGGCAGCAATGCCGGCGCCATCGCCGGCAGCATCCTGGTCTGGGCGATATGGGCGGGGTCGGGCACGCTGACCAGCGTGCTGTTTGCGCCCGAGCAGCAGGCACGCGCGGCCTCACTGCAGATCGTCGCCATCGGCGTCATGCTCTGCGTCATCCTGCTGATCCGGCCGAACGGATTGTTCGGCGACCGGCCGCGCCGGCCGAAGCCCGGCAAACAGACAAAGGTGGCGGCCAGCGAGAACGAGGCCGGACCATGAATGCCATGATCCGGCAAGACGTGCATGGCGTTTCACTCTGGCATGCCGTCAGCCGCAACCGCCGCGACCGGGGCACGCTGCAAGGCGGGCTCGACGTCGATCTCGCAATCGTTGGCGGCGGCTTTTCCGGCCTGTCGACGGCATTGCATGCCGCCGAGAAAGGGCTTTCGGTCGCGGTCCTTGAAGCCGAATTCCTTGCCTGGGGTGCGACCGGCCGGAATGCCGGCTTCGTCGTTCCGAACTTCGCCAAGCGGGATCCAGACGACATCATCGCCGAACTCGGACCCGAGCGCGGCGGGCGCCTGGTTGACTTCGCCGCCGGCAGCGCCGACCTGGTCTTCGGGCTGATCAAGCGGCACGGCATCGAATGCGACGCTGTGCAGAATGGTTGGATCCAGCCGGCGCATTCGTCCGCCGCGCTGGAAAAGACGCGATCGCGCGCCGAGCAATGGGCGGCGCGGGGCAGGCCGACCGTTGCGCTCGATGCCATGGCGGTCACGGAGCTCACCGGCATCGACGGCTATGCCGGCGGCTGGATGGACAGATCTGGCGGCGTCCTCAATCCGGTCGAGTATGCGCGCAGCCTGGCCGATGCCGCCGAAAAAGCCGGCGCGCGGATCTTCGAGCAGACGCGCGTCGCTTCCATTGACCGCGCTGCGGATGGCTGGACCTTGACGACCGCATCCGGCGCCGTGCGTGCGGGCAAGGTGGTGATCGCCACCAACGCCTATGGTGGAGCGCTGAACCCGACACTGGCGCGGACCTACATCCCGCTGAAAGTCTTCCAGATCGCCACCGCGCCGCTGCCGCGCGCCATACGCGCGCGCCTGCTGCCGGGCGGCCAGGGCGTCGGCGACACCAGGCGCAACCTGTTCACGTGCCGCTTCGATGGCCAGAACCGGCTGATCAGCGGCGGCATGCATGTCGTCGGAGCCGGCGCTGAGACGCGCATGCCGCAAACGATCTGGCGACGGCTCGCCAGGCATCTCGATTTGCCTGACCTGCCGCCGCTTGCCTACAGCTGGACAGGCGTGGCGGCGGTGGTGCCGGATTTCCTGCCGCGTCTCATCGACCTCGGCCCGGGCCTGATCGCCGGCTTCGCCTGCAACGGTCGCGGCATCGCCATGACCACGGCAATGGGCAAAGTGCTGGCGGACTGGGCGAGCGGAACGGACCCCCGATATCTGCCGCTCCCCTTCGCGCCGCCAGCGCCGATCCCGCTGCATAAGCTCGTGCGCTATGCACCGAATATGCTGCTCCCCTGGAGCATCCTGCGCGACCGGCTGGATTAGACAGCCAAGCCAGGTGATCCCCCTGCCGGCGCGCTCATGGCGACCCGAAAAGGACCGCCACCACCTTCCGCAATCGATGACCATGGTGGCCCAAGAGGATATCGTCAGATCCCCTCCCCAGCCAGCCGCATCTACTCCGCAGCCTGAACCCGATTGGCCCGGATGACCGCCCGGATCTCGGACCGGCAGGAGCCGCAATTTGTGCCGGCCTTCAGGGCGCCGCCTACGGCTTCGACTGTCGTGCACCCGGCCGCCACTGCCGCCACGATCTGGTTGACCCCGACGCTGAAACAGGAGCAGACGGTCGCGCCCGCATCGGGCCGATCGGCGCCGGCGCGACCGGCGACGATCCTGAAGCGTTCGCGCTGGCTGGTGTGAACCTCCTGGAGTTGCTGTGCCGCCCAACCCCGCGAAACCGCCACCGGTCCCGACGCGATAAACAAAGCCCCGGCGAGGTGCTGGTCGTCGAAGGCAGCAATACGATGCTGGCCGGTATCGCGGTCGTGATAAGCGAGCGTATCGGCTACGGGAACATCGAAAAGCGAACCAGCAAAACCAGCCCAGTCGATGTCGTCGTCAGCAAAGGCAAGCTCCACCCGCCAGCCGCCCTTGCATTTGGCCACGGCCCAGTAATCTGCTGCGACCGCCACCGGCTTGCGGCGCACCACGGCGAAGCCGAAGGCTCTCGCGGCGAACTTCTCGATGCGGGCGCCGACATGTTTCAGCGCAGGCTGACCGGAAACCGGATCGGTCAGAGGCGCGGTCAGCGTGTCGAGCCGGCCTTTTGCCGAAAACTGGTCAGTCCAGTGCATCGGCGCAAACACGCTGCCCTGGCGCTGGCGTGCCGTCACCAGCGCGCGCACCAGCACATCGCCGCGCGGGCTGGAGACGCGCACGATGTCGGCGTCGCCAATGCCGTGATGCGTGGCATCCGCCGGGTGGATCTCGACGAAGGGCTCGGCCATGTGCTGGGAGAGACGTGGGCTTTTCCCAGTGCGGGTCATCGTGTGCCAATGGTCGCGAACACGGCCGGTGTTGAGGATCAGCGGATAGTCCGGGCTGGTGCGTGTCTCGACGATGGGACGAATGGCGATGAAGCGGGCCTTGCGGTCGGGATTGTAGAAATTGCCGTTGGCGAAGAAGCGGGTGCTGGAAGGGTCAAGTCCCGCTTGAACACCCCCCTCTGTCCTGCCGGACATCTCCCCCGCAAGGGGGGAGATTGGCAGCTTTGACGCCGGCATATCTTCTGCATCGTTGGTAATTGGCGAAGGCCGAGGCGACGGCTGATCTCCCCCCTTGCGGGGGAGATGGCCGGCAGGCCAGAGGGGGGTGGCTGTGCTCGGCGCCGGCCATTGGAAAGGCTCAAGCGCTGCATAGGCCTCCTTATCAACACCAGCATAAGCGCCAATATCAAAATCCCGTGCGCCGTCATTCTCGAACCCGGACAGCGCGGCGTGTCCGGCGAAGATTTCCGCTGGCGACGAATAGGAAAACGCCTCGTCAAACCCCATCCGCTTGCCCACCTCGGCGACGATCAACCAATCCGGCCGCGCCTCACCGGGCACAGCAAGAAAGCTGCGCTGGCGCGAGATGCGGCGCTCTGAATTGGTCACGGTGCCGTCCTTCTCGCCCCATGCGGCGGCGGGCAGCCGCACATGGGCGTGGCGCATGGTGTCCGTGCTCGCCAGCACATCCGAAACCACGACGAACGGGCAAGCCTTGATCGCCGCCTCGACGGCATCGGCATCCGGCATCGAGTCGACCGGGTTGGTGGCCATGATCCACAATGCCTTGATGCGGCCGGCGGCGATCGCCTGAAACGTCTCGACCGCCTTCAGACCGGGCTTTGGGGCGACGGCCGGCGCATTCCAGAAACGCTGCACGCGGTCGCGGTGCTCGGGGTTTTCGATCTCCATATGGGCGGCCAGCATATTGGCCATGCCGCCGACCTCGCGGCCGCCCATGGCGTTGGGCTGGCCGGTCACTGAAAACGGTCCTGCCCCAGGTTTGCCGATGCGGCCGGTGGCGAGATGGCAGTTGATGATGGCGTTGACCTTGTCAGTGCCCGAAGACGACTGGTTCACGCCTTGGCTGTAGACCGTCACTGTCTTTGCGGTGGTGGCAAACAGGCTATAGAAGCGGGCAAGCTCCTCTTCGCTCAAGCCGGTGGCGGCGGCAACGCCGGCAAGATCGAGTTTCGAGGCAGCGAAGAGCGCTTGCCCGAAGCCGGTCGTGTGGGCGGTGATGTAAGCGCGGTCGAGTGCGTTGTGCTGGCCGAGCCAGGCGAGCAGACCAGTGAACAAAGCAACGTCGCCATCCGGCGCGATCGCCAGGTGAATGTCGGCGATATCAGCGGTCATGGTGCGGCGCGGGTCGACCAGCACGACCTTCATCTCCGGTCGTTTTTCCCGGGCCGCCGCGATGCGCTGGAAGAGCACGGGATGGCACCAGGCGAGATTGGAGCCGACCAGCACGATCAGGTCGGCGAGCTCGAGATCCTCGTAGGTGCCGGGCACGGTGTCGGAGCCGAAGGCGCGGCGGTGGCCGGCAACCGAGGAGGCCATGCATAGCCGCGAATTGGTGTCGATGTTGGCCGAGCCGATGAAGCCCTTCATCAGCTTGTTGGCGACATAGTAGTCTTCGGTCAGCAACTGGCCGGAGACATAGAAGGCGACGGAGTCAGGACCGTGCTCGGCGATGGTTTGCGAAAAGGTCGAAGCGACGCGGTCGAGCGCCTCGTCCCAGCCGGCACGGCGACCGTGGATTTCGGGGTAGAGCAGCCTGCCATCGAGGTCGATGGTTTCGCCCAGGGCCGAGCCCTTGGAGCAGAGCCGGCCGAAATTCGCTGGATGGTCTGGGTCGCCGCGGAGGCTGACTTCACCGTCCGCGGCGACTTTCGCCAGCACGCCGCAACCCACCCCGCAATAGGGGCAGGTGGTCCTCACCTCGCGCGCTTCGCCAAGTTCCATGCTTCAGGCCGCGCGGCTGGCCAGCGCTTTCAGCGCAATGAACAGGTGCTCGCCCTCGATGCGCACAGGAATGGTGCGCACCGCGCCCTCGTCGGCGCCGAGCGCCTTGCCCGTCTCCAGCGAAATGACCCAATTGTGCAAGGGGCAGGTGACGGCGGTGCCGTGGACAATGCCTTGGCTCAGCGGCCCACCCTTGTGCGGGCAATGGTCGTCGATGGCATAGACCTGATCGTCCTGCGTGCGGAAGACGGCGATCTTACCCTCGGGTGTAGCGATGCAGCGCGCGCCGCGGCGGGGGATGTCGGAGAGTGAGCCGATTGCGATCCAGTCCATTTTAATCACTCCGCAGCCTGCGCAAACCCGACAGAAGCCATTGGCCGGAACTCGTGCTTGTCCTTGCCGGAGACGCGTTCCGACCACGGGTCGACCTGGGCGAATTTCTGGCTGAAGACGAAGCGTTCGTAATAGGCCTTGCGCTTGGCACCGTCGTCCATGATCTGGCGCTTGATCTCGGGGATGCCGATGCGCTTGGCCCATTTGTAGATGCGCTCGAGATAGCGGCCCTGCTCGCGATACATCTGCGTCAGCGCCACGATATGCTCCAGCGCCTCGTCCTCGGTCTTGACCAGGCCAAGCACTTCGGTGCCCTTGATGTCGAGGCCGGCGGCGCCGGCGAAATGGATCTCGTAGCCACTGTCGACACAGATCACGCCGACATCCTTGCAGGTCGCCTCGGCGCAGTTGCGCGGACAGCCCGACACCGCCATTTTGACCTTGGCCGGCGTCCACGAGCCCCACATGAATTTCTCGATGCGAATGCCGAAGCCGGTCGAATCCTGCGTGCCGAAGCGGCACCAGTCGGAGCCGACACAGGTCTTCACCGTGCGCAGGCCCTTGGCGTAAGCATGGCCTGAGACGAAGCCGGCCTGGCCGAGATCGCCCCACACCGCCGGCAGATCCTCCTTGCGGATGCCCAGCATGTCGATGCGCTGGCCGCCGGTGACCTTGACCATCGGTATCTCGAACTTGTCGACGACGTCGGCGATGGCGCGCAGTTCGGCGGCGTTGGTGACGCCGCCCCACATGCGCGGCACCACCGAATAGGTGCCGTCCTTCTGGATGTTGGCGTGGACGCGTTCGTTGATGAAGCGCGACTGATAGTCGTCGGCGTAATCGTTCGGCCAGTCGCAGACGAGGTAGTAGTTGAGCGCCGGCCGACATTTTGCGCAGCCGCAGGAGGTCGTCCATTCCAGCTCCTGCATCACGGCGGGAATGGTCTTCAGGCTCTTGGCGATGATCAGCCGGCGCACCTCGTCATGGCCGAGCGTGGTGCAGCCGCACATCGGTTGCACGGCGGCCGGGTTGTATTTGTCGCCGATGGTCAGCACCATCAGCTTCTCGACCAGCCCGGTGCACGAACCGCAGGAAGCCGATGCCTTGGTGTGGGCGCGCACGTCGTCGAGCGAAGCCAGGCCCTTGGCCGTGATCGCGCCGGTGATCTTGCCCTTGCAAACGCCGTTGCAGCCGCAGATTTCCGCATCATCCGGCAAGGCTGCAACGGCCGCCATAGGGTCCAGCGGGGCACCCCCCTGGTAGGACTGGCCGAAGATGAGCGTGTCGCGCATCTCCGATATGTCGGTCTGCTTCTTCTTGAGATCGTTGAACCAGGCCCCATCCGCCGTCTCGCCATAAAGCACGGTGCCGATGATGCGGTCGTCTTTCAGGACAAGGCGCTTGTAGACGCCGGCGGCGGCATCGCGCAGCACGATCTCCTGGCGGTCCTCGCCTTCGGCGAAGTCGCCAAGCGAGAACAGGTCGATGCCGGTGACCTTGAGCTTGGTCGGCGTGTCCATGTGGACGAAGGCCGCTGCCTCGTTGCCGGCCAACTGGTTCGCGGCAACGCGCGCCATCTCGTAGAGCGGCGCGACCAGCCCGTAGACCTGGCCGTTGACCTCGGCGCATTCGCCGAGCGCGTAGATGTCGGGGTCGTTGCTGCGCATGCCGGCATCGACGACAATACCACGATTGACGGCTATGCCGGCCTCCCTGGCCAGCGCCGCATTCGGCCGGATGCCGACCGCCATCACCACCAGCGTTGCCGGGATAATAGTGCCGTCGGCAAGCTCCACCTGCCCGACCTTGCCGTTGCCGGTGATCGCCTGGGTGTTGGCCTTGGTGATGACCTTGATGCCGCGCTGTTCCACCGCGCGCTGCAGGAGATAGCCGGCGGCTGGATCGAGCTGACGCTCCATCAATGTCGGCATGACATGCAGCACGGTGACGTCCATGCCTTGGGCGTTCAAACCTGCTGCCGCCTCCAGCCCGAGCAGGCCGCCGCCGATGACCACGGCCTTGGCGCGCGACTGGGCGGCAAGCATCATGGCCTGAACATCGTCGAGGTCGCGATAGGTCAGCACCCCCGGCAGATCATGGCCGGGCACCGGAATGATAAAGGGCACCGATCCGGTGGCGATGACGAGCTTGTCGTAAGGCTCGGTGACGCCGTGATCGGAGGTGACTGTCTTGGCCGCCCGGTCGATGGCGACGATCTTGTGACCTTTGTAGAGGGTGATGTTGTTGGCGATGTACCAGCCGTCGCCGTGGATGATGATTTCCTCATAGGCCTTTTCGCCGGAGAGAACCGGCGACAGCATGATGCGGTCGTAGTTCACCCGCGGCTCGGCGTTGAAAATGGTCACGGTGTAGCGGCCCGGCGCCTGTTCGAGCAGATGCTCCAGCATGCGCCCGGGGGCCATGCCGTTGCCGATGATGACGAGTTTTTCGGTCATGGCGTTACTCCGCGGCTTCGACGAAGCGGTGGCGTTCATAGAGGAACTTCAGCACCGCTTCGCGGCAGCGCAGGAAGGTGCGGTCGGAAGAGAGTTCGACGCGTCGACGCGGCCGCAGCAGCGGCACCGCAAGCACCTCGCCGATTGTCGCCGCCGGACCGTTGGTCATCATGACGATGCGGTCGGACAACAGCACCGCCTCGTCGACATCGTGGGTGATCATGATCGTCGTCGAGCCGAGCCTGGAATGGATGTCCATAACCGCATCCTGCAGATGGGCGCGCGTCAGCGCGTCGAGTGCCCCGAACGGCTCGTCGAGCAACAGGATCTTCGGCTCCATGGCAAGCGCCCGGGCAATGCCGACGCGCTGCTTCATGCCGCCCGATATTTCCGCCGGCCGCTTGTCCTTGGCATGGGCCATCTGCACGAGATCGAGATTGCGCATGATCCAGTCATGTCGCTCGGTCCTGCTCTTGGAACGGCCAAAGACTTTCGACACCGCCAGGCTGATGTTTTCGTAGACGGTGAGCCATGGCAGCAGGCTGTGGTTCTGGAACACCACGGCGCGCTCGGGTCCGGGGCTGTCGACCTCCTTGTTTTCAAGCAGCACGGCGCCGGCGGAAACCTTGGTCAGCCCGGCGATCAGATTGAGCAAGGTCGACTTGCCACAGCCGGAATGGCCGATGATGGAGACGAATTCGCCCTTGTCGATGGTCAGCCTGATGTCCTTGAGCACCTCGCTGACCTGACCGCCGCGGGCAAAGGATTTGTCGATATGGTCGAGCTTCAGATAGGCCGTCATCGCCCTCTCCTCACTTTGCCGATGTGCCGCGGGTGACGAAAGCGCCGACCGCAGCGACCAGGCGGTCGAGGCAGAAGCCGGTGACGCCGATATAGGCGAGCGCGACGATGATGTCGGGCAGCCGCGACGAGTTCCAGGCGTCCCAGATGAAGAAGCCGATGCCGACGCCGCCGGTCAGCATTTCGGCGGCGACGATGGCGAGCCAGGACAGGCCGATGCCGATTCTGAGGCCGGTGAAGATGTAGGGTGCGGCGGCCGGAACCATGATCTTGACGAAGAATTCGAACTGGTTGAGCCGCAAGATGCGCGAGACGTTGCGGTAGTCTTCCGGAATGTTTCGCACGCCGACGGCGGTGTTGATGATGATCGGCCAGATCGAGGTGATGAAGATAACGAACAGCGCCGACGGGCTGGAATCGCGGAAAGCAGCCAGCGACAGCGGCAACCAGGCCAGCGGCGGCACGGTGCGCAGTATCTGGAACACCGGATCGAGGCCACGCATGGCCCAGATCGACTGGCCGACCAGGGCGCCGAGCGCGACGCCGACGATCGCCGCCAGGCCGAAGCCGATGGCGACGCGCTGCAGAGAGATCAGCACCCGCCACGCAAGGCCGATATCCTGCGGACCGTTGTTGAAGAACGGATGCGCGATCAGGTCATAGGCCTCGTTCCACACCTGGCTGGGCGGCGGTAGGCTGGCGGTCGGCGACGAGCAGGCGATCTGCCACACGACCAGCATGAAGGCGATAACGATGACCGGCGGCACCAGGGCGGTGGCCAGCCTGCCGGCGATCGCGATCGGGTCGAAGCGGCGCCGCGCTTTGGCGGTGAAAGCGATGACTGCGGCAGGCTTGGCGGGGAACGCCTTCACCGTGGTTTCCTCAATGGCTTGGATGGACATGTCTGGGTATAACTCCGGGGTCGATGCGGGCGACAACGGCGAAGCGCCGTTGCGCTGGGGCGACAAACGGCGGAACGCGCCGTTTGCGCTGGTCAAGCCGATGCCTTGATCTTCAGGCTGTCGAGATAGGCCGACGGGTTGGCCGGGTCGAAAATCTTGCCGTCGAAGAAGGTCTCGACGCCGCGCGACGACGAGGCCGGAATGTCGGCTGCGGCAACGCCGAGATCCTTCGCCGCCTCGCGCCAGATATCCTCGCGATTGACCTGATCGACCAGCGTCTTGATGTCGGTGGTCGGCGCGAATTTTCCCCAACGGATGTTTTCGGCGAGGAACCAGCTGTCGTGGCTCTTGTAGGGATAGGAGACGCCACCCTTCCAGAATTTCATGTAGAGGTCAGTGCCGGTGGCCACGCGGCCGTTGCCGTAGTTGATGTCGCCCTTGAGGCGGCCGATAATGTCGGCGACAGGCACGTTCATCCATTGCCGCTTGCCGATGATGGCGGCCATCTCGTCCTTGTTCTCCGTGGCCTCGCACCATTGCTGGGCCTCCATGACGGCCATCACGATCGCCTTGGTGGCGTTCGGGTATTTGTCGATGAATTCGGCGCGCAGGCCGAGCGCCTTTTCGGGATGACCCTTCCACAGTTCGCCGGTGGTAGCGGCGGTGAAACCAACGCCCTGGTGGACGAGCTGTTCGTTCCACGGTTCGCCAACGCAGAACACGTCCATGTTGCCGACTTTCATGTTGGCGACCATCTGCGGCGGCGGCACGACAATGGTCGAGACGTCCTTGTCGGGATCGATGCCGCCGGCGGCCAGCCAGTAACGGAGCCACAAATCATGAGTGCCGCCCGGGAACGTCATGGCGGCCTTGATTTCCTTGCCTGCCGCCTTCTTGGCGGCGAAGGCGTCCTTCAGCTTGGAGGCGTCGAGGCCGACACCGGTGCCGGCGTATTCCTGCGCAACCGAAATGCCCTGGCAGTCGTAGTTGAGCCGCGCCACGATAGCCATCGGCATCGGCTGGTTGTTCTGCGTCACCTTGCCGGTGTGCATGAGATAGGGCAGCGGCGTCAGGATGTGAGCGCCGTCGATGCCGTTGGCTTCGCCGCCGAGCATCAGATTGTCGCGCGTCGCGCCCCAGGAGGCCTGCTTGAGCACCTCGACGTCGGGCATGCCGAACTTGGCGAACAGCCCCTTCTCCTTGGCGATCATCAGCGGCGCCGCGTCGGTCAGCGCGATGAAGCCGAGCTTGGCGCCGGTGGCCTCCGGAGCGGTCGTGGCGGCATAGGCGCCCGAGGGGCAGAGCTTGCGGGCCGCCACGAACAGGCCGGCCGTCATGGCGCTGCTGACAAGAAAATCGCGGCGCGTCACATCCTTGAGCGATGTTCCCGTCCCGATCCATTTCCCTATTTTTTCTTTCATCGTGATCTCCGGTTGAACGCTTCGTCGAGTGGCCCAAAACAAAAAAGCCGCCGTCCAGGCCTCGCGCGTCCGTACATCCGGGATCGCGTCGTTGACCTGAGCGGCAGCTTTGCCTGTGGCGCCCGCCATTGGACGCCTGTTCCGTGACCCGCGAAGGGCCTGGCTAATTCAAAGCAGGAACCGTGCCAGTTCTGAGTGAAACGAAAAACCTAAATGAAATCAACCGCGCCAGACGCCGGGACGCGAGGCGACATCGCAAGCAGGTCAAAGATTGTTCATTACAGCAATCGCACGCACATTTTTTGTGCAATGCACAAGAATGGCGCGAGAATGATCAGGCTTCCGCGCGAGCGGCTTTCTGGCGCGCTATATAGCCGTCGATCTCGTCGGGGTCGAAGGTCTGACCGTCGAAGAAGCCGTCTGGCCCAAGCACCAAGCCTGCCCCGGTCGCACCGACAGCCGTGGCGACCTTAAGCGCGCCCTCGACCTTCGCATTGGCGCCGGGAAGTGCAACGCCAAGCGGCTTTAGCGCCGAGCGGTAGAGGTCGGGACGGTAGCAGTCACGGGCGATAGCAAGGTTTTCCGGCGTGTGCTCGACATGCCCCCAGCGCACCATCTGCGTATAGAACCACAGCGCATGGCTCTTCCACGGAAAGTTCGCCGCCTTGTCGAAGGGCAGGAAGAAGTCGTCGACATCCAGTTCGGCGCCGCCGCCCAGTTCAAGATGGCCGGTCAGGATCGGCATCTGGACAGCTGGTGGCAGGCCGAGGAAGCCAGCTCGAGCCATCACAGCAGCCAGTTCGGCGTGGTTGCCCCGATCCTGGCACCAGCGCGCCGAATGATGCAGCGCGCGCAGCAATGCTGCCAGCGCGACCGGGTTCTCCTGCGACCAGGCCTTGCGCACGCCGATCACCTTCTCCGGACTGTTGCGCCACAGCAGCGCCTTGACGGTGACGATATGGCCGGTGCCGGCAGCGACCGAGGCGCTGTTCCAGGGCTCGCCGACGCAGTAGCCGTCGATCCGCCCAGCGGCCAGCGCATCGGCCATGAAGGGCGGCGGCACGATGACGATCTCGATCTCGCGCTCCGGATCAATGCCGCATCCGGCAAGCCAGTAGCGCAGTTCGTAATTATGCCCCGAATGCGGGTGCACCACGGAAAAGCGCAGCGGATCGCCGCCAGCCCCGGCGCGCTCGCGAATGAAGGCACGAAGGGCTGCGCCCGCGCGCGCGGGCTCGAGATCGGGTATGGCGCCGTGTGCCGCCATGCCTTCCCAGACGGCGTTGGAGATGGTGACGCAATTGCCGCCAAGCCCGAGCGAAAACGGCACGATGGTCTCGGAAGCAAGCGGCGTCAGCCCGAGATTGCAGGCGAGCGGCATCGGCCCCAGCATGTGCGCCAGGTGGAAATGGCCGATGGCGATGCGGTCACGGATGTTGGCCCAGGAGGTCTCGCGGTGCAGTGTGAGATCGATGCCCTCGCGCGCGGCAAATCCAAGCTCACCCGCCGCAACCAGCACGGCACTGTCGAAGAGCGGCATGAAGCCGGCGGTGATCTGGTGCTCGGCGCTCATGCTCATTCGTCCTCCGACGGCCCGAGCAGCCCGGCGGCAGTCACCAGGCTCTGGGCAATGTCGCCGATCTTGCGGTTCTGGTTCATCGCCGTCTTGCGCAGCAGCGTGTAGGCGGCCTCTTCGGTCAGGCCGCGCGACTTCATCAGGATGCCCTTGGCACGGTCGATCACCTTGCGGCTCTCAAGCTCCCCTCGAACCTCTTCCAGCTCGCGCGCCATGCGCGAGAAAGCGTTGAAGCGGCTGACCGCCATGTCCAGGATCGGCTTGACGCGCTCTTGCCTGAGGCCGTCGACGACATAGGCCGAAACGCCGGCATCGACCGCCGCTTCGATCGATGCCTGGTCCGATCGGTCGACGAACATGGCGATCGGCCGCTTCACCGCACGCGACAGCTGGAACATGTTTTCCAGCATGTCGCGGTTCGGGTTTTCCAGGTCGATGACGATGACGTCCGGCTCGATCTCGGCGATGCGCCGCGCAATGCCGGTCACGTCGTGGATGACGGTGACCCGCTCATGGCCGGCCTCGCGCAAACCTGCCTCGATGATCGCGGCGCGGATACGGTTTTCGTCGATGACCAGGACGGCGAGTGAGCTGCGGACCATGCGTGCATTGTGGGCAAGGTCGCAAAATTGTGCAATGCGGCATGGTCACAGGCTCCCGCCGCGGAGCAACCGACGACCGACAACGACCCGGTCTAGGTGGTCGGACAAGGAACGCAGCGCAACGCTGGCGCTGGTGATGACAGCCTTGCCGGTCGCCTGGTGCCCTACCCAACGGTCTAGGTGCGATGAGACTTGCACCGCAACATCGGCTTGTTAAAGGTGGGGGCAACGACGGACATAGCTGTCCTTGCTCGCCGATCTGACCGGAAGGTTACCGCACGATGCTGCTCATGAAACGACGATTGGGAGCCAGCAAGCTGGCGCGCCCGGCACGGCGTCCCGGAGGCCTGACGACGATGTTTGCCCTGATTGCCGGGCCGCTCATCCTTGGCATCGCCCTCCTGCTGGCTGGCCCGGCACAGGCGCAGTCACCGGCCGCCGTCGCGCCCGACAAGGTCAAACAGCTGTTCGAGCTTCTCGACGATCCGTCGGTGAAGGCCTGGGTGGCCGAGCAACGAAATCCGGCCGCTGGATCAACGGAAGCGCCTGCCGAGGCTGGCGCTCCGCCCGCCGACGCCGTGGCCGCACCGAGCCAGATGAATACAATGGCATCCTCGACGCTCGATCGGATCAAGCATCACATCGAGAAAATCATGCGAACCGTGCCCACACTGCCGGGCCAGTTCGCGCGCGTCAGGGCCCAGACAATGGACGATATGTCCAGCAAGGGCCCCGTCAGCATATTGGTGCTGATTGCGATCTTTATCGCTGCCGGCCTGGCGCTCACCTGGGCAATATACAAGCTCACCCGTCCATTTCGTCTTTGGATCATCGCGCAACCCAGAGATACGCCCATCGGGCGGGCCAAGAAGATCGGCGGCCGCACGCTTTATTCCAGCATGATGATCGGCTCGTTCGCGCTGGGCAGCGCCGGTGCGTTCATGCTGTTCGACTGGCCAGCGCTCATCCGCGAGATTGTGCTGACATTTCTGATGGCTGCGGTCTTTACGTGGGCTGTGCGCCTATACGTGATGGCCACGCTCGTCCCTTCTTTCATGGAGGTCGAGCACGCCATCGAGGTTCGTGCCCTGCCGATCACCAACGGAGCTGCTGACCATTGGGCTTATTGGCTGCCCCGGATCGTCGGCGTTTTCGCCTTCTTCGCCGCCGCGTTTGTCCTCTTGCCGGGTCTCGGCATAGACCAGGACGGAATGATGGTCCTGTCCGTCGGCGCCGATTTCATCCTGCTGTTGCTCTTCCTGCTGGCCATTTGGCGTCGGCCAAGAACGCAGCGAGACGGCGCGCGCCACAGCGGTCACACGGCAGTGACATGGTTGTTGACGGCTTATTTCGTCGTTCTGTTCCTCGAACGCATTGCCGGCCTCTACACATTCTTCTGGTTTACCTTCACCGCATTCTTCCTGCCTTTGGCAATTGTGCTGACAGAGCGCGGGGTTAATTTCGTCCTGCGGCCCGGTTCGGAAGATGCGGGCCGGCCGACGATCCCGGCGGTGACGATCGCTGTCATCGATCGCGGTATCCGGATGATTTTCATCCTCGCGGCGGCTTACCTTCTCGCACGCGTACTGGGCCTGGACATGCAATCCATGCGCGGCAGCGATACGACCACCATGCTCATATTGCGCGGCTTGATCAACGTCGTGGTCATTGCCCTTGCTGCCGATTTCGGCTGGTCGATCATCAAAGCCTTGATCGAACGAAAGCTGGGCGTCGCGATACCGCAAGCCGTGATGGGCGAGGAGGACATCCTCACCCTCGATCCGCATCAGGCGCGGCTGCACACGCTGTTGCCGATCATTCAGAACATTCTGCTAGCAGTGATCATCGTGATGGCGGTGCTGATGATGCTCGCTTCGATCGGCATCCAGATCGGCCCGCTGATCGCCGGCGCCGGCGTCGTCGGCGTCGCCGTGGGTTTTGGCGCGCAAACCATCGTCAAGGACGTGATCTCTGGCGTGTTTTATCTGCTCGACGATGCTTTCCGTGTCGGCGAATACATTTCATCGGGCAGCTACAGGGGTACGGTGGAGAGCTTTTCGCTGCGCTCGGTGAAGCTGCGCCACCATCGTGGTCCGCTGTTCACGATACCTTTCGGCGAACTCGGCGCCGTGCAGAACCAGAGCCGTGACTGGGTCACCGACAAATTCAACATCACCGTTGGCTATGACACCGATATCGACTTTGCTCGCAAACTGATCAAGCGAATTGGCCTGGAACTGGCGGAAGATCCGGAGTTCAAACACTGGGTGATCGAACCGATCAAGATGCAGGGGGTGCAGGAGTTCGGCGAGTACGGCATCGTCTTGAGGGTCAAGGTCACGACCAGACCTGGAGGCGCCTTCAGCATGAAAGGCAGGTTCTTTTTGCGCCTCCGCCAGGCCTTCAAGGAGCAGGGCATCGAGCTCCCATTCCCGACCGTCCACGTCCAGGGGCTGCAAGACCCGCATGGGACAGAGAATGCGCCTTTGAAGGTCACACCTGAATTACGAATGGCCGTCGCCCAGTCGCTCACCAATCGGCGCAGAAAAAAAGCCGGCACAACGGAGTAGGACGCTGTGATACCGGCCGGTCGCAACACGGCTTTCCGCGCAAAGCGTGGACCCGCGACACCACGCTAGTCGAGCTGCCGATAGCGACGACGCGATCGCCGCCAACCAGCACCAGCGTGGCGTTCTGAGGCCAAGCTTGACGAAAAGAGCAGATATGCTGGCCTTTCCGCGAGGCTCAGAGCGCAATCCAGGCGGTCTTGAGGTCGACAAATTTCTCCAGCGCATGCAGCGACTTGTCACGGCCGAAACCGGACTGTTTGACGCCGCCAAGCGGCACGGTGATATCGGCTCCGCCATAGGTGTTGACGTGGACGACACCGGCGTTGATGGCGCGCACCATGCGATGGGCCGTGGAAAGATTGGCGGTCCACACCGCCGAGGCAAGTCCGTAGACAGTGGAGTTGGCGAGATGCACCGCCTCCTCCTCGGTCCCGAAGCGCATCACGCCGAGCACCGGTCCGAACACCTCCTCGCGCGCCAACTGCATCTCTTGCGTCACGTTCTCGAAGATCGTCGGCGCCATGTAGCTGCCGCCAGTCTCGGTCAGTATCCGTTCGCCACCGGCGACGAGACGGGCGCCTTCGGCTTGCGCCATGGCGACGAAGCCGAGATTCTTGTCCAGCTGTTCGGCGCTCGATACCGCACCGATATCGCTGGCGAGATCGAGCGGGTCGCCGACCTTGAGCCGCGTGGTTGCCGAGACAAGTTCGTCCATGAAAAGATCATAGACCGACGACTGGACGAGCAGACGCGAGCCCGCCACGCAGACCTGGCCTGAATTGCGAAAGATGCCGTTGGCCGAGACGACCGCCGCCTGCTTCAGGTCCGGAGCGTCGGCAAAGACGATGTTGGGCGACTTGCCGCCAAGCTCGAGGAAGACCCGCTTCAAATTGGAACGGGCGGAGTATTCGAGCAGCCGCCGGCCGACCGGCCCCGATCCGGTAAAGGCGATGGCGTCGACGTCCATATGCAGGCCAAGCGCTTCGCCGGCGACAGAACCATGACCGGTAACGACGTTGAACACGCCTTCGGGAAGTCCAGCCTCGCTTGCGAGTTCGGCCAGCCGCAGCAAGGTCAGCGAGGCGATCTCCGGCGGCTTGACGACGACGCTGTTGCCGGTGGCCAGTGCGGGCGCAATCTTCCAGGCACCGATCATCAGCGGGAAGTTCCACGGCACGATGACGCCGACGACACCGAGTGGCTCCCTGTGGATCAGCCCGAGCACATTGTCGGCCGTCGGCGCGATCTCGCCATAGACCTTGTCGATCGCCTCGGCGTAGTAGCGGATGGTGCCGGCCGCCGACAGCGGCTCGGCCTTGTAGGCCATGCCGATCTCGGTGCCGTTGTCGCGCACGCCAAGCACGGCCAGCTCATCGACATGTTTTTCGATCAGCTCGGCAAATTTCGTCAGCACCTTCTTGCGATAGGCAGGGGCGGCGCGCGACCATGAACCCTTCTCGAATGCTTTTCGCGCCGATCGGACCGCGCGATCGATGTCAGCGGCATTGCCGTCAGCGATGCTGGCAAAAGGGCGGCCGTCGATCGGCGAAATCACCGCCAGCGTCGCGCCGCTCGTCGCTGCGGCCTGTACGCCGTCGATAAACAAGCCCCGCTCGCCGATCTCCGTCTTGCGCAGCGCGTCGATGGCATTCTGGCTGATCATTGGTGGCGGACTCCCAGGGAAACATACAACGTGGTTGGCGCGCGGAATTCCCAGCCGCGAAACACCGGCACCTTGCCTGGCACCAAGCTGAGATCGGGGAAGCGCAGGAGCAGCAGCCTTAACGCAAGGCACATCTGCTCGCGCGCGAAAAACCGGCCCGAACAGAAATGATGACCAAAGCCGAAGGCGGCATGATTGCCTTCCCTGCGGTTGATGTCGAAGCGGTCTGGATCGGCAAAGCGGCTCTCGTCGCGGCTTGCCGAGGAGACAAGTGCAGCGACCGCGGCGCCGGCAGGGATGGTTACGCCGCCAAGCTCGACCGCCTGCGTCGTCTGCCGCGTCTGGGTTCCGATCGGCGCCACCCAGCGCAAGCCTTCATTGACAGCCCTGGGCACAAAGGTCTCGGGATCGGCGAGCACCTGCCGCAATTGTTCGGGATGCGCAAGCAGGCCGGCGAGGATCGAACCGGCACCATGTCCGGGCTCCTGCATGCCGCCAAGCAGAATGACCTTGATGCTCGGCATCAAGAAATCGATCGGCCGCGTCGTGCCTTCCGGCATGCCGTCATGCAGCATATGCGACAGCGCCGAGCCGTCGGGGGGCGCGCGCAAGTCTATCCAGAGTCGGCCGGATGGCTGCGCCGACCTCGGCGCTGATCGCGTCGGCGATCTCTTGCCGCTTCGGGTCGTTCTCGAAATTGATGGCGCCCTGCGCAAGGCCATAGAACCAGCGGCGCAGCGTCGGCATGTCGATGTCGGCAAGGCCAAGCGAGCGCGCCAGGCTGAGCGTCGACACCGGCTCGAAATAATCCGCCATCAGCTCGGCGGAGCCTTGTTCGGCGATCCGGTCGAGAAAAGGTTCGGCAATCGACCGTACGAGATCGCCGGCATAGGCGGCGACGGTGCGCGGCCGGTATTTCGGATCGACGCCTTGGCGCAGCTGTCTATGCGTTGCGCCGTCGGTGGTCAGGATGGTCGGCTTGCCGAACGAGCGTTCGACCGGAGACGTACCGACGACGGCGGAGAAGATGTCGGGTGACTTTGCGACGGTCTCGACGTCCTTCCAGCGGGTGACGAACCAGAGATTGACCGCCGGCACGAAAGCGACAGGCGCGCTGCGCCGCAGTTTCGCATAGATCGGATACGGATCGGCTTCCAGCGCCTCAACGGTGATGCTCTCGGCAAAGCTCAACGCGGTTACTCCCTTGCGATGGAAAGGGGCGGCGCCGAACGCGCTACCCCCTTGTCCTTTGTCCTAGTCCTTCAGCGGCACGCCGAGATTTTCGAAGGCAACCGGATCCCGGCTCTTCAACGCACCGGCAAGCAGCAGGCCGACCACCGCGGCAATCAGCACCAACCCCGGCAGCAACGCGCCGAGGAAGCCGCTGGCGCCCGACAGGCCACCGAAATTAATGACGATCAGGTAGATGATGACGACGAAAGCGATGAAGGCCAGCCCAGGCAGGATGGTGGTCTTCAGCGCATTCTCCTGCGTCGACGGGTTGGCGCGGAAGTACATCACCACGGCGAGCGAGGCCACCGCCATCATGACGATGACTCCCAGCGTCGCGACATTGGTCAGCCAGGAAAACAGCGCCAGAACCGGATCGAGGCCGAGTATCGCGAACAGTCCGATGACGATCGCTGCCAACACGCTCTGGATGACGGAAGCGACATGCGGGCTCTGGTGCACTGAATGCGTCACGCCGATCGCTTCAGGCAACAGCTTCTCGCGGCCCGAGACGTAGATGTAGCGGGCAACCGCGTTGTGGAACGCCAGCACGCCGGCAAACAGGCTCGACACGAACAGGATGCCCATGGCGTGCGACAGCATGGTTCCGGCGTAGCGGTCGGACAGGCCGAACAGGAAAGTCGTCGGATCCTGAAGCTCCTGCAGTGCCGGCAACAATTTGTCGACGCCGGCGCCGACCGCCATCAGCCAGGCCGTGACCATGTAGAAGACGCCGATCAGCAGCACGGAGAAATAGGTGGCGCGCGGAATGGTCACCTTGGGGTCGCGGGCTTCCTCGGCGTAGATCGTCGTCGCCTCGAAACCGATGAAGGCGGCGAAACAGAACAGGATGGCGATGGCGGGCGAGCCGCTGACGATCTGGCTCCAGCTGAACGGCGCCGCCGAGAGGCCGCTGTCGCCACCGGTCTTGAGGATGGCGAGGTCTAACACCAGCACCACGATGTATTCGCACAGCACCAGCACCGTCAGGATCTTGGCCGAGAGGTCGACCTGGCGGTAGCCCAACACCGCGACGATGGCGACGGCGATGAAGCTCCACACCCACCAGGGCAGGTCGATGCCCCAGCCGGCGAACAGGCCGGCGGTCGCGGCCCCCAGCAGGCCCATGACCCCGATCTGCATGGCGTTGTAGGACAGGATCGCGATGATTGCGGTTGCGCCGCCGGCAAAACCGCCGAGCCCGCGCGCGGCATAGGCATAGAAGGCGCCGGCATTGCCGACATGGCGCGACATGGCGACGTAGCCGACCGCAAACAGCAGCAGCAACACGGTCACGATAAGATAGGTTCCGGCAAAGCCCGCCCCATTGCCCATAAGCATGCCGAGCGGCGTGCCGCCGGCGACCGCGGTGAGCGGCGCCGCCGCCGAAATCACCATGAAGGTGATAGCGCCGACGCCAAGACTGTTCTTGCGCAGCCTGTTGGCGGGCGCCTGTTCCGAAACTGCTGACATTTGTCCCTCCAGTTTTACGAACCCGTGGGTTCGCGGCCGCTCGGCCTGCTCTCTGAATGCCATCGGTTCATTATTTGAACCCTTATTTTGAATATAGACTTGCAAAGAATGCGGATGCCTGTCAAGTTAATTCACACATTAAGTTTCTATCCGAGCGGGAGGCTGGATGGGTACGGTCGGCAAGGCGATTTCACTTCTGGAGCTGTTCACGGCGGACGAGCCCGAGCTCGGACTTTCCGATCTCGCGCGGCGGTGCGCCTTGGACAAGGCGACGACGCGGCGGCTGCTGATGGCGCTGGGCGGCCATGGCTTCGTCGAGCAGGATGCCGGCACGCGGCACTATCGCCTCGGCGCCGGCCTGTCGCGGCTGGCGCGTATCCGCGAAGCCTGCTTCCCGTTCCTGCCAACGGCAATTCCCGTGGCGCAGGATTTGGCGGGTTCGACAACCGAGACGGTGCATCTGTCGGAATTCGGCGTCGACAGGCTGATCACCGTCCATGTCGAGCATTCAAGCTGGGCAAACCGGGTGAACATCGATGTCGGCCAGCTTCTGCCGCTGCATTCCACCGCCTCCGGCATCGCCTATCTCGCCTTCGCCGACAACGCGACCGTGAAAGCATGCCTGACAGGTTCGCTTGAGGCCTTCACCGATCATACCCTCGTCCAGCCGGCCGCCATTTCAAAGTCGATCGGCGAGGCGCGCGACCGCGGCTATTCAATCTGCGACCAGGGCCATGAGGACGGCGTGATCGGCGTCGCGGCTGCAATCCGCGCCGCCGATGGTCTTGCGCTGGGGACAATTGCGGTGGCAGCCCCGAAGGCCAGGACGACACCGGCTACGATCGTGGAACGAGGGCTTGCGGTTGTGACCGCAGCACGGGAGATTTCGATGCGCCTCAATGGCGAAAACCTGCAAACCCTGAGGAGGCAGGCCTGATGTCTGCAGATATGGCGACGCCCCGCATCCTGGTCATCGGCACGGGCGATACCAAGACCGACGAACTGCTGTTCATGAAAGCGTGTATCGAGGCATCCAGTGGCCGCGCCGTGATGATGGATGTCAGCGTGCTGGGCGACCCCGCCTATAGTCCCGATCACGACAAGCATGCCGTTGCGCGGGCCGCTGGCGTGACGATGGCCGAAATCGTCTCGAGCGGCGATGAAAACACCGCCATGACATTGATGGCCGTCGGCGCCGTTCAGCTGGTGCGCCAGCTTCACCAGCGCGGCGAGATCGACGCCTTCATCGCCATCGGTGGTTCGATGGGAACCGATTTGGCGCTCGATGTCGCGCTGTGCCTGCCGCTCGGCGTGCCGAAATTCGTCGTCTCGACCATCGCCTACTCGCACCTCATTCCGCCCGAGCGTGTCGCGCCCGACCTGATGATGATCCTGTGGGCAGGCGGGCTCTACGGCCTCAACACCATCTGCAAGCTGGTCCTTTCCCAGGCCTGCGGCGCGGTCGTCGGTGCGGCGAGGATCGTGCTTGCATCCCGTGCTTCGGCCCCGGCGGTCGGACCGACCATCGGCATGACTTCGCTGGGCAGCAGTTGCCTGCGCTATATGAAGACGCTGAAGCCGGCGTTGGAGCAGCGCGGCTATGATGTCGCGGTCTTTCACACCACCGGGATGGGCGGCCGGGCCTTCGAATCGGTCGCCAGCCAGGACCATTTCTGCGCGGTGTTCGACTTCAGCCTGCAGGAGATCACCAATCATCTTGCCGGCTCGGTCGTCAGCTCCGGCGCCGACCGGCTCGAGAATGCCGGCGCCCGCGGCATTCCGCAGATCGCAGCCCCTGGCGCCGTAGACATGGTCGATTTGCCGACCTGGCAGGCGCTGCCGACAAAGTTCGCGCAGCGGCCATTCCATGCTCATAACAGGTTGATCGGCTCGATTACCGTCGATGCCGCCGACCGCCGTGAAGTCGCCAGGACCATCGCCGCCAAGCTCGGTGCGTCGAAGGGGCGCTCCGCTTTCATCCTGCCCTCCGGCGGCATCCAGGAATGGGATGCGCAGGGCGAGCCGCTGTACGAACCCGAAGCCCTCGCGGCGTTCACCGATGAGATGCGCAAGGCCATTCCCGCCGGCGTCGAGTTCCACGAGATCGACGCCCACATTAACAGCGACGAGTTCGTCGGCAAGGCGCTCGAAATCTTCGACCGCTGGGTCGAGGAAGGCATCATCCCGCGCGGCATGCCGGCCAAGGGAGTGGCTGCGTGAGCGCTGTTCCTGCCCAGGCGCTCGTCCTCGATTTCGGCGGCGTCGTCACCCGGACCCTTTTCGAGACCCATGCCTTGACCGAACAGGCGCTCGGCCTCGCGCCGGGAACGCTGCAATGGTACGGGCCGTTCGACCCGGATTCAGATCCGCTGTGGCGCTCAATGCAGGCCGACGAGATCAGCGAGCGCGATTATTGGCGCACCCGCACCAGCGAAGTCGGCCGGCTCGTCGGCGAGGACTGGCAGGCGATGGAGACATTCGTCCAGCGCGCACGCGGAGCCGAGCCGGAAAAGATCGTGCGGCCCGAAGCCGTCCGCGCAATCCGGACCGTGCATGCGGCGGGATTTCGCCTGGCGATCGTGTCCAACGAGCTAGATCTGTTCTATGGCGCCGGCTTCCGTCAGCGGCTGCCGCTGCTCGAGCTGTTCGACACCATCGTCGACGCCACTTATACCGGCATCCTCAAGCCCGATCCGCGCGCCTATGCCTTGGTGACCGAGGCGCTTGGCCTGCCTGCCGGCGCCTGTGTGTTCGTTGACGACCAGCAGCGCAATGTCGATGGCGGCCGTGCCGCCGGCATGCGCACGGTTCATTTCGACGTCGCGCGACCGGCACTTTCCTATGCCGAGGCCCTCGGCCATTTCGACCTCATCTCCTGAGACATTTGCGGAGCCTTGCGATGCGCGACATCAATTTCCTCACCGAGAAAAACGCCAAGCCGATCTGGCATCCGATGGCACACCCGGCCGAGATGCGGGCCAACCCGCCAAAGGTGATCATGAAAGGCGAAGGCGTGATGGTCACAGACATCGACGGCAACACCGTGCTCGATGCGGTTGGCGGACTGTGGAACGTCAATCTCGGCTACTCCTGCGACCCGATCAAGAAGGCCATCGCCGACCAGCTCAGCGCCCTGCCCTACTATTCCGGGTTTCGCGGCACGTCGACCGGCCCGTCGATCGAGCTCGCTTACGAACTCAGCGAATGGTTCGAACCGGAAGGCATGGTGCGGACCTTCTTCACCTCGGGCGGCTCGGATTCGGTCGAAACCGCACTGCGGCTCGCCCGCCAATACTGGAAGATCCGCGGCCAGGGCGACCGGACAAAATTCCTCGCGCTGAAGAAGGGCTATCACGGCACCCATTTCGGTGGCGCGTCAGTCAACGGCAACGCCAATTTCCGCCGCAACTATGAGCCGCTTATGCCCGGCGTCTTCCACATTCCCGCACCCTGGACCTTCCGCAATCCGTTCGATGAGACCGATCCGGCGCGGCTGGCCAAACTGTGCGCCAAAGCGCTGGAGGATGAGATCGCCTTCCAGGGCGGCGACACCATTGCCGCCTTCATCATGGAGCCGGTTCTCGGCGCCGGCGGCGTCATCGTTCCGCATGACAGCTTCATGCCGCTGGTGCGCGAGATATGCGACCGCCACGAAATCCTGCTGATCGCCGACGAGGTGGTCACGGGCTTCGGTCGCACCGGCGCCTGGTCGGGTTCGCGGCTATCCGGCGTGAAGCCGGATTTCATGACCATCGCCAAGGCGATCACCTCGGGCTATTTCCCGCTCGGCGCCACCTTGATCGGCGCCAAGGTCGCCGACGTCTTCGAGGCCGACAAGACCAGCTTCGGGGCGATCGGTCATGGCTATACCTATTCCGGCCATCCTGTCGGCTGCGCGGCAGGGCTGGCTGCACTTGCCGAGACCAAACGGCTTCGCCTGGACGAGAACGCAGCCGCGCGCGGCATCGAGCTGGCGGCGATGCTGGAGGGGCTAAAAGCCAAGCACGCGATCGTCGGCGACATCAGGTACAAGGGCCTGATGGCTGCGCTAGAGCTGGTCTCCGATCGCACGACGAAAAAGCCGGTGGACAAGAAGACCATGGCCGTGGTTTCGGAAGCCACTTATGACGCCGGCGTCATGCTGCGCGTGTCCGGCAACAACATCATCCTGTCGCCGCCGCTGATCATCGGCGCCGCCGACGTGGCAAAGATCGGCGAGGCCATCGATGCAGGTCTGTCGAGGGCCTGATGGACCCGCTGACGCAATGGAGTTTGGTACGCAATGACACAATCTGAGAAGAACCCCAGCGAGGAAGCGCTCGTCAAGCGGCGTGCCCGCCTGCTCGGCGCGAAATCGCAATTGTTCTACGACGAGCCCGTGCACCTGGTGCGCGGCGAAGGCGTCTGGCTCTACGATGCCGACGGCCGCAAGTATCTCGATGCCTACAACAACGTCGCCCATGTCGGCCATTGCCACCCGCATGTGGTCGAGGCCTTGTGCCGTCAGGCAAGCCTGCTCAACACCCACACACGCTATCTGCACACCGCAATTCTCGACTATGTCGAGCGGCTGACGGCGACCTTCGATGCAAGCCTCGCCACCGCAATCCTGACCTGTACCGGCAGCGAGGCCAACGACATAGCGCTGCGCATGGCGCAGGCCGCCTCCGGCAATATGGGCATCATCGCCACCGACGCCACCTATCATGGCAACACGGCGGCGGTTTCGCAGCTCAGCACGCGCATGCCTCCGATCCGCGGCCGCGCCCCCCATGTCAGGCTGGTGCCGGCCCCCGACAGCTATCGCCATCCCGATGCGATGGCCAATGGCAAGGCCTTCGGCGACGCCGTGCGTCAAGCGATCGCTTCGCTGGCACAGGACGGCATTGGCCTGTCTGGCATCATCTTGTGTCCGCTGCTCGCCAATGAAGGTTTCCCGGCTCTGCCCACCGGATTTTTCGACGACGCCTTGGGGGCCGTGCGCGAAGCCGGTGGTCTGGTCATCGCCGACGAAGTGCAGCCCGGCTTCGGCCGCACCGGCAGCCATTTCTGGGGCCATCAGCGCGCCGGCTTCGTCCCCGACATCGTCACCATGGGCAAGCCGATGGGCAATGGCCATCCGATCGCGGCCGTGGTCACCACCAAGGAGATACTGGCGACCTTCCGCGACGCTTTCCGCTACTTCAACACCTTCGGCGGCAACCCGGTCTCCTGCGCGGTCGCCAATGCCGTCCTCGACGTCATCGAACAGGAAAACCTTGTCGCCAACGCGCAAGACGTCGGCGCTTATGCGCTTGGCCTGCTGCGCCCGCTGGCCGATCGGCATGAGTGCATCGGCGAGGTCAGGGGCGCCGGACTGTTCTTCGGCGCCGAGCTGGTCCACGACCGCGACACGCGCGAACCGGCGCCCGACATTGCCGAGCAGGTCGCCAATCGCATGCGCCATCGCGGCGTGCTGATGGGCAAGACCGGCATCCACGGCAATGTGCTCAAGATCCGCCCGCCCATGCCGTTCTCGCGTGACAATGCCGACTTCCTGATCGGCCTGCTGGACGAGGTGCTGGGCGAAGTCGGCGGAGTGCCGGCGTGAATTCTGTTTCCACCCAATCCGAGCCCGAAACGGCAGCCGATGTCACGGAGCTCGCCAGGCGTGCGCTCGAACATTGGGGCGTCCGCAACTCTGAGCCGGAACTTCTGAAGCACCGCGAGAACGCCGTCTTCCGCGTGCGGCTGCCGGATGGCCAGCCGGCAGCCATGCGCATCCACCGGCTCGGCTACCACACGGACGCCGCGCTGCGTTCGGAACTGCAATGGATGGGCTTCCTGCAATCCGCCGGCGTCGCCACGCCGTCTTGCGTCGCAACACAGGCCGGCGATCCGTTCGTACTTGTCAGCACGGCCACCTCGGCGCAGCCCCGACAGGCCGATTGCCTGAGCTGGCTGGAGGGCCGCGCCGTGGGCGCACGCGGCGTGCCACTGGCCTACACGGCCGACCAGTCGATCCAGATCTTCACGGCGATCGGGCGGACCATCGCCCATATGCACAATGTCACTGCCTCGTGGGCGCCGCCCGCGGGCTTCGCCCGCCATGCATGGGACTTCGACGGCTTCTTCGGTGCGAACCCGGTCTGGGGCCGGTTCGAGACCTCGCCCTTTCTCGATGGTCCTCGCCGCGCGCTGGTCTTGCAGGCGCGCGAGAAGGCAGTGAAGGCGCTGTCGGAACATGAGCGCAGCGCGCGCAATTTCGGCATCATCCACGCCGATCTGGTGCGCGAAAATGTGCTCATTCATGATGGTGCGGTGCGCATCATCGACTTCGATGATTGCGGCCATGGCTGGCACATGTACGACCTTGCCGTCGCCCTCTACCAGAACCGCGAGGAGGCGATCTACCCGCTGATCGAAACCGCTTTGCTTGACGGCTACCAGCAAGAGCGTGCGCTGATCCCGCAGGACATCGCCGCATTGCCTCTATTCGCCGCCTTGCGTGCCTTCGCGTTTCTTGGCTGGGTGCAAAGCCGCGTCGAAGGCGACATCACCAGGGATGTCGGCTTGCGCATGTCGACCATCGCAGCCGATGTGGTGATTGACTACTTGCGCGGCGAACAGCCCAACTGACGAGCCGATGAGAGCCATCAGCTCTTGGCGAAATGGATGCTGACCGTTCCCGAGCTGCCGAAGTCGGCGACGATCGTATCGCCGGGCCGCGCCTCGACCGGGCGCACAAACGATCCGGACAGCACCACCTCGCCGGCCGCGATGGACATGCCGTAGCGGGCGAGCCTGTCCGCCAGCCAGGCAATGCCCATCGCCGGATGGTTGAGCACGCCGGCGCCAAGCCCGGTCTCCTCGACCTCCGCATTGCGCGAGACGATGGCGCCGATCCAGCGCATATCGGCTTCATCGGGTCGTTGCGGCCGGCCGCCGACGACAATGCCGGCATTGGCGGCGTTGTCGGAAATCGTATCGAAGAAAGTGCGCGCCTTCTTTGTCTCGGCATTGACGCGTTCGATGCGCGTGTCGAGGATTTCGAGCGCCGGCGTGATATAATCGGTGGCGTTGAGCACGTCGAAGATGGTCACGCCTGGGCCCCTCAGCGGCGCCTTCATGACGAAGGCTATCTCGGCCTCGACGCGCGGCTGGATGAAGCGGCCGACGGGTATCGTCGCGCCGTCGTTGAAGAACATGTCGTCGAACAGCACGCCCGAATCCGGCGTGTCGATGGCGAGCGCATATTGCATCGCCTTCGATGTCAGGCCGATCTTCCAGCCCTTCGGGGTCAGCCCGGCATCGGTCTTGCGTTTCACCAGCGCTGCCTGGACGCGATAGGCATCCTCCATCGTCGCGTCGGGAAAATCGAGGCTGAGCAGACGGATCTGGCGGCGCGAACACTCGGCTTCGAACAGCCTTGCCGCGGCATCTTCAGCTTGCTCGGGGGTCACGATGCTACCTCGTCGACGACGCCGTTGCGGAGCACGCCGATGCCGTCGGCTTCGACTTCGATCACGTCGCCCGGCTTCAGCCAGATCGGCGGGTCGAAGCGGGCGCCGGCGCCGGTCGGCGTACCGGTGACGATGATATCGCCTGGCACCAGCGTGGTGAAGGTGGAGACATAGGCGATGATCTTGCGGAACGAGAAGATCATCCGGCTGGTGCGGTCCTGCTGGCGCAATTCGCCATTGACGCGGGTGGTCAGCGCGATGTCGGCAATCTGCGCCTCGTCGGTGAACGGCACCAGCCACGGACCGAGCGAGCCGGTGCGGTCGAAATTCTTGCCCTGCGTGACGTTGAACTTGGCGTGCCGTACCCAATCGCGAATGGTGCCTTCGTTGCACAGGGATAGTGCCGCGATATGGTCAAGCGCATCCCTCTCGGCGATGCGTCGTCCACCCTTGCCGATGACGATGACGATCTCGCCCTCATAGTCCAGCTGCGGCGATTCCGGCGGCCGCACCAGCGGCGCGTCGTGGCCGACGAAGGAGCGGGGGAAGCGGATGAACAGCGACGGATTGGAGGGCGCTGCCTGGCCGTCCTTGTACTCCTCGTTGCGGTCGGGATAGTTGACGCCGACGCAGACGATCTTTTCCGGGGACGGCACAGGGATTTCATAAGCGACGGCGTCGACTGGAAAATCGACGGCGTAGGCTTCGGCCTCTTCCGCCAGCCGCCGTAGCACGCCGGCCTCGATCACTTCGCGCAGCGTCGGCCACTGGCTGTGCCGCGCCGACAGGTCGACGACGCCCTTATCTGTGACCGCGCCATAGCGCGTCTTGCCGCCGACAGTGAAGGTGGCGAGCCGCCCATGTGCAGTCATCCCGGTCTCCGTCAGGTTCGCGTCTGTGGTCACGGTGCGATGATCGGCGACGCCGTCAAATCCGGTTGGCGCGCGGCCGCGCCGGCAAAGATGCTACCCTCCTCGAACCAGCTTTTCGGCGCGGGCGCGCCCCACAGCGTCTGGCGCTGCGGGTCCTTGAGGTCCCACTTGATCGGCTCCAGATCCGGATCCACCGTCTGGTAGTCCGAGCAGTAGATCTCGATGCGGTGATTGTCCGGGTCTCTGACATAGAGGAAGAAGGCGTTGGAAATGCCATGCCGGCCGGGGCCGCGCTCGATATTTGCGAGGTAACCCGTCGTCGCCATCAGATCGAGCAGGTCGATGATGTTGAGCGGTGTCGGCACCCAGAAGGCGACGTGATGCAGGCGCGGACCCACACCGTTGGTGAAGGCGATGTCGTGGACGCCGCCCTTGCGGTGCGTCCAGGCCGCCCACAGCTTTCCGCTACTGGCATCCTCGGTGTATTCGGTGACGCGGAAGCCAAGCTCGTTGTAGAAGGCGACGGACTCGTCGACATTGGGCGAGAAGCAGTTGAAGTGGTCGATGCGCAGCGGCTTCACGCCCTTGTAGAGCGCATATTTCTGATGAATCGGCGGCAGCCTTTCCATTTGGGCAAAGAACTCGAGCGGAATGCCGTGCGGGTCGCGGGTGCGGAAGGTGCGCGACTGGTACGGTCGCTCGACCCACTCGACCGGCAGGCCTTTTGCCTTGAAGAAGTGCTCGGCCTTGTCGAGATCCTCATCCGAGAAAACCTTGAAGCCGAGATCGCGTGCTTCGGCGCTGCCGGCCCTCTTCAGCACGATGCAGTGGTGTCCGCGCTCTTCCAGAGCCCTTAGATAGATGGCGTCCGATGTCTCGTCGGTAACCTGCAGGCCGAGCGTGTCGACATAGAAGGCGCGGGATTTCGCAAGGTCGGTGGCCGCCAGTTCGACATGGCTGAGGCGCACGATGTTGAAGGCGGGATAGAGGTTTGGTTTGGGCAGTGGCATGCGATGTCCTCCGGTCAGCCGCCGAGTTTCTGGATCGTGTGCGCTGAAGTGGCGAAGGCGATGTTCTTCGTCTCCATGTAGAAATCGAAGGAATGGTCGCCGCCGTCGCGGCCGATGCCGGAATTCTTGACGCCGCCGAACGGCGTCGGCAAATGCCGCACATTCTCCGAATTGACCCAGATCATGCCGGCGTCCAGCGCATCGGTGAAGCGGAAGGCGCGGGTAACATCCGACGTCCAGAGATAGCCGGTCAGGCCGTATTGGGTGTCGTTGGCCAGCGCCAGCGCTTCGGCCTCGTCCTTGAAGGAAATGGCGGTCAGCACCGGCCCGAAAATCTCTTCCTGGGCAATGCGCATCCTGTTGGTGGCGCCGGTAAACAGCGTCGGGCTGACATAGCAGCCACCGCCCGGACCGGCGAACTTGCCGCCGCCGGCGGCTACCACCGCGCCTTCCGATTTGCCGATCTCGATATAGGAAAGCACCTTTTCCTCGTGCACCGGATGGATCAGCGGACCAACCACCGTTTTGGGATCGAGCGGATGGCCAACCTTGATGCGCTTTGCCTTCTCAGCAACCAGATCCGTGAATGTGTCGTAGACCGAGGCTTCGACCAGAAGCCGCGACGATGAGGTGCAGCGTTCGCCGTTGAGCGAGTAGATCATGAACACGGCCGCATCCGCCGCACGTTCGAGATCGGCGTCGGCGAAGACGATCACCGGGTTCTTCCCGCCCAGTTCGAAATGCACGCGCTTCAGCGTATCGGCGCCTTGTTTCATGATCATCGAGCCGGTGCGGCTCTCACCGACAAAACCGATCGCCTTGATGTCAGGGTGCTCGGTCAGCGCCTTGCCGGCGTGCTCGCCGAGGCCGTTGACCAGGTTCCACACGCCGTTCGGCAGGCCGGCCTCCTCCGCGATCTCGACCAGCAGGCGAGCGGTCAGCGGCGAAAATTCGGCCGGCTTGTGGACGACGGTGCAGCCTGCCGCCAGCGCCGGCGCGATCTTCCATGTCGACAGCATGAACGGCGTGTTCCACGGCGTGATGATGCCGACCGGGCCGATCGGCACGCGCGTGGTGATGTTGACCTGGCCTGTCGTGCGCAGCGTCTCGCCGTCGCGCGCTTCCGGCGCGCGGTCGGCGAAGAAGCGGAAATTCTCGGCGCCGCGCAGCGCGGCCTTGGCCATGAATTTCAGCGCCTGGCCGGTGTCCATGCACTCGACGAAGGCGATCTCCTCGGCGCGCGCTTCGATCGCATCGGCTATCTTGTGCAGCAGCTTCTTGCGCCCGTCGCCCGGCATGGCGGCCCAGGCCGGGAACGCCGCCTTTGCCGCCTTGGCGGCGCGGTCGATATCGGCGGCGCTGCCACGCGCGACCTTGGCCAGCGGCTTGAGATCGACCGGCGACATGGCCTCGAAGGTCGAGCCATCCACCGCCGGCACCGCTTCGCCGCCGATCTGGTTCAGCACGCCGTCGCGCTTGAAACGGGCCAGATAGGCCTCGGCCTTTTTCAGATTGCCTTCGAGGTCGGACATATCAGCTTCCGTCACTTGCCGCGCAGTCGCGGGTGGATTGCATTTTTCTTCCAGCTCAGGACCGGATCGATTTCCCTGATCTCCAGGGAAAGAGCGAAATGCGGGGTCTCGAACAGGGGGGCGAGGTATTCGCTCACGGCGGAGAAGACCGCCTCCCCGGTTCGTCTCTTGTCCTCGGCACTGCGGCCGGTTCCAATGCGAAACGACATGTCGAGAAAGGCGTTTTCCGGTAAGCTGTCGGCGATCGCATAGGCCTCCGCGCGGAAGGCCCGCACCCGCACCGCGCCGGTTTCAAACAGCCCGGTGCCGAGCACGGTGCGCAACACCAGCGCGCACAATTCGCTCATGTCGACCTTGGCATCGAGGTTGGCCGAATACTCGATGGAAAAGTGAGGCACCGCGTCTCGCTCCCCGTATTGTTCCACTGCTGTAGTTAACGCGTTAATTACATGCAGCATCACTGAAGTCAAGCCTTGCATCCAAGTTGAGGCGACGATACGGGATGGAAAGGTCAGGTTTTGGCGTGCGGTCCCGCCGACCGCCCGCATCATTGGGGACGCTGCTTCTTGCTGCCTGAAAACACCCGTCGTTCTCTGCCGATGGCGCTGCTCCATGCCCGCGAAGTGGTGATGGCGCGGTTTCGTCCAATGCTGGCGGCGCATGATGTGACCGAACAGCAATGGCGCGTGCTGCGCGTTCTGAGCGAGGCCGGCCCTGTCGAGGCGACGGAACTTGCCGATCGCGCTTCGGTGCTGCCGCCCAGCCTGACACGCATCATCAAGACGCTCGAGGGCCGAAAATTCATCACCCGCAACAAGGCGGAAGGCGATGGCCGCCGTGTCGTGCTGACGATCGCCCCGGCGGGTTCCGCCCTGATCGATGCCTTGTCGCCGGAACGCCTCGTCATCTACCGCGACATCGAACAGCGCTTCGGACATGAGAGGCTCGAGCAATTGCTCGATCTGCTGGAGAGCCTGATCGCCGGCGAGAGCTGATTGCTGCGGCTCAGCCGCCAAAGCTGCCAAGCCGCGTCGGCTGCGTGTAATTGCGGTCGACATAGAGCAAGGCCGAGCCGCCGCTGCCGTGCCTGACGTCGATAACGCGGCCGATCATGACATTATGCGTGCCGACGATGTGCACATCCTCGATCTCGCAATCGAAATTGACGATCGCATCGGACAGCGCTGGCGTCCCCGAGGTCAGCGTTTGCCAGCGCGCCGCCGAATAGCGTGCCTCCATGTCCCTGGTCGCGCCGGCGAACTTGCCGGCCAGGTGCATATGGTCATGCGTCAGCACGTTGACGCAGAAGCGCCGGTTGGCGAGAAACATGGCGGCCTGCGTCGAGCGGCCGTTCATGCACACCAGCAGCGTCGGCGGTTCGTCCGACACACTGCACATGGCGGTGGCGGTGAAGCCGCCGCGCCCGGCCGGGCCATCTGTCGTGACGATGTTGACCGGCGCGCAGACCCTTGCCATGGAGTCGCGGAAATCGGCCTTCGAAATCTGCGTGGCCATCTGACATCACCCGGCCGTAGAAGCGAGCGGATTGAGCCAGGTATCTCCCGTCCAGCCGTTCTCGTCATAGTCGGCCATGCAGGTGTCGACCAGTTCTTCCATGGCCTTCAGCCGGCCGCCGCGTTCGGCGCCCTTCAGCACCTGCAGCCGCACCTCTTCCGGCGCACCGGCATAGTTGAGTTCGTAGAGGGCGTGGCGGCCGCCGAACTCGGTGCCGGTCGCGTCCCACAACAGTTTCATGATCTTGATGCGCTCGACATGGCCCATGTCGTTGGAACCGCGCACATATTGCGCGAGGTATTTATCGATCTCGGGATTGTTGAAGTCGCGCACCGATGACGGCAGGTAGATCAAGCCGGAGGCGATCACCCGGCGCACCGTGTCGATGACGCGCGGATAGGCTTCCGACATGAAAGTCCGGTAGGCAAGGGCTGCTTCCAGGTTGGGCAGGACAGCGCCATTCGCCCACGGGATCGGATTGTAGGCCATGGCGTTGGAAAAGCTCCAGAACATGTGCCTGAGCGCGATGACCTCGCCCAGCGCCGCCTGGTTGCCTCGGAAGGCATCTCCGCCGGTGGCGCGCAGCGCCTTGGCCAGCAGGCCGGCGAGGAAGTCGAGCTTGACGGCAAAGCGTGTGCAGCCCTGGAAGCAATAGCCATGCATGAAGCCCGAAGCCGGATGGAAGGACAGGATTTTCTGCGCGTCGCGCAGGACCAGCACGTCCTCCCAGGGGATGAAGACATTGTCGAGCACCAGGATGGCATCGTTCTCGTCGAAGCGCGACGACAACGGATAGTCGAACGGAGCCGCCGCCGTGTTGGCCGTCTGCTCATAGGAGACGCGGCAGAACATCTTTACCCCCGGCGCATTCATCGGCACGATGAACATGACCGACAGCGACGGATCTTCGGTGACCGTCGCCGAACTCTGCGCCAGGAAATTGTAGTGGGTCAGCGCCGAGGACGTCGCCACCACCTTGGCGCCGGATACATAGATGCCGGCGTCGGTCTCCTTGGTGATGTGGACGAAGACATCCTTCACCTGTTCGGCCGGCTTGTGGCGGTCGATCGGCGGGTTGACAATGGCGTGGTTCATGAACAGCACGGCTTCCTGCGCACGCTTGTGCCAGGCGAGCGCATTGTCCTTGAACGGGCCGTACCAGTCGGCATTGGCGCCGAGCGTGTTCATCAGTGCCGCCTTGTAATCGGGCGTGCGGCCCATCCAGCCATAGGACATGCGTGACCACTCGGCGATCGCGGTCTGCTGGGCCGCGAGTTCGCCGGAGGATTTGGCAACGCGGAAATATTTGTGGGTGTAGCCGCCCGAACCGGTATCGGTAGGCGAGGTCAGCGTGCCCTGCCGCTTGGGATCGTGCAGCGCATCATAGAGGCGCGCCAGCGACCGCGCCGAATTGCGCATCGCCGGATGGGTGGTGACATCGGCAATGCGCTCGCCGTTGATGTAGACCTCGCGGCCGTCGCGCAGGCTCCCCATATACTCGGCCCCGGTGAACGGGCGCCCATTGTCGGCACGAAAGTCTTCCGATCGCATGATGTTCCTCCACTTATGGCATCAACTCTAGCGCTCCTGGCAAGGATCGGTTAGGACGTAACGGCAAAACCGATTGGACTTTTTCCGGCGCTATGAGCCTCAATTCCATTCCTGATTTCTTTGTCTATGGCGAGCCGGTGCGGCCGCTCGATGTCGGCTTCCTGCATGTCGAGACGGTGCTTGCGCGCAGCAATATTCATCTCGGCCAGGTTGCCGCGCACAAGCATCCGCAAATGGGCCAGATCACCTACTGGACCAGCGGCTCCGGCACCTACCGCATCGAAGACCAATCCTGGGACTTTTCGGCACCGGCCGTCAGCTTCGTGCCGAGCACCATCGTGCATGGCTTCTCGATCGGGCCCGGCACCGACGCCATCGTCGTTTCGGTCGCCGATGATGCGCTTGCGGCAATAGCCGCTCACAGCCTGCTGCCATTGGACCGGCCGGTCTTTGCCGATAGCCTTCCTCAGCACGTCGCGTGGAAAAGGCTTGCGGCGGTGCTGGAGATGATCGCCACGGAATATGCCGAGGCGCAGGCCGGGAGTGACAAGACCCTGCCGGCGCTGATTGCCGTCGCGCTCTCGCACATCGCGCGCCTTGGTCCCGAGGTGAAGGATGCCACCGGTTCTTCCGATGCTGCATTGGCGCGCGGCTTGCGCCGTCTGGTCGATGCGCATTTCCGCGACAACTGGCCCGTCGACCGCTACGTCGAGGCGCTGGCCACGACACCGCATCTTCTCGACAAGGCCGCCCATACGGTGCTTGGCAGCGGCGTCAAGCGACCCATCGGCGAGCGACGGTTGCTGGAGGCCAAGCGCTTGCTGCTGTTCACCGTGCGCACCGTCGAGGACATCGCCTACGAAATCGGCTTCGAAGATCCGGCCTATTTCTCACGCTTCTTCCGGGAGCGGGTTGGCCAGGCGCCCGCCGCCTGGCGCCGCGCGCAGCTGGCGCAGAGTTGAAGCTTCCGCGCCGGCCAGGATCAGGCGTTTGGGCCGACACGCCGGCCAGGCACGGCGCCGCCGAGTTGATCCACCTGTTGATAGGTGTTGCCGCGCAGCATCACCCCGCGCACGGCGCGGCATCGAGATTGATGTCGCCGCGAAACTTGCTGGTGTTTTTTGTCGCTTCCAAACGGTTCGTTATTTGAACCACCATTTTATGTGCTATGAGCGCACTGCAAGGTGGATTGGCTTCCCTCCCATGCGAAGTATCTTGAGGATGCACGATGAGCACAGTCGGCAAAGCGATATCGCTGTTGGAACAGTTCACGCTCGGCGAACCGGAGATCGGCCTGTCCGAGCTCGCCCGCAAAACCGGCCTCGACAAGGCGACGGCGCGGCGCCTGCTGATGGCGATGGCCGACCACCGCCTGATCGAACAAGAGCCGGCAAGCCGCCGCTACCGGCTCGGCGCCGGCCTGTCGCGGCTGGCCCGGTTTCGCGACGCGCATTTTCCCTTCGTGCGCGTGGCAGCACCTGTGGTTCGCGAGCTGGCGCTGGAAACCGGCGAGACGGTGCATCTGTCGGAATTCAGCGCCGGCGCACTGCTGACGGTCCATGTCGAGCTGTCGGCAAAGGCCAACCGGGTCAATGTCGATGTCGGCCAGGTGCTGCCCTTGCACGGCACCGCCTCCGGCATCGCCTTTCTCGCCGCTTCGCCTCGGGAAGCGGCCGAGGCCTATGTCGACAAGCCGTTGCCGACCTTCACGCCACACACGGTGACGCAGCCCGACAGGCTGATGAAGGCGATCCGGCTTGCCGCCAAGCGCGGCTATTCCTCGAGCTCCCAAGGCTATGAAGAAGGCGTCCACAGCATAGCCGCGGCAATCCTCGGCTCCGATGGCCGTCCTTTAGGCACTCTGGCGGTGGCCTCGCCTGTGTCACGCGCCGATGACAGCATGGCGGCCAGCCAGGGCGAAGCGGTGATCAAGGCGGCGCGGCTGATTTCAGCGCGCCTGGCCGGCGAAGCCTGACATCTCTACCGTCGCAGGGGAGATGATTAGCGGGTTAAGTTCCCAGCGGCGCACCGGCCTTGCCGCGAGACCGGAACGCTTCGTCTGGGACAGGCGGCTGGAGCGCAGCAAGGAAGAATTGTTGTCGCCCGCCCGAGCGTCGCCCACGATCTCGGAAATCGCCTTTGCTTGGGGGTTCAATTCGAGTGCGCATTTTTCGCGCGCGTTCGAGAGCCGGTACGATGTGGCCCGCGGAAGTTGCGCCAGAGGCTGAGGGCGGGTGCATTGAGGGGTGGGCCGTTTGCCGGATCTCGGAGAGCGCCCTAGCTTGCCGAAAGCCGGCATCCGGCAGCAAGTTCTACATATTGGCAGCGGTTGGCCGTACGATCACTTCGTTGACGTCCACGCCATCGGGTTGATCAAGCGCAAAACGGATCGCCCGTGCAATGGCGTCCGGTGTGAGCGACTTCTGCCGCCATTCTTTCAGAGCCGTGGCGACCTGAGGATCGCTGATATCGTCGCCCAGTTCGGTTGCGGTCACTCCGGGGGAGATGATCGTGGCGCGGATGTCGTCATGCTCCTGCCGCAGCCCCTCGGTGATTGCCCAGACGGCATATTTCGTGCCGCAATAGACCGCCGCGGTGGGCAGCACGATATGCGCACCGACCGAGGCGACATTGACGATATGCCCATTCTTCTGGGCGACGAAGCGCGGCAGCACCGCGGCGATCCCGTTCAGCACGCCGCCGATGTTGACATTGATCATGCGAGACCACTCATCGCGCTTCAGCGCGGCAAGCGGCGACAGCGGCATGACGCCGGCATTGTTGACCAGCACATCGATCTGCCCGAATTCGGCATGGGCGGCATCGGCAAAGGCGTCGAAATTCGCCGCGTCAGTCACGTCGAGTTCGCGCCACGCGACGCCTTTGCCTATTTCTGCGGCCAGCGCCTTGAGCCGCTCGGTGCGGCGGGCCCCGATGAACAGTCTGGCGCCGGCACCGGCAAGTTCCCGAACCGTCGCTTCGCCGATGCCGCTGGAGGCGCCGGTGATGAGTACAACCTTGTCTTTAAGTCCCGTCATGATCGTTCCTTTTTCGCTGCGGTGACGGGGAGATAGATGGCGCGAACCGGCAAAGGCCGGTAGCGTGATCGTCCAAAGAGTTTGCACGATCCTCCAAATGAACTCGAAATGCCTTGCAACATTTCGCGCCATGAAGATTTATGCGGCATGGAGAAAATCAATGAACTCGCCGAGCTGATCACCCGCTTTGCGCCGAAATCTGGCATGGCCGGCACTGCGGTGCCGCGGCTGTCGCTCATTCGCGCCAACCAGCCCAGTGCACCCGTGCCTGCGGTCTACGAGGCGTCGCTTTGCATAATCGCCCAAGGATCGAAGCGCGTCTCGCTGGCCGACCAGAGCGTGGTCTATGACGCATCGAGCTACCTGCTCGTCTCGGTCGACCTGCCGCTGGTCGGGCATGTGTTGGAGGCGAGCCCGGCGGCGCCCTACCTCTGTTGCAAGATAGATTTTGATTCCACCGCGCTGGCCGAACTGCTTGTGAAAGAAGGACGTGCATCCCCCAGCAGGGATCTGCCGGTGTTAGCTGCCTATCCAAGTGACCCCGACCTGATTGATGCCGCCTGTCGGCTTGTCAGGCTGCTCGATCGCCCCGAGAGCATCACCGTGCTGGCGCCGCTGATCGAACGCGAAATCCTTTACCGGCTCCTCACCGGACCGCACGGTGACACGCTTCGCCAGATGGCGTCGGTGGACAGCCACCTGAACCAGGTCAGCCGCGCCATCGCCACGATCCGCAATCATTTCCAGGCACAACTGCGCATCGAAGAGATTGCGGCGGCATCAGGCATGAGCGCGTCGTCCCTTCATGCCCATTTCAAGGCGATTACGCGCATGACCCCGCTCGAATACCAGAAGCAGCTGCGCCTGCAGGAGGCGCGAAGGATTATGCTTGCCGGCGGCGCAAACGCAGGCACGGCCGGGTTCGCGGTGGGCTATGACAGCCCTTCGCAGTTCAGCCGAGAATATCGTCGCCTGTTCGGTGCGCCGCCCCGGAAAGATATTGACCGCCTTCAGGCGACACCCAGTTCGGCTGCGGCTTATTGAGTTTTCCGAGCGGCATGCGCCAGCCATGGCTGGTCAGGAGCCAGCCGCCTCCAGGTGGCGAAGCGTCCGATCATGCTCGGTAGAACTCCCGGTACCATTCGACAAAGCGCGGAACCCCTATTTCGATCGGGATTTTGGGCTTGAAGCCGGTCGCCTCCTCGAGCGAGCTGACATTGGCGAAAGTTGCCGGAACGTCGCCTGGCTGAAGTGGCCTGAGGTTGCGGTTTGCCTTGCGTCCCAGCGCGTCTTCGAGCACCTCGATCAATCGGTTCAGTTGAACGGGCGAATTGCCGCCGATGTTGTGAATCCTGAACGGGGCGTTGCTGGTCGCTGGGTCTGGCGCGTCACTTTTCCACTCAGGATTGGGTGTCGCGGGTTGCTGCATGACGCGGATAATGCCTTCGACAATGTCGTCGATATAGGTGAAATCCCGCTGCATATTGCCATAGTTGAAGACCTCGATCGGCTCGCCAGCGAGGATAGCCTTGGCGAAGATGAACAGCGCCATGTCCGGCCGCCCCCACGGACCATAGACGGTGAAAAAACGCAGCCCGGTGGTCGGCAGTCCAAACAGATGGCTGTATGTGTGCGCCATCAACTCGTTCGCCTTCTTGCTTGCGGCGTAAAGGCTGAGCGGATGGTCCGCCGGATCGTGCACGGAAAACGGCATGCGGGTGCTGCCGCCATAAATCGAACTCGACGATGCATAGACCAGATGGCCGACGGACGCCTGCCGGCATCCTTCCAGGATGTTGACAAAGCCGCTGAGGTTGCTTTCCACATAGGCGTGCGGATTGCTGATCGAATAGCGTACGCCGGCTTGCGCCGCGAGATTGACGACAACCTCCGGCGCGGCCGAAAGGAAGAGCTCCGAAATACGGTCCCGCTCCGTGAGATCGGCATGCTCGAAACAAAAATTCGAAAACGCTTTCAGCCGCTCGAGACGAGCCTGCTTCAGGCTGACGTCATAATACTCGTTCATGGAGTCGAGGCCGATAACCTGGCCTCCTTCGGCAAGCAGCCTCAGGCAAAGATGAAACCCTATGAACCCGGCTGCGCCGGTGATCAGTATCGGCCTGCTTGATGTCACTGCATATCCTAGCGTTAATTTCAGGCGAGCTTTACAAGCTCCAGTATTTTATGTTGTCGGGAACTTCATTGGGCTTGATGGCCGACTTGACATCGAACAGTGTCCCCCCCGGCCTGATCATTTGAAAAAGACGCGCTCTTTCGTTGGTGAGATATTGCCTGTGAGGCACCGCCAGAACAAGCGCCTGCAAATCGTTTATCTCATCGAGCGGCAGGATTGTTTCGCCGTGATCACGCCGAGCGGTTTCGACATCGGCAAGGGGATCATGGACTTTGGGGATAATTCCGAACTGCCTTAGTTCCTTGACCATGTCGAAAACGCGGCTGTTGCGCAAATCCGGCACGTCCTCCTTGAATGTCAGCCCGAGAATGCCGACAGAAGCCCCTTTGACGGGCGTGTCAGAACCAATCAGCCGTTTGACAACCTGCTGGGCGACGAAGGCCCCCATTCCGTCATTGATGCGACGTCCGGCGAGGATGATCTGCGGATGGTAACCTTCGGCCTCGGCCTTGGCGGTCAAATAATATGGATCGACGCTGATGCAGTGGCCGCCGACGAACCCCGGTTTGAAGGGAAGGAAGTTCCATTTCGTCGACGCAGCATCAAGAACATCCTGCGTCCGGATATCGAGCCGCTCGAAGATCATTGCCAGTTCGTTCATCAGCGCGATGTTCAGATCGCGCTGGGTGTTCTCGATAACCTTCGCTGCCTCGGCCACCTTGATCGACGGGGCGCGGTAGACGCCGGCATCTATGATACGGCCATAAACGTTCGCGACGCGCTCCAGCGTCTCGTTATTCTCGCCGGAGACGACTTTGACGATCTTTTGCAGCGAGTGTTCCCGATCGCCGGGGTTGGCGCGTTCGGGCGAATAGCCGAGGGCAAAGTCGCGGGGATGTCGCAGGCCGGAAACCTGCTCGATGATCGGCCCACAGAAATCTTCGGTCACACCTGGATAGACTGTCGACTCAAAAACGACGACGGCGCCTTTGCTCACCGCCTCGCCGACGAGTTCGGACGCCAGTTTCAAAGAAGCCAGATCGGGAGCGCGATTTGCGTCGATAGGGGTTGGCACGGCAACGATGAAGAAAGTAGCGCCTTTCAACATCTCCCGGTCGGTCGTCAGCCCTATCGAGGTCTCCTTGAGCGCCGTTGCATCAACTTCTCCCGTACGATCGACGCCGCCACGCAATTCCCCGATCCGACGCTCGCTGATGTCAAAAGCTATGGTGCCGGGGAAAACCTTCCCGAAGGCGATGGCTACCGGCAGGCCGACATAACCCAGGCCGATAACTGCAATGCGTTCGGACATCCGTGGGGTTCCTCGAGCCACCTGTTGAGCCGACGTGCTTGTATGGCAGGCTGTAGGCCAATTCAACGATGCTCTATCGCGAAGAAGAATGTCTCACGCAAATAGGCGTCACCGTTTTTTTCATGTTGCCATCCGCCGATGCCATCGATGTTGTGGATAAAATCCAGCAGGATCGGGTTTCGAGCCACTCTCTGCTGCGGATTGGGGTGAACCGTCAGGTTCTGCCGGCCATCTACGCAGCGGCGGCCCTGACGACAGGGCTGATATTCTCTGCTGCCAATCCATAGGCCACTATCGGCCTCAATCGTGCCTTCTGATCAAACCAAATGCCCGGATCGGAATTCGCATCGGCACCGAGCGGATCTGCGAAATTTCAGTTTGGTCCTTGTGCATTGGCTGCGGACACGTCGTATCCTGCGTGTGGCGACCGATATCTGGTCGATCAGCATTTGCCTGGGAGCAGAAATTGGCCAGACTCTATGACAGCCGCAGACGCATTCTCGTTACCGGGGGCGCAGGGTTTATCGGCTCGCATCTTATTGACCGCCTGTTGGAACGAGGCGACGAAATCTTGTGTGTCGACAACCTTTTCACCGGATCAAAGCGCAATATCGACCATTTGGCCAAGCATCCCCGCTTCGAATTCATGCGCCATGACGTGACCTTTCCGCTCTACGTCGAAGTCGATGAGATTTACAACCTGGCGTGTCCGGCCTCGCCTGTTCACTACCAGTACGACCCGGTTCAGACGATCAAGACCGCCGTGCACGGCGCCATCAATGTTCTTGGACTGGCAAAGCGGCTGAAATGCAAAGTCTTTCAGGCCTCCACCAGTGAGGTCTATGGTGACGCGTCTGTGCATCCGCAGCCCGAGAGTTACTGGGGCAATGTAAACCCGATCGGGCCGCGCTCATGCTACGATGAAGGCAAACGCTGCGCCGAAACGCTGTTCTTCGACTATCACCGACAACATGGCTTGTGGGTCAAGGTCGCGCGGATTTTCAATACGTTCGGGCCGCGCATGCACCCGGCAGACGGCAGGGTTGTCTCAAATTTCATCGTGCAGGCGCTTCGTGGTGAACCGATAACCATTTTCGGCGACGGCTCACAGACAAGGTCGTTTTGCTACGTCGACGACCTGGTGAGCGGCATGCTGCGCCTCATGGATACGGGGCCGGAGGTGACCGGTCCAGTAAACATCGGCAATCCAAGGGAAGTAACGATCAGGCGCTTGGCCGAACTGACGACGCAGATGACCGGATCAGGTTCGGATATAATTTACCGCGATCTTCCGCAAGACGATCCGCGGCACCGCCAGCCCGATATCACCCTTGCCAAAAGGCTTGTCGACTGGGAGCCGACGGTGACTTTGGAAGCCGGGCTGCAACAGACGATCGACTATTTCAAAGCCCTGCTGCCGAAGGTTTCCACAAACTCGCCTTGACCCGGCACCGCAGTGCAACCGTCAAGTCTGACCGATCACCGTCGTGGTAGCGACGCCTTTTGCAGTCGACTCCGGTAGGCTTGAAGTTTTTTGAATTCTAATTATTTTAAGCTTGAAATTATTTGAAGAACCCCATGGCGCTTCATCCGTCCGAGCCGGGACACCGGCATTTGGCGGAGAGCAGAAGGAGGAGGAAGATTTGCCGTCGTTCCGGGATAAAACTCCATGAACACAGCACGATTTTCCGAGAGTGTCACAGGCAAGATCGTCGATGGCGTTCTCGTCGTCACGATCGAAAATCCGCCGGCCAACGCGCTGTCCTTCCATGTCAGGGCCGGACTGATGGCTGCGCTTGGGCGTGCGGCGTCGGATGAAGTGTCTGCCGTGGTGCTGACCGCCATTGGGCGCACCTTCATCGGTGGCGCCGATATCAAGGAATTCGGCAAGCCCGCTATCGAGCCCACACTGCCTGAAGTGATCGAAGCGATCGAGAGCTTCGCGAAACCGGTCGTCGCGACAGTTGGCGGCGCGGCGCTCGGCGGCGGCTGCGAGATTGCGCTGGCCTGCCACTACCGGGTGGCCAGCAAGGCGGCCAGCTTCGGCCTGCCCGAGGTCAAGCTCGGGTTAGTGCCTGGGGCCGGCGGAACCCAACGCCTGCCCCGCCTCATCGGCACGGTCGCCGCAATCGACCTGATCGGCACGGGTCGGCCCGCGAAAGCCGACGAAGCGCTCACTCTCGGTCTGATCGATGCCATTGCAGACGATCTTCCCGAAGGCGCGCTCGATGTCGCCCGCCGTCTCGTTGGCCAACCGTTGCGGCGCACGGGCGCGCTTTCCGTCCCACGCTCGCAACCCGAAGCCGAAGCGGCAGCCGCAAGAAAGGTGCTTTCCCGCAGCCGTGGACAGATCGCGCCTTCAGAAGCCGTGAGACTGGTCCAGGCTGCGTCCGCGGCCAAACTTGAGGACGGTCTTGCGGACGAACGCGCGACCTTCCTGCGCCTCCGGGATTCTCGCGAGGCGGCAGCGTTGCGCCACGTCTTCTTTGCCGAGAGGCAAGCCAGCAAAGTCGACAGGCTGGAGGGTATCACGCCTCGCAAGGTCGAGACCGTCGGTATCGTCGGAACCGGCCTGATGGGTGCAGGCATCGCGGTCTCGGCCTTGAATGCCGGCTATCGCGTCATCGGCATCGAGCAGACCGACGACGCCGCGGCAAAAGGATACGAGCGGATCGCCGGCCTTCTCGACAAGTCGGTCCAATCCGGCCGACTCACCGATCATGCCCGCAGGGAGGCGCTGAGCCGGTTTGAAGCGGCCAGTGACGCCGGCAGGCTGGTGCAGGCCGATCTGGTCATCGAGGCAGTGTTCGACGATCTCGCGGTAAAAACCGAACTCTTCCGGAAGCTTGATCGTATCGTCCGCCCCGACGCCATACTGGCGACCAACACCAGCTACCTCAACCCCGACGAGATCGCCTCGGCAACCGCCCGGCCCGAACGGATCGCCGGCCTGCATTTTTTCTCCCCGGCCAACGTCATGCGGCTCACCGAAGTGGTGGATTGCGCGGCGACGGCGCCCGATGTGCTCGCCTCGGCTATCGCGTTCGTCAGGAAGCTCGGCAAGCTGCCTGTCGTGTGCGGCGTTACCGAGGGTTTCATCGGCAACCGCATCTATTCGGCCTACCGCCGCGAGGCGGAGTTCATGGTGGAGGATGGCGCAGCACCGGAAGAGGTGGATGCCGCGCTGGAGGCCTGGGGCTTCCCGATGGGGATCTTCGCGGTCAACGACATGGCTGGGCTGGAGATAGCCTGGGCGCGGCGCAAGCGACAGGCTGCGATGCGCGATCCGCAAGCACGTTATGTCGAGATCGCCGACCGGCTGTGCGAGGCCGGCCGCTTCGGCCGCAAGACCGGGCGCGGCTGGTACGATTATTCCGACGGCGAGCGCAGGAGCGACCCGCAAGTGGCCGCGCTGATCGAGGCCGTTCGGGCGGCCAAGGACATCGTGCCGCGCCGCTTTTCGCCCGATGAGATCGTCACGCGCTTGCTGGCGGCAATGGCCGAAGAGGGCAAGGCCTTGCTTGCCGAAGGCATCGCGGCGCGTGCCTCCGACATCGATCTGGTGATGATCAACGGCTATGGCTTCCCGGCCCACAAGGGCGGGCCGATGTTCCACGCCGGAGACATCTGACGGACAAGCTACGACAGCTTGGCTACGACGGCGCGCAACGCCTGGCCGAAACGCCTGACCTCGTCGACCGTGTTGTAATGGACCAGCGAGGCGCGGATGGCGCCGCTGTCCATCGACAGGTTGAGACGCTTCATCAACCGGGGCGCATACATATGGCCGTCGCGGATGCCGATCTGCATCTCAGCCATTTCCTCGACGATCCGCTGCGGCGACAGCTTGCCGATGTTGAAGCAGAAGGTCGGCACGCGCTCGTTGATGCGGGTCTCTTCCGAAACCCCGTAAATGGTCGCGCCGCAAGCTTTGAGCACCGCGAGCATCTCACGCGCCAGGAGCACTTCGTAGTCGCGGATAGCGCCCATGCCGGCAACGATGTTGTCGCGCCGCGAGCGGTTGTTGGAGGGCGCCAGATTGCGGCCGATCAGTTCCAGGTACTGCACCGCGGCATCCATGCCTGAGACGTTCTCGTAGATGAAGGTGCCGGCCTCGACCTTGTAAGGCGGCTCGTCGGGGATGAAATCCTCGCGGAAGGTCGGCAGCCGCTTCAGCGTTTCGAAGCGGCCCCACAGAAAGCCCATATGCGGCGAGAAATTCTTGTAGCCGGAGCAGACGAGATAGTCGCAGTCCCAGGCCTGCACGTCGATCAGCCCGTGCGGTCCGTAATGCACGCAGTCAAGGAACACTTCGGCGCCGGCCGCATGCGCGATCGCGGCCACCGAAGCGACGTCGACGATCGAGCCGATCGAATGCGCGGTCACCGTGCAGGCGACGAGACGGGTGCGATCGGAAACCAGCGGCTTGAGGTCGTCGACATGCAGGTTGCCGTCCTCGCGCATGCGCCACCATTTGAACTTGGCTCCGGCGGGCTCCAGCGCCAGCCACGTGGCGATGTTGGCGTCGTGGTCCATATCGGTGATGACGATCTCGTCGCGCTCTGTGTCCTTGGCCAGCATCTGGCCGATGCCGAGGCTGACCAGGCGAATGAACGAGGTGGCGTTCATGCCGAAGCAGATTTCCGACGGACTGTAGGCGTTGATCAGCAAGGCCACGCTCGTCCGAGCATCCGCAACCGATTGGTCGACCGTGACCGAGCGCCCATAGCGACCACCACGCTGCACATTGTGCGAGACCAGGTGATTGGTCACCGCGTCGAGCACGCTCTGCGGGATCTGCGCGCCGGCGGCGTTGTCCATGAAGATGAAATCACCGGCGCGCTGCAAGGCCGGAAACATGGCGCGGATGGTGTCGACCGGAAAGCCGCCGGCGGCTTGGGAATTGCTCAACTGTATCTCCTGCGAATGGCTTGGGAAGCGGGACGGTTGATGAGGTCAGCGCGTCTTCTCGGTCTTGAAGCGGTCTTCGAGCAGGCTGACGAGGCGGACCATCGGCCAGAGGAAGATGAGGTAGACCAAAGCGGCGCCGATCAGCGGCGAGGGATTGGCATAGAGCGACTGCGCGTTGGTCGCTTCCTTCAACAGTTCAGGCAGCGCAACGGTGGAAGCGAGCGACGTGTCCTTGAACATCGAGACGCAATTGCTGGTCATCGGCGGGATGACGACGCGGATCGCCTGCGGCAGCACCACCTTGCGCAAGGTCAAAAGGAAAGGCAGGCCGAGCGCCTGTGCTGCCTCGAATTGGCCTTTCGGGATGCTCTCAATGCCGGAGCGGAACACTTCTGCTGAATAGGCCGACATGATGATGGCGAACGCCGTCACGGCGGAGGCCCAGGACGACAGACGGATGCCGAGGAAGGGCAGCGCATAATAGATCAGGATCAGCACCACCAGCACCGGCAGGGCGCGGAAGATGTCGGTGTAGCCGACCGCCAGCCAGCGCAGCGGCTTCGGCGCATAGAGCCGCAACAGGCTGATCCCCAGGCCGATGGGAATGCCGATGCCGATACTCAAAATGCCGAGCAGCAGCGTGTTCAGGAAGCCACGCAACAGCGCCGGCAGGCTGGACATGATCACGTCAGGATTGAAGAAGGTGTCGATTAGCGACATGGGAGCGTTCCCGAACCCCAGAGCAAAGGATGCTCAAGTTAAAACCAATCGACCTTGCCTCCCATGAGGCTATCCGTGCGGCAGCAGGCGCCGGAGCGTGAAATGAATCGTGCCGGCCCGGGAGCCGGCACGATTTAAGTGCATTGCCGGTCAGGCCTTGGGCAGCGGCATTTCCTTGACCGTCGAGGAATCGGCTGGCGCGTCGCTGCCGAACCACTTCTTGTGGATCGCGGCCAGCGTTCCGTCCTTCTTCATCGCGGTCAGCGCGTCGTTCAGCTTGCCGAGCAGCGGATGGTCCTTGCTCATCATCAGGCCGTACTGTTCGCCGGTCTTGATGCGCTGCTTGACCTTGAGGTCCTTCATCTTGGTGAAGGAGTATTCCATGCCCGGAATATCGCTGACGGCGGCGTCCACGCGGCCCGCGCTGAGGTCGAGCAGCAGGTTCTGCTGCGTGTCATAGCCCTTCACGTCGCTGTAGCCGTCAGCCTCCTGATGCGCCTTGACCCAGGTCTCGCCGGTCGAGCCTGAAAGCACGCCGACGATCTTGCCCTTGAGGTCGGCCTCGGTGTTAACAGCGCTATCGGTCTTCGTCGCAATGCCCATGTCGGAGTCATAATAGGGCTGGGTGAAGGACAGCGTTTTCAGTCGCTCCGGCGTGATGGTGATCGAGGAGATCGCGACATCGATGCGGTTGGAACTGACAGCCGCGAACAGCGCCTGGAAGCCGAGGTCGGCAATGTCGGTGGTCATGCCGGCACGCTTGGCCGCTTCGTTGACGATGTCGACTTCAAAGCCCTCGAACGTGCCGCTCTCGTTCTTGTATTCGAAGGGCGGATTGGTCGGGTAGGCGCCGACATTGAGCACATCGGCGGCAAAGGCGGTGGCCGGGCCGGCAGCGATGCCGATCGTGGCGGCGAGAAGAAGCAGGTTGCGACGAGTGAAGCTCATTTTGTGTTCCCTCCGGTTGTTGATCGGGCGGGTTTGCTCCCGCACGGTTTGTTGCCGTCCCACCTCCCAGCGGGGCGTCAATTCATGGCGGCGACCATGCGCTCGAGCGCGGTCGCTATCTGGTCGCGTTCACGGCACACGCACATCCGCAGGAAGGCCGCTGCCGAATTTCCAAAGAGGTGTCCGGGAGCCAGCCCGACGCGCGCCGTCTCCAGTATCCTGGCGCAGGCCTGCCGGGCGTCGCTTTCGCCGTCCATGGCAAAGAAGGCATACATGCCTCCGCGCGGTTTCGTCGGCAGGATGATGCCGGGAATCTGGGCCAGCCTGTCATAGGCAAGGTCGAGGCCGGTTTTGATCCGCTGCCTGATCTCCTCGACCAGCGGCTCGCCTTGGCGGATGGCGGCGACAGCGCCTGCCTGGATAGGCGCGGCGGTGCCGCTGTTGATGTACTGCGTCATGGCGCCAAGCTGGTCGGCCACCCCCGACGGATGCGTCAGCCAGCCGATGCGCCAGCCGGTCATCGCCCACGCCTTCGAAAAACTGTTGACCGACAGCACCCGGTCGCCATCCTCGGCGATCTGCAGGATGGAAGGAGCAACATTGCCGTCGAAATAGAGCCGGCCATAGACCTCGTCGGAGATGATCCAGATGCCGGTGCGCCGGCTGAAGTCGAGCAGCGCCTGCATCTCCTCGCGCGACGCGGTCCAGCCGGTCGGGTTGGACGGCGTCGACAGGAAGATCGCGCGTGTGCGCGCATCGCAAGTGGCGAACAGCCGGTCGAGATCGAGATGCCAGTCGCCCTTGAAGTCGAGCGAAAACGGCCTTGGCTCGCCGCCGATCAGATGGATGGCGTTGTGGATGTTGGGCCATTGCGGCGCGACATAGACGACGTTGCTGCCGGTATCGACCAGCAGTTCCAGGGCCAGGTACAGCGCCTGCATGCCGCCGGGCGTGACCGTGGTGCGCGCAATCGGGATCGTCCGGCCGTGAATGCGCGTTTGGTATTCCGACAGCGCCTCGTTCAGTAGGGGGTGCCCACGCATGTTAGGGACGTAGAACGTCTGGCCTTCATCGAAGGCGGCCTTCGCCGCGTCGCGGATGAAAGCGGGCGTCACCATGTCGCCTTCGCCGTACCAGAGCGCGATCACGTCGCCCAGTTCTCGGGCGCGCACGGCAAGGTTGGCAATGTTTTCGGTGTGCAGGTCACGGATCTGGGCACGTACGCCGTCGAAAGCATAACGCGCGCTGGACGATGACTGGGGCAGTATGAACGACAAGGACTGAAACCCCTCCCACCCGGAGCACCGCGACGGACTGCCCGGCAAGCCCCACCGGCACGACAGTCGCCATCGAGTTTGGATGCTATCCAATGTGCTGCGCTTTTCAAGGAAAAAGTTTTAAGCTTAAAAAGTTTTTGTCCGATCCCGCCCGTCTACCGCAGCTCGGCGCGCGCAGCGGTGCAGTTGGCCGCAGCGCCGGCGCCAAGAAACATCGTATCGCTGGCCAGCACGAAGAAGCTCGCGCCGATAGCGGCCCACTGGCTGATCGTCTGTGGGCTGGCGCAAAATATGCCCGATGTCCTGCCATGCGCGACGGTCGCGCGGATGATCCTTGTGATCGCCTCATTGAGCTTGTCCACGCCTTTCGGCCCGATCGCATCGATCGACACGGAGAGATCGCCGGGGCCGACGAAGACCACATCGATGCCGTCTATGGCCGCGATCGCCTCGATGTTGGCCAGCCCCTCCGATGTCTCGACCTGGACCGCGACGACCACCCTGTCATTGGCCGCGGCCAGATATTCGGGAATGCGATAGCCATAGCCGGCCGCGCGGCCAGGCCCGACGCCGCGCTCGCCCAGCGGCGGATAGCGCGAGGCTTTCACCGCCGCCTCGGCCTGAGCAGCGGTCGAGACGCGCGGCACGAGCACGCCTTGTGCGCCGCTGTCGAGCGCCGCCTGGATAGCTTCCGGCGCATGACCGGGAACACGCACCATGGCCGGCACGCGATGCACGTCGGCCGCGCGCACCATGGTTTCGATCGTGTCGCGCGCGATCTGGGCATGTTCCCAGTCGATGCAGACGAAGTCGAGGCCGGTGAGCGCCATCACTTCGACGGCGACGGGATGGGGAATAGCGGCGAAGGAGCCGACGAGATTGGTCTTGCCGATGCACTTCTGACGGAACGCGCTCATATCCATCCCCCTTTTTTCCCCTCCGAATTGATATCCGCAATCGGCGGCGAGGCGAAGCTATTTCAGGCTTGAAATATTTTTGCGCGGGCCTAGCGTGTCGGTCTCCCGCCACGAGTTCCCATGATGATCAAAACGCATCCCCTGCACGGCTCGAACAAACTGAAGCTCGGCGTCTTTTCGACCAATGCCGATGGCGGTCTGGCCATCACCGATGTGCCGGAACGCTGGACGGCAAGCTGGCAGGACAATCTGACGGCGGCGCAGATCGCCGACCGCGCCGAGCTGGAATTTATGCTTCCGATCGCGCGCTGGCGTGGCTTTGGCGGCCGCAACAAGGTGCGCGAATGGTCGTTCGAGACCTTCACCTGGGCAGCAGCTCTGGCGGTGGCCACCGAGCAGATCGGCCTGTTCATGACCGTGCATGTGCCGCTGGTGCATCCGCTCTATGCCGCCAAGGCGCTGGCAACTGTCGACCATATCAGCCAGGGCCGCGCCGGCTTGAACATCGTCTGCGGCTGGAACCCGAAGGAATTCGGCATGTTCGGCACGCCTTTGGTCGAGAAGGGCTACGACCAGGCCGCCGAATGGATCGAAATCCTGGAAAAGCTCTACGCCTCGGACCAGCCTCTGGACTATGAAGGCACATACTATCGCCTCAAGGAGGCGGTGAGCCGGCCGGCGAGCCTGCAGGTTCCACGCCCGGTGACCATGAACGCTGCTTTCGGTGGCCCGGGCCGGGATTTCGCCGCCGCCCGATGCGATTATCTGTTCACGACCTTTTCGGAAATGAGCGATGCCGGCAAGCATGTCGCCGACATCAGCGAGCGGGCCGACAAGGTTGGCCGCAACGTCGGCGTCTACACGGTGGCGCATGTCGTCTGCCGTCCAACCATGGAAGAGGCGCAGGCCTACTACACGCGCTATGCCGTCGATCTGGTCGACCACGATGCGGTCGATGCTCATATGGCAGGCAAGAAGGAGTTCTCGCAGTCGCATGACCCGCATGCCTATGACCGCTACCGGCAGCGTTTCGCCGGCGGCGCCGGCACCTACCCGCTGGTTGGAACGCCGGAAACGATTGCCGCCGAGATGGCGGCAATAGCCGGGCATGGCTACCAGGGCATCGCGCTGTCGTTCGTCAACTACACCCAGGAACTGCCCTATTTCTGCGACCACGTATTGCCGCTGCTGAAGCGGGCGGGGCTGCGCTGCTGACAATCCGGGAATAACGAATTCGTTAATCCGGAATGACGGCGGTTGCCTGAATTTCGATCTTGGCGCGATCTTCCACCAGCGCCACCACCTGCATGGCGGCCATCGCTGGGAAATGCCGGCCGATCACCTCGCGATAGGCCTCGCCTATACCCTTGAGATTGCCGAGATATTCGGCCTTGTCGGTGAAATACCAGGTCATCGTGGTGATGTGCCGTGGCTCCGCGCCGGCTTCCGCCAGCACGGCGACGACGTTTTGCAGCGTCTGCCGCACCTGGCCGGCGAAATCGTCGGTCTCGAACTGGCACTGCCCGTTCCAGCCGACCTGTCCGCCGACGAAGACGAGCCTGCCGCGCGCGGCAATGCCGTTGGCGTAGCCGACCGGTTTCGCCCAGCCCTCCGGCTGCAGGATCTCGTGCATTTTCAAGCCTCCCCGGTATTCTTAAAACCAAATCTCAAAATCAAATACGTCGCTGTCAGGCCGCGCCCATCACCTGCCGTGCGATCACCACCTTCTGCACATCGGATGCGCCCTCGTAGATGCGTAGCGCGCGGATCTCGCGATAGAGGCTCTCGACGATATGGCCCTTGCGGACGCCGTCCCCCCCATGCAGCTGCACAGCCTTGTCGATCACCTCTTGCGCCTTGTCGGTGGCGAACAGCTTGGCCATCGCCGCCTCGCGGGTGACACGAGCCGCGCCCATGTCCTTGGTCCAGGCAGCGCGGTAGACCAGCAGCGCTGCGGCATCGATGTCCAGCGCCATGTCGGCGATATGGCCTTGCACCATCTGCAGCTCTGCCATCGGAGCGCCGAAAAGTTTGCGCTCGGCCACCCTGCTGATGCTTTCGTCCAGCGCCCGGCGGGCAAAGCCGAGTGCCGCCGCGCCGACCGTGGAGCGGAACACGTCAAGCACCGACATGGCGATGCGGAAGCCGTCTCCCGGTTTGCCGATCAGCGCCGAGGCCGGCACCCGGACCTGATCGAAGGAAAGCCGCGCCAGCGGATGCGGCGCGATCACTTCAAGGCGCTCGGCAATGCCAAGCCCCTTGGTATCAGCGGGTACGAGAAAGGCGGAAAGTCCCTTGGCACCCGGTGCCTCGGCGGTGCGGGCAAAGACGACGTAGAGATCGGCAATGCCGCCATTGGAAATCCAGGTCTTCTCGCCGCTGAGGATATAGAAGTCGCCATCGCGGCTCGCCGTCATTTCGGTGTTGGCGACATCCGACCCGGAGCGTGGCTCCGAAAGCGCGAAGGCGGAAATCGTCTTGCCGGCCCTGGTCTTTGCCAGCCATTGCTGCTGGTCGGGTGTGCCGAACAGGCTGAGCGCGCCGGTGCCGAGCCCCTGCATGGCGAAGGCGAAGTCGGCCAACCCGTCATGGCGCGCCAGCGTCTCGCGCGTGATGCACAAGGTGCGGACATCGAGCGGTCCCGGATTGTCGGTATCGAGCGCCGTCGGCTTCAGCCAGCCGTCGCGGCCAAGTTTCGCCACCAGCTCGCGGCAGGCGGCATCGACGTCGTGGTGATCGACGGGCAGGTTCCTGGCGCACCAGGCATCAAGGCGTTCGGCGAGTTCGCGATGCCGGTCTTCGAAAAACGGCCAGTTGAGGAAACTCTTGTCAGCCATCAATTGCCCTCGAACACCGGTTTCTCCTTGGCGAGGAAGGCCTTGTAGGCGCGCTCGAAGTCACGCGTCTGCATGCAGATCGCCTGCGCCTGCGCTTCCGCTTCGATCGCCTGGTCGAGGCCCATCGACCATTCCTGGTTGAGCTGCGTCTTGGTGATGCCGTGCGCGAAGGTCGGACCCGAGACGATGCGCGCCGCCATCTCGAGCGCGTCGGCCTCGAGCACTGCGGCATCGACCAGCCTGTTGTAGAAGCCCCAGCGCTCGCCTTCCGCTGCCGTCATCGTGCGGCCGGTGTAGAGCAATTCGGCGGCACGGCCCTGGCCGATGATGCGCGGCAGGATCGCGCAGGCGCCCATGTCGCAGCCGGCAAGGCCGACGCGGGTGAACAGGAAAGCGGTCTTGGCCTCCGACGTGGCGATGCGGATGTCGGCGCTCATGGCGATGATGGCGCCGGCGCCGACCGCGACACCGTCGACCGCCGCGATGATCGGCTTGCCGCAGTTGAGCATCGCCTTGACGAAATCGCCGGTCATGCGGGTGAAGGCGAGCAATTCCTTCATGTCCATCTTGACCAATGGGCCGATAATGTCGTGGACATCGCCGCCCGAGCAGAAATTGCCGCCATTGGGCAGGAACACCACGGCGTCGACGTCGTCGGCATAGACGAGATCGCGGAACGTGTCGCGCAGTTCCGCATAGCTGTCGAAGGTCAGCGGATTCTTGCGCTCCGGCCGGTCGAGCCGCACCTTGGCGATCCTGCCTTCGACTTCCCAAAGGAAGTGCTTCGGCTTGAGGCCGGCCATCGAACTCATTCGCGTCCCTCCCAGTTGCTGCGGAACGAGGTCAGCATGCCGGTCAGCCGGCGCGCATCCTCCTCGCTGACCTTGGCCAGCAATTCTCCGATCCAACCCTCATGCGCCGCGGCCATTGCGGCAAAAGATTTGGAACCCTCGTCGGTCAGTCGCACCATGGATGTGCGGCGATCGCCATTGCGGCGCGCGCGCGCGACCACCCCTTCCGAAACAAGCCGGTCGACGATGCCGGTGACATTGCCGTTGGATACCAGCAGGAAGCGCGACAGATCGCTCATCAGCATGCCTTCCGGCGCGCGGTAGAGGGCGGCCATGACGTCGAAACGCGGCAGCGTCGTATCGAATTCCTTCTTCAGGCGCTCGCGCAGCTCCGCTTCGATCGTGCGCGAGGCGCGCAGCAGCCTGATCCAGAGACGCAGCCGGTCCTTGCCGGGTCCCGACGGCGCGGGCAATGGGCCGGCTACCATGTTTCGCCTCCTGAGATCGAAATTGCTTGTCCGGTAATCGACGCAGCCGCATCGCCGCACAGCCAGAGCACCGCTGAGGCAACTTCCTGCGGCTGGATGAAACGGCCTTGCGGGTTGGTCGAGGCAAGGCTCGCCCGCGCCTGCTCGACTGAGCGGCCGGTCTTTTCGACGACGCGCTGAATGGACTCCTCCAGCATGCCGGTCTCTACGAAGCCCGGGCAAACGGCGTTGACGGTCACGCCGGATTTCGCCGTCTCGGCCGCCAGTGCCCGCATCAGCCCGACCACCCCATGCTTGGCCGCCACGTAGGGCGCGACATAGGCGTAGCCTTTCAGCCCTGCGGTCGAGGCGACGAAGACGATCCGGCCCGCCTTGCGCGCGGCCATGCCGGCCAGCGCCGGCTTCACCGTCAGGAAGGCGCCGGTCAGATTGACGTCGAGCGTCCGCTGCCAGTCGGCAAGCGAGGTCCTGTGCGCCGGCGTGCTGCCGGCCATGCCGGCATTGGCGACGACGATGTCGAACGGGCCGCGCACGGCTTCCGCTTGCGCGTAGAGCGAAATCATCGCCGCCTCGTCGGTGACATCGGCTGACATGGCGTGGATGCGGTCGTTCTCGCCGGCCAACTTGGCAAGCTCGGCGTCGCGCCTCCCGCATATGGTCACCTCTATGCCGGCCTCGGCCAGCACGAGCGCGATGGCCCGGCCGACGCCGGAGCCGCCGCCAGTGACCAGCGCATGTTTGCCTGAAATCGCCAAGGCCGTCGTCATACTTTCAGCCCCGCCGCCGCATCGCGCTCGGCCAGCCGGTAGATCTGGTCGCGTCCGGGCAGATAGGGATCCGGCCATTTGACACCACGATCACCGAGCGTCACGGCTGCATGCAGCGTCCAGTAGGGATCGGCGAGATGCGGCCGTGCCAGGGCCACCAGGTCGGCGCGGCCGGCCATCAGGATCGAATTGACATGATCCGGCTCGTAGATGTTGCCGACCGCCATCGTCGCCATGCCGACCTCGTTGCGGATGCGGTCCGAGAACGGCGTCTGGAACATTCGGCCATAGACAGGCTTGGCGGCAATCGAGGTCTGGCCTGCCGAGACGTCGCATATGTCGACGCCGGCTTCGTGCAGCATCCGCGCGATCTCCACCGCATCGGCCGGCGTCACACCTTCGATGCCGACCCAATCATTGGCCGAAATGCGCACCGAGATCGGCTTTCGCGTCGGCCAGGCGGCGCGCACCGCATGGAAGATTTCCAGGGGATAGCGCATGCGATTTTCCCGCGAACCGCCATACTCATCCGTGCGCTGGTTGGTGACCGGCGTGATGAAGGACGACAGCAAATAGCCATGCGCGGCATGGATCTCGAGCATGTCGAAACCGCAGCGATCTGCCATCTCGGTGGACGCGACGAACTGGTCACGCACCTCGTCCATGTCGGCGCGGTCCATGGCTTTCGGCACCTGATTCTCAGGCGACCATGCAATCGCCGAGGCCGCCATGACCGGCCAATTGCCCGAGGCGAGCGGCACGTCGGTGCCTTCCCACCCGACACGGGTCGAGCCCTTGGCCCCGGAATGGCCAATCTGGGCGCAGATTTTCGCCTCGGTCTCGGTGTGGACGAAATCGACCAGCCGCTTCCACGCCACCTCATGTTCGGACGCATAGAAGCCGGGACAACCGGGCGTGATGCGTCCTTCCGGGCTGACGCAGGTCATCTCGATATAGACAAGCCCGGCGCCGCCCTTGGCACGCTCGGCATAGTGGGCGAAATGCCAGTCGGTCGGGCAGCCATCGACTGCCTTGTACTGCGCCATCGGCGAAACGACGATGCGGTTGTTGAGCTGCATGTCGCGCAGTTTGAACGGCGCGAACATCGGTGCCCGGCGCCGCCTGTTGCCGCCTGCCCCTGCCTGGCGCTGGAACCATTCCTCGGCGCTTTCAAGCCATTTGGCATCGCGCAGCCGCAAATTCTCGTGGCTGATGCGTTGCGAGCGGGTCAGCAGCGAATAATTGAACTGCACCGGATCGAGGCCGAGATAGCGCTCGACCTCCTCGAACCACTCCAGCGAATTGCGCGCCGCCGACTGCAGCTTCAGCACCTCGGTGCGGCGCGCATCCTCATACTTGCGGAAGGCGGCGTCGAGGTCCGGTTCGGTTTTGACATATTCGGCCAGCGCCACCGCGCTTTCCAATGCGAGCTTGGTCCCGGAGCCGATCGAGAAATGTGCCGAGGCCGCCGCGTCGCCCATCAGAGCCAGGTTCTTGTAGGACCAGCGTTCGCACAGCACGCGCGGGAAATTGATCCAGGCCGAACCTCTGATGTGATTGGCATTGGTCATCAGCGCGTGGCCGCCGAGATGTTTCTCAAAGATGCGCTCGCAGACGGCGATGGATTCCTGCTGCGACATGGCGCCGAAGCCGAAGGCAGCCCAGGTCTGTTCGCTGCACTCGACAATGAAGGTCGCTGTCTCGCTGTCGAATTGATAGGCGTGCGCCCACACCCAGCCATGCTCGGTCTTCTCGAAGATGAAGGTGAAGGCGTCGTCGAATTTCTGGTTGGTGCCGAGCCAGACGAATTTGCATTTGCGGGTGTCGATGTCGGGCTTGAAGACTTCGACGAAGGTGTTGCGCGCCCTTGAGTTCAGCCCATCGGCGGCGACGACCAGATCATGCGTCGCCATATAGGGCTGAGGGTCGGCGATATCGCTCTCGAACATCAGCCTCACGCCAAGTTCGCGCGCGCGTCGCTGCAGCAGGACCAGAAGCCGCTTGCGGCCGATGCCACAGAAACCGTGGCCCGACGAGACCGTGCGCACGCCGTCATGGATGACGGCGATGTCGTCCCAATAGGCGAAATGCTTCTTGATCCAGACAGCGCTGACCGGGTCGTTTTTGGCAAGGTTGTCGAGTGTTTCGGCCGACAGCACGACGCCCCAGCCGAACGTATCGTCGGCGCGATTGCGCTCGAACACCGTGATCTCGTGGGCGGCGTCCCGCAGCTTCATTGAAATGGCAAAGTAGAGGCCGGCTGGTCCGCCACCGAGAACCGCAACCTTCATCCGTGCGATCTCCTCTTCGCTTGCTGCATATCAAGTATCGCGCCGGAGATAAAATATTTCAAGCTTAAAGTTTCATGTTGGAACGATTGCTGGACACGGGTGGCGCGCCTGCGGGCTGGCCCCGCAAGCGCGCTCTGGAAATCACTTGTCCGGGTTCTTCGGGCTCCACAGCACAGTCTCGGCACCCTTCTCATAGGCCATCCCATCGGGATAGCTGATCGCCTCCAGTTGCAATCCCCATGGCGCCTGGAAATAGAGGATGGTCTGGCCGGCCGCCGGACCTTCCTTGACCGGCAGCGGACCCATCCGCGTCTTCACCCCCTTGCCGTCGAGATAGGCTTTCGCCGCGGCGACATCATCGACATACATGGCAATGTGGAAGCCGCCGATATCGCTGTTCTTCGGAGTCAAATCCTTCTGGTCAGGCGCAGTGTACTTGAACAGCTCGATGTTCGATCCATAACCGCAACGCACCATGGTGACCTGCTCGATGACAGCCTTCGGATCGACGCCCAGAAGATCCTGCATGAAGGTGCCCTTGTCATCGGCGAACGGACCAAACGACATCGCCTTCTCGCAGCCGACGACTTCGGTGAAGAAGTCGACTGCCTGCTTCATGTCCGGCACCGTGATGCCGGTGTGGTCGTGGCCGCGCATGCCGGGGATCGCATCGGCCGAAGCCGTTCCCATCGAGCAGAACAGGATCGCGGCAAGCATCGTGCCGCGGGCTGCGTAATTCATATTACCCTCCGTTCGCGGGCTGATTTTGCCCTCATGCACGTCCGAAGCCCGCTGTTCGGCGTGGTGGGTGAACAGTCCTATGCCGGCGCTTTCGTTGCTGGCCGCAACCAGTCGGCGTCGATCTCAGGCAGTGGGATGGCGGCAAGCAGGTCGCGCGTGTAGGTCTCCCTGGGATTGTCGAACAGCGCATCGGTGGCGCTCGCCTCGACGATCCCGCCCTCGCGCATCACGATCACTTGTTGGCACAGCCGCCGGATGACCGACAGGTCGTGGCTGATGAAGGCGACCGTCAGCCCCATCTCCGCGGCCAGTCTCTCCAAAAGGGTGAGGATCTGCGCCTGCGTCGATACGTCGAGGCCGGAGACGATCTCGTCGGCCAGCACGAATTTCGGCGAAAGCGCCAACGCGCGCGCAATTCCGACGCGCTGGCGCTGCCCGCCCGACAGTTCATGACGATAGCGACTAGCGAAGCTTTGCGGCAGGCCGACGCGATGCAATGCCTCGGCGACGCGTTCCCTAAGCCTGTCGCCAAGCCCATTCTGCTTGAGCGGCGCGGCAATGATGCCGGCGATGGTGCGACGCGGGTTGAGCGACGACATCGGGTCCTGGAAGATCATCTGCAGGTCGCGGCGCAGAGGTCGCAGCTCTGCATCCGGCAGATGGGCGATATCGCGGCCCTCGAAATGGATGCTGCCGACGCTCGGCTCCAGAAGTCTGACAAGCGTGCGGCCGAGCGTCGATTTTCCGGACCCGGATTCACCGACGATGCCGGTCACCGAACCTCTCGGCAAATCGAAATCCAAGCCTCTCAAAATCTCGGCCAGCGGCGCGCGCCCGATCAGCGGCTTGCGGGTCATGTCGGGCAGCGCCACCTTCAGCCCGCGCACGGAAAACAGCGGCTCAACCATGCGGCCCTCTCCACGCCTGGTCGGAGGCGGCGATCTCCGCAGCGAGTCCTGCCAGCACCGTCTCATCCACCGGCTTCAGCGAGGCAAAGGGATCCGTGTAGCGCGGCGTAGCGGCCATCAATGCCCGCGTATAGGGATGCTCAGGCGCGGCGAAGAGAGCGGCTGTGTCAGCCTCTTCCACCACCTTGCCGGCGTAGAGCACAGACACTTCCTGGCTGATCTTTGCAACGACGCCGAGATCGTGGGTGACGAACAGGATCGCGGTGCCATGCTCGCGCTGCAGCTCGGCGATCAGTCGCAGGATCTGCTTTTGCACGGTAACGTCGAGCGCGGTTGTCGGCTCGTCGGCCACGATCAGCCGTGGCTCGGCGGCGAAGGCGGCGGCGATCAGCACACGCTGGCGCATGCCGCCGGACAGCTCGTGCGGATAGCATTTCAGCACCCGGTCGGGATCGCGGATCTGCACCTCATCCAACAATTGCCGGATACGCTTGTCCGCCTTGTCACCGTTCCAGCCGAGAATGCGCACCAGCCGGTCAGTCATCTGCGGACCGATGCGGCGCGACGGGTTGAGCGCAGTCAACGGATCTTGCGGGATCAGCGCCGTGCGAGCGCCGATCAGCGTGCGCCTTGCCTTGGGCTGCAGCCTGCCGAGGTCTTCGCCTTCGAGCTGCATGGCGCCTTCGACGATGCGCACGCTTGACGGCAGCACACCGAGCACCGCCTTGCCGATCATCGTCTTGCCGGCGCCGCTCTCGCCAACAAGAGCACGCACCTCACCCGGCTGCACGGAGAGCGACACCGACCGCAGCACGCGCTGGCCGTTCGGCAGCACGGCGCTCAGATTGGCAATATCCAGGCAAGCGCTCATCGCAGCACCGGATCGAAGCGTGTCTTCAGCGCCTCACCGAACTGGCTGAACGACAGCACGGTGAGGATCAGCGTGACAAGCGGAAACACCAGCACCCACCAGGCCTGATGGATCGACAGCCGGCCCTCGGCGATGATGCCGCCCCAGGTCGGATCGTCGGTCGAGATCGACAGATTGACGAAGGACAGGATGGCCTCGACGATGACGGCGATGCCCATCTCCAGCGACAGCAGTGCCACGATCGACGGCACCACATTGGGCAGCACCTCGCGCAGCATGATGCCGATGCGGCCATAGCCGGCGATGCGGGCGTTCTCGACATAGTCCATGCGCGACTGGCCCATCGCTTCGGCGCGGATCACCCGGCAAAAGCGCGTCCAGTCGATGATGGCGATGGCGAGGATGACGGAGCTGAGACCAGTGCCGAGCACCGCGACCAGCAGGATGGCGAACAGCACCGGAGGAAATGCCATCCAGACATCGACGATGCGTGAAATGATGCGGTCGGCCCAGCCGCCGAAATAGCCGGCGACCAATCCGAGCGTCGAGCCGACAAGGCAGGCGGCAATCGCCGCAGCGAAGGCGACGATGAAGGCGATTTGGCCGCCGAAGATAAGCCGCGACAAGAGGTCGCGGCCGAGGCTGTCGGTGCCCAGCCAATAGCCGGGCTCGGCGCCATCGAGCCAGAAGGGCGGCAGCCGCTCCAGCATCAGATCCTGCGCCAGCGGGTCCTGCGGCGCCACCAGCGGCGCGAACATCGCCGCAAGAAGTACCAGCAGCAGCCAGCCGCCGGCCAGCCACAGCCTCAGGCCCAATCCGCGCCGGGCCATGCGTGCCTCACCCATGGCGCAGCCTCGGATTGAGCAGCGCATACATCATGTCGACTGCAAGATTGATCAGCACGAACAGCAGCGCGAACACCAGCACGATGCCTTGGATCAGCGGCAGGTCGCGGTTGATGACGGCATCGATCGCCATGTTGCCGAGCCCTTCGTAGGAAAACAGCCGCTCGACGATGACCGTGCCGCCGACAAGGAAGGTGAACTGGACGCCGACGAGAGTCAGTGTCGGCAAGGCAGCGTTCTTCAGCGCCTCGCGCAGGATAACCTGCGTTTCCGAAAACCCCTTCACCCGCGCCAGCACGACATAGTCGAGGTCAAGCACTTCCTTCAGCGACTGTTTCAGCAACTGCGCGATGATTGCCCCCAGCGGCAATGCCAAGGCTACTGCCGGCATCAGCATGTGTTTCAGCAGATCCCAGGTCAGGTCGAAGCGCAGCCGAAGCAAGCTCTCGAAGAAATAGAACTGGGTGACGAAGGGCAGATCGAGCTGCGGCGACACGCGGCCGGAGATATCGAAGATCGGCACCAGCACGCCAAACAAAAGGATCAGCACGAGGCCCCACAGGAAATCGGGAATGGAAAGGGCGGCGCCGCTGGCGATATCGATGCCGGCTTCGACCGCCGTGCCGCGCTCGCGGGCGCCGAGGATCGCCGTCGTGCCGCCGAGCCCAACCGCCATGACGAGCGCGATGATGGCAAGTTCCAGCGTTGCCGGCAAACGATTGAAGACAAGGCTGAGCACATCTTGCCTGAGCGAAATCGAGGTGCCGAAATCGCCCCTGACGACGCCGGACAGCCAGATGAAGAATTGCTGCACGATGGTCTTGTCGAGCCCGTAGAGTGCACGCAGCCGGTCGATGTCGGCATCTGTCGCACCGGGGGGCAGCATCATGGCGATCGGGTCACCAGGCGCGACGCGGATCACGACGAAGACGACGACAGCCACGCCGAACAGCGTGATCAGCATCGTCAGCAGACGGATCAGGAATCGTTGCAGGAGCATTCTGGTGTTGGCCCAGTGCGTTTCTAACGAAGAGCCCCCTCATTCGTCCGCTTCGCGGCCACCTTCTCCCCGAGGGGAGAAGAGGTCACGGACAGCTGAGCTGGTCTCTTCTCCCCAGCGGGGAGAAGGTGGCCCGAAGGGCCGGATGAGGGGGCCGCTCAGCGAAGGGTGGCGCCCACAAGCCGATATCAGGCAGGGGTCATCAGCGCCGGCAGCAGCGCGCCGGACACATGCTGCACCACGTTGACGCCCTTGGCATGCACGATAGGTTGCGCATACTGAATCAGCGGCAGCACATAGGCCTGCTCGGCGATATACTTGTCGACAGCCTTCCAGCCGGCGATGCGCTTGGCCTCGTCCTTCTCGCCCCAGAGCGGATTGATCATGTCGATCAGGTCCTGGCTGTCCCACACCGAATGCGGGCTCGGCCCATACATGGCAAAACCAGTCGACGTTGTCGGATCGCCGATGGCATTGCCCCAATTGTAGAAGGCGGCCGGCGCCAGCTTGTCGGCGGCGCGCAGCTCATAGTGCTTGGCGATCTCGTAGACCTCGATCGTCGCCTCGATGCCGACCTTGCGCCACATGCCGACGATTGCCTGGATCATCTCATAATCCTTGGGCTTGAAGCCCTTGGTCGTCTGGATGGTGAACTTGACCGGTTTTTCCGGCGAATAGCCGGAAGCCGCGAGCAGCTCCTTGGCCTTTTCAGGATTGTGCTCGACCTTGATCGAGGCATCGAAGGCCGTGTACTCCGGGGTCTCCAGCGTAGCGATCGGCTGGCCATAGCCGCGCAGCAGCCGTTTGACCAGAAGCTCCTTGTCCACAGCCATGACAGCGGCCTGGCGGACGTTCTTGTCCAGCATCGCTTCAATGTCATTGAAGAAGATCATGCCGATGTCGGAAACAGGCTTGCACGAGCCGGCAAGCCCGTCCTTGGCGATCAGCCGGTCATACTCTTCATAGGGGACCTCCAGCGTCACCTGCGAGGAACCGGATTCGATCTCGGCAACGCGGCTCGCCGCGTCGGTGACGAACTTGATCGTCACATTCTCGAAGGCCGGCTTGTCGCCCCAATAGTGCGGGTTGGCCTTCAGTCGGAGGAAAGCATTTCGCTCGAATTTTTCCACCATGTACGGGCCGGTGCCGATCGGCGCCTTCTCGAAACCTTCCGCGCCAACCTTCTCGTAGTAGGCCTTCGGCAGGATGTAGCCGGTCAGGAACGACATCCATTTGAAATAGACCGGATCGAACTGCACGACGTCGCCGGTGATCTTGTTGCCGTCGATCTTGAAATTGTTGACGTTCTTCCAGACGAACTGGATCGGATTGCCGGTCTTTTCGTCGCCCGCCCGCTGCAGCGACCAGACCACGTCCTCGGGCGTGAAGGGCGAGCCGTCATGCCAGGTCACGCCTTCGCGCACCGTCATCGTCACCTTGGTGCGATCCTCGTTCCAGCCCCATTCGGTGAGCAGGCCAGGCGCAAAGGACAGGTCCGGCTTTTGCGGAATGAACTGGTCGAACACTGACTGGTAGAGGCCCTGGATCGTCGGGTTGACGGCCGAGGGTCCGGTGGTCGGATCCCAGGACGGCAGGTTGACGTTATAGGCGATGGTCAGCTCGCCCGCTGCCGCCTTGGCGATCTCAGGCAGGCCGATCGCCGCCACCCCAAGTGCCGCGGCACTGTATCCCAGCAATTCTCGTCTGTTGATTGTCATGGTCGTTCCCCTTGTTGGTTTTGTTGTCTTTGCGCGGCACTATCAGTTTATCGATCCGGGCTTCGTGGGCAGCAGCGCCTTGCCTCTCGTCGCCTTCATGAAATCTTGCGAGCTACCTCCCGCCAAGCTGTTGCGCGAGCATGAAGCCGGAGGCCGCGCCGGTGCCGGCGCCGGGCCATGTCGCGGCGCCTATGAGATGCAGATTGCCGACCGGCGTGTTCCAGCCGGCATAACCGCGCGCCGGGCGGAACAGGAAATTCTGTGCCAGATGGTGGCTGCCGCAGACCTGGTCGCCACCGCCGAGATTGGGGTTCTCACGCTCGAGGTCGATTGGCGAGAACACTGCACGGCCGAGGATTTTCGGGCGCAGTCCGGGTGCGTATATCTCGATGATGTCGAGCACGCGCTCGGCGTAGGCATCCTTGACCTGATCCCAATGCGCGGGCGCGATCCTGCCTGCCGCATCGCCCAGGATTTCGGCAGGCAGCATGCGCACCTGCACCCACAGCACATGCTTGCCCTGAGGCGCGCGCGACGGATCGATCGCGGTCGGCTGGCCGACGACCAGCACCGGTTCGTCCGGCAGCATGCCCGCCATCGCCTGCTGATAGGTGCGCGACATCGCGTCGAGCGACGGCGACAGATGCACATAAGCGAACTGCCGAAGCTCCGCGCCGGCGCGCCAATCGGGCAGGTCGTCGAGCGCCAGATGGATCATCATCGTGCCCGGCGCGTGCCGGAATTTCTGCATCGCCGTGTCGAAGCCGGCGTCGCCGGAACCGTTGGGCAGCAACTTGCCGGTCAGCGCCCTGGGCGCGACGCCGGCAATCACTGCCTTGGTGGCCGTATGTGTCTCACCTGAAGCGAGTCGCACGCCCGATGCCTTGCCGCCGGCAACGGTGATCTCGGCAACTTCCGCCCCGGTGACGATCGTGCCGCCCGCCGAGGTGACCATACCTGCCAGCGCCCGGATGATCGTGTCGGCGCCGCCCTTGCCTAGCACCATGCCAAAGCTCTGGTTGGCGATCGATTCCAGATAGGGGAACACGGCGCCGCCGGCGATGTCGGGTGCGAAATCGAGATGCATGCCCCAGGTGGCAAGCGTTGCCCGCACATAAGGCGACTCGAAGGTCTCCTCCAGCCAGGCGCGAGGTGACGACAGCAAAAGCCGGCCGGTATCGAGCGCGCCTGACATGCCCTTCTTGCGCCACAGGTTCCAGGCGGTGCCGGCAAGCGCGCGGGCACTCATCGGCGATCCCAGCAGCCGGAACAGATGCTCGGCCTCAGCAGGAAAGGCGGCAACGAGCTTGCGCCACGTCGCGGCATCGGCGGCGGAGAACGCGGCCAGCCGCGTGGCAGTCCTTTCCAAGTCATTGCTGACGCCGAACCAGCGTCCGTCCGGAAAGGCGCTGGCGAAACAGTCGGCGACCGGCGCGAACTCAAGACCCTGCGCTTTCAATTCATTTGCATATTTCCGGTGGAAGGCGGAGCCGGCAAACAGGCTCAGATTCATTGCACCGAAATCGTGCCGGAACCCTGGGAGGGTGTATTCGTGGGTCTGGACGGCACCGCCGATTGCTGCGCTGCGCTCGAAAATCCCGGTTTTCCAGCCTTTCAGCGCCAGATGCGCGGCGCATGCCAGACTGTTGTGGCCCGCCCCGACAAAGATGGCGTCGAACTCGCTCACGCCCCGTTCCCATTTCCTTTATGCTTAAAGATAATTGCAGATGCATATGTTTTCGTCTAGTAGGATATTAAGGGCCGAGACGAGCCTTGATCTTCACCAGAAAGAGGGAACTTCAGACCATGGACACGCAAAAACTCCTCGGCGAAGTCGCCGGCCAGCTGCTTTCAGGCGCCATCAGGGTGGTCGACCTCTCTGCGCAGCTCGGACCCGACACGCCTCTTATCAAGCTGCCGCCGGAGCTTGCCGTCGACACGCCAAAGGTCGAGATCCATAACATCTCCCGTTATGACAAGAACGGCCCGTGGTGGGCATGGAACTGGCTGAAGCTTGGGGAGCATTCGGGCACGCATTTCGATGCGCCGCAGCATTGGATCAGCGGCAAGGACTATCCGGACGGCGCCACCGACACCATTCCGGCGCAGAATTTCATTGGTCCGGTCAATGTCATCGACTGCTCGAAGGAAGCCGCCGCTGACCACGACTTCCTGCTCACCGTCGACCACATCAAGGCGTGGGAAGCCAAGCATGGCGCCATCAACGCCGGGGAGTGGGTGGTGATGCGCACCGACTGGTATAAGCGCAATGGCTCGGAAGCCGAATTCCTCAACGCCAACGAAACCGGCCCACATACGCCAGGTCCGACAGCCGAAGCCATCCAGTTCCTGATCAGCAAGGATATCAAGGGCTGGGGCTCAGAGACGATCGGCACCGATGCCGGCAAGGCAGGCGGGATGGAGCCGCCATTTCCAGCCCACACGCTGATGCACAAGGCGAACCGCTATGGCCTCGCCAGCCTCTGCAACCTCGACCAGTTGCCTCCAAAGGGCGCCATCCTGATCGCCGCACCGCTCAAGATCGAGCATGGCACCGGCAGCCCTATCCGCGCGCTGGCGCTTGTATCCAACGGCTAGGTGAAAGCACGCCAAGGTGAGCCAGCCGGATCACATCATCGTTGGCAGCGGCATCAACGCGCTGGTCTGCGCGGCGATGCTCGGCGGCAAAGGGGCGCGTGTGCTCGTCCTCGAGCGCAATGACCGCATCGGCGGCTGCGTGCGTACCGAGGAGATCACCGCTCCCGGCTTTATCCATGACGTGATGGCAACCACCTTCGTGCTGTTCATCACCTCGCCGGCTTTTGCGGCGTTGGGCGGCGATCTCGCCAGGCACGGGCTGGAATTCTGCCACACCGGCACGCCAACCGGCGTGCTGCGGCCGGACGGCAGTCATGCAGTGCTCACCACCAACCGCGCCGCCAATGTCGCGGCAATCAATGCGATTGCCGCCGACGATGGCGACCGGCATGCGGACGATGTCAGCGGCATCGAGCGCAATGCCGGCCTGTTGTTCGGCCTGCTCGGCGGCAGCCTGTGGTCCTATCCGACGGCGAAACTGCTGGCCGGCGATGCCTGGCGGCGCAGCCCACGCGGCCTTGCCGCCTTTCTCGGCGAAGCACTGGTGCCGGCGCGCAGCTGGCTGGAAAGCACCTATCGGTCCGAGACAATCCGCGCGCTGTGGGCGCCCTGGGTGCTGCACGCCGGGCTCGGACCGGAAGACGCCTTCTCAGGGCAGATCGCCAAGGTCATTGCCTTCGCGCTGGAAGCGGCCGGGGCGCCGATCGTCAAGGGTGGAGCGAAGACCCTGCTCACCGCCTTCGAAGCTCTGATAAGGGAACGTGGTGGCGACATCCGTACCGTCGCCGATGTCGCCTCGATCGTCCAGAGCGGTGGCCGCGCGACCGGCGTACGGCTCGCCTCGGGCGAAACGATTACAGCAAACAAGAGCGTCATCTGTTCGGTCACGCCGACGCAGCTTTACCACCGGTTGCTCGGCAGCGAGGCTCCCAAGGCCGATGTCGAAGCGACACAGAAATATCGCTACGGCAAAGGCAATTTCCAGATTCACTATGCGCTGAACAAGCCGCCGGCATGGCGCGGTGCTGGCCTGGACCAGGTGGCATTGTTGCACCTGACGCCGGGGCTCGATGGCGTCTCGAAAGCCTGCAACGAGGCGGCGCGCGGCATGCTGCCCGAAGTGCCGACCATCTGCGTCGGCCAGCCGCATGCGCTCGATCCGTCGCGCTGCCCGGAGGGCAAGGCGATCCTGTGGCTGCAACTGCCCGAGGCGCCCAGGCACATCAAGGGCGACGCCGCAGGCACGCTGCATGCACCGGCTGACGGACAATGGACCGAGGCGCTGCGTGAAGCCTACGCCGACCGCGTCGAAACCATTCTCGCCAGCCACATCGATGGCTTCAAGGGCAGCGTGATTGCGCGCCGCGCCTATTCACCGGCCGATCTCGAAGCGATGAACATCAATCTGGTCGGCGGCGACCCGTATGGCGGGTCGTCCACCATCGACCAGTCGTTCCTGTGGCGGCCGTTCAAGACCAGCCGCAACCATCAGACCGGCATCAAAAACCTCTATCACATCGGCGCCTCCACCCATCCGGGTGCAGGGCTCGGCGGCGGCTCCGGCTTTCTTCTGGCGGGCAGGCTGTGATGGAGCAGAAGGTCGCAGAAAAACGCCAGCGCATTTCGACGCTTGGCCAGATCGGCCTGCAGCAATTCGCGCCCTATCTGATGAACCGCATCATGGGGCGCTACAACGCCACCTTGCGCGACGATTTCCGCAAGCAGGGCCTGACCATTCCGCAGGTCCGCACGCTCGCCGTGCTGTCGGTCACCGACGGTGTCACCGTCAACGACCTCTCGGTCTACACCGTCATCGAGCAGTCGACCTTGAGCCGCACGCTCGACACGCTGGAAGGGCAAGGCTTCGTGCGGCGCGAGCAAGGCGTCACAGACAGCCGCATCCGCCATGTCTTCCTGACCGATGACGGCCGCGCCGAGTTCGCGCGCGCCTGGCCGGCAATGCATGACGCGTTCGAGGCGATGTTCGACGATGTCGACGACGCCGAATACGCGGCGCTGATCGCCACATTGCAGAAGATGCTGAAGAACATTCGCAAGCACGACATCTAGACGTTAGGCGCCGGCCGCACCGCCGGCAACGGAAGGTTGGAAAAATGGCCGAACGCTCTTTTGCCAAGGAAGTCGAAAAACTCAGGCTCGGCGCCGGCGAGGAGTTTGCCGGCGAGGGCATCCTCGCCATCACCAAGGCGCTGCTGCAATGCGGCGTCGGCTATGTCGGCGGCTACCAGGGCGCGCCGATCAGTCATCTGATGGACGTGCTGGCCGACGCGCAGGACATTCTGGGCGAGCTCGGCGTGCATTTCGAGGCGAGCGCCTCGGAAGCCACCGCCACCGCCATGCTCGCTGCCTCGGTGCATTACCCCATCCGTGGCGCGGCGACCTTCAAGTCGACTGTCGGCACCAATGTCGCGTCCGACGCGCTGGCCAATCTTGCCTCCGGCGGCGTAACCGGCGGCGCGCTGATCATCGTCGGCGAGGATTATGGCGAGGGTTCCTCGATCATGCAGGAGCGCAGCCATGCCTTTGCCATGAAAAGCCAGGTCTGGCTGCTCGACCCGCGCCCGAACCTGCCGTCGATTGTCAAGGCAGTCGAGGATGGCTTCGAGCTATCCGAAGCGTCCAATACGCCGGTGATGCTGCAGGTGCGCATCCGCTGCTGCCACGTCCACGGCCATTTCATCGCCAAGGACAACAAGCGCCCGCCGATGACGGTGGCCGATGCGCTGGATGCGCCGCGCCGCGACACCGGCCGCATCGTGCTGCCACCCGCCTCCTTCCTGCACGAGAAGGAGAAAGTGCAGAAGCGCTGGCCGGCGGCGGTCGATTTCATCACCAGGAACAAGATCAACGAGTTCTTCGGCTCGGATCATGGTTCGGTCGGCATCGTCATGCAGGGCGGCATGTACAATTCGGTCATCCGCGCCTTGCAGCGTCTCGGCCTTGCCGACACCTATGGCGAGACGGATGTGCCGCTCTATGTGCTCAACGCCGTCTATCCGCTGATCGACGATGAGTTCCTGTCTTTCTGCGAAGGCAAGCACGCGGTGCTCGTGGTCGAGGAGGGCCAGCCCAACTACATCGAGCAAGCCTTTGCCGCCATGCTGCACAAGGCCGGGCGCGGTACCAGGCTGGTCGGCAAGGAGTATCTGCCGATGGCCGGCGAATATACCGGCCAGGTCATGCTGGACGGCATCGGCGCCTTCCTGCGCGCCGAATCCCCGCATCTCTTGCCGGGCGAGGTGCGCGCGCCCAACAAGGTCGGCGACGGCGTCGACACGGCGGACCTGATCAACGTCGTGCCGGGCCGTCCGCCCGGCTTCTGCATCGGTTGCCCGGAGCGGCCGATCTTTGCCGCGACCAAGCTGGTCGAGCAGGAACTCGGCAAGCACCACATCGCCTCCGACATCGGCTGCCATCTGTTCTCGATCATGCCGCCCTTCGAGCTTGGCGCCACCACCATGGGCTACGGGCTGGGGCCGGCATCGGCATCGGCGTTCAATTCGCCCGACGCCAAACGGCGGTCGATCTCTTTCGTCGGCGATGGCGGCTTCTGGCACAATGGCCTGACCTCCTCGATCGGCAACGCGGTCTTCAACAAGAACGACGGCGTCATCGTGATCGTCGACAATTTCTATTCGGCCGCCACCGGCGGGCAGGACATACTGTCGTCGCGCGCGGGCAACAAGACCAAGTCGACAAAGCATCCTATCACCGAAGCGGTGAAAGGCATGGGCGTCAAATGGCTGCGCCATGTCGACCGCACCTATGACGTCACCAAGATGCAGGACACGTTACGTGAGGCGCTGACGACGGAGGAAAAGGGACCAAAGGTCATCGTCGCCTCTTCCGAATGCATGCTCAACCGCCAGCGTCGCGAAAAGCCGCTGGTCGACAAGGCGATCAAGGGAGGGACCCGTGTCGTCAAGCCGAAATTCGGCGTCGACGAGGACATCTGCACCGGCGACCACGCCTGCATGCGGCTGTCCGGCTGCCCGTCGCTGTCGGTGAAATCGCTCGACGATCCCTTGCGTGACGATCCGGTGGCATCGATCGACCAGAGCTGCGTCGGCTGCGGCAATTGCGGCGAGGTCGCGGACGCTGCCGTTCTGTGCCCTTCTTTCTACCGCGCCGATGTCGTGCACAATCCGAGCCGCTGGGACCGCTTCCTCGAATCTGCACGTCGCGCCACCATCGGCCTGATGCAGCGCCGCCGCGAGAGCCGCAGGTTGACGTTCGCCGATGCTTGACCAGGCTTCGCCCTTGCGTCCGAAATCCGGTGCCGCCGATACCGAGCCGGTGATCAAGCTCGCTTTGCTCGCGGTCGGCGGCCAGGGCGGAGGCGTGCTCGCCGACTGGATCACCGATGTCGCCGAGCGCAATTCCTATGTCGCGCAATCGACCTCGGTCGCCGGCGTCGCCCAGCGCACCGGCGCCACGATCTATTACGTCGAGATGGCCCGCGACACCGGCCGGCTGCCGGTCTTTGCCCTGTCGCCTTCGCAAGGCGATGTCGACATATTGATCGCCGCCGAGCTGATGGAAGCCGGCCGCGCCATCATCAGGGGCTTCGTCACGCCCGATCGCACCACGCTGATCACCTCCTCGCACCGTATCGCCGCGGTGTCGGAAAAGATCGAGCCGGGTGACGGCCGGGCCTCGTCTTCGAAGGTACGCGCGACGGCGGAAGCTGCATCGAAACGCTTCATCGCTTTCGACATGGAAAAGATCGCCGCCGACAATGGCTCGATGATCTCGGCCAGTCTGCTTGGCGCGCTGGCCGGCTCCGACGCATTGCCGTTCAGGCGTGAAAGCTATGAGCAAGCGATCGGCGCCGGCGGCCGGGGCGCGAAAGCCAGCCTCGCTGCCTTCGCCGTTGCCTACGACCGCGCGCGCGGTACGACGGTCCCCGCGCCAGAGCCGGCAGAACCGGCCACGGTCGACCCCGCTCCGGGTGCAGGGCGCGTGAGCGGTCCGCAGAACCTGCTGCAGGGTTGGCAGGCACTGGCCGCCCGCATCGACCTGATGCCCGCGGCGGTGCGCGACATGGCGCTCCGGGGCCTGATAAAGGTCGTCGACTATCAGGACATCTCCTATGGCGGCGAGTATCTCGACCGGTTGGACAAGGCCGTTGCGCTTGATGATCCCGGCCACGCCCATGCATTGTCCATCGCCGCCGCCAAGCATCTGGCCAACGCGCTGTGCTATGACGACATGATCCGCGTCGCCGATCTCAAGACTCGCTCGACCCGCGACCAGCGCGTGCGCCGCGAGGTCGGCGTCATGAACGGCTCCATCCTGCAGGTGACCGAGTATTTCCATCCGCGCATCGAGGAGTTCTGCGGCACCTTGCCGGCGGGGCTGGGCAACTACATTGAGAGCCGGCCGAAACTCGCTGCCTTCCTTGATCGTCGCATCAACCATGGCCGGCGCATTCGCACCGACAGCTTTGCCGGCTTCGCGGCCCTCTGGTTCATCGGTGGCCTGCGCCGCTGGCGCCGCCGCCTGTTGCGCCACAAGGTCGAGACGGCGCATCTGGAGCGCTGGTATGCGCTGGCGCTCAGCCACGCGCCTCAGGACTACGCGCTCGCCGTCGAAATCTTGAACTGCCGCCGGCTGATCAAGGGCTACAGCGACACCCACCTCCGCGCCCAGTCCAAATTCGATCGCGTGCTGTCGGCGCTCGATCTGGTCAAGGGCCGCGATGACGCTGCCGACTGGATCAGGCGGTTGCGCGAAGCTGCGCTGAAAGACGAGAAAGGCGACATGCTCGATGGCGCGCTGAAGACGGTGGCATCGTTGTCTGATCATGGTGTGGGAAGAGGTCGAGCTTAGGCTGGCACCTCTACGCCACTGCCGCCGTTTCCCTACTCCCACTGGATTCGCGGATTGAACACGCCGCTTCAAGCGCCCGCAGCTCGGCTTCCACACGGGATTGCGGGAAGCGTTGCCGGCGGACCTGCCGGGCGTCAGTCGCGCGATATGGACAGCCCCGAGAGAAGCGGAGCGTACGCGGCGAGCCTGCGGGATACGAACTCCGTGAAGAGCCGCACCCGCTTCGTCTTGCGTGTCTCGCCTTGCGTGAGAAGCCACAGTGTCCCATGCATGGGCACGTCGATTCCCGGCACCCTCACCAGCAGGGGGTCGGCATCTCCAACGAAGCACGGCAGTTTCGTTATCCCAATCCCTTGGTGCGCCGCGATGATCTGCGTCTCGGCGTCAGGTGTCCTGAACGGTACTCCCGTGACGTGAACTTCTCCCTCGCGCGCCCAGTCCGGAATTCCATGATTGTCTATGCCTATCCACCGGATAGGATCAGGCGTGCCCGCACGCCACGCGGCTAGTCGATCGCGAGACATGTAGACGCCGCTGAACAGCTCCGGTCCCTTCAGGCCGTGAAGATTGAGCGGCAGGGTCTTGCGGTCGGCGACAATGCGGATCGCGACGTCGGCCTCTCGGTTGGTCAGATTGGCCAGCTCACCGGACGACAAGATTTCCATCTCGATGTCGCGATGCAAACGCGCGAAGTCGGCGAGATCCGGCATGAGCAGGTGTGTGGCGAGGAACGGTGGAAGCGTCACCCGCAAAAGTCCGCGCGCGCTCTGGTCACGACCGAAGACGCGCGTCTCCAGCTGGTGCGACGACGCTTCCATCTGGGTCGCGAGATCGAGGACCTCTTCGCCCGCAGCCGTCAGGCGGTAGCCGGAAGGCAGCTTTTCGAACATCTGCGCCCCGAGGCGTTCCTCGAGCTGAGCGATGCGTCGCAGCACGGTCGAGTGGTTCACACCGAGGCGCGCGGCGGCGGCACGCACCGAGCCTCCGCGCGCGGCGGCAAGAAAGTAGCGAACGTCATCCCAGTCGATCATGGTGCATTCCTGCGCAGCGCAGTGCGGCTTGCAAAGCCCATACTAACACGATCAGCCGTAGTTCGTGCGGTCATCGTGGCCTTCAATCATCTAGCTGGATCGTTTTCGCACCAGCGATGTGCGCGATTGCGCACTCACCGCCCGACTTCGGCGAACCCATCTTGAGGCTCTCGCGGGGCTTTCCCGTGCAGCCAAAGACACGAGACGGCGAAACGAAGGATGCATGGCATGAACAGACTGAATGGAAAGACCGCTGTGATAACCGGCGGCGCTACGGGCATCGGCCGCGCCGCAGCCAAGCGCTTTATCGAGGAGGGCGCCTTCGTCTTCATCTTTGGCCGCCGGCAGGAAGCGCTCGACGCAGCCGTGGCCGACCTTGGGCCTGGTGCCCGCGCCGTTAAGGGCTCGGTCTCGGATGAGGCCGACCTCGACCGACTCTACGCTGCGGTGAAGGCCGAGCGCGGAAGCCTCGATATCGTCTTCGCCAATGCCGGGGCGGGAAGCCCGCTTCCGCTCGGCCAGATCACCGCCAGGCACATTGACGAAACCTTCGACACCAATGTGAAGGGTACGATCTTCACGGTCCAGAAGGCGCTGCCGCTGATGAGCCAGGGCGGTTCGATCATCCTGACCGGGTCGAGCGCCGGCACCACGGGCGCTCCGGGGTTCACTGCCTATAGCGCGAGCAAGGCGGCAGTGCGCAACCTGGCGCGGACCTGGGCGGAAGACCTGAAGGGCACCGGCATCCGCGTAAACGTGCTGTCGCCCGGAGCGACGGCGACCGAACTCGCGAAGGAGGCGTTAGGCGAGGAAGGCCAGAAGGCCTACGGCGCGATGACCCCGCTCCAGCGCATGGCCGATCCGGCGGAGATCGGCGCCGCGGCCGCCTTCCTCGCGTCGCCGGACAGCAGCTTCATGACCGCCAGCGAGGTCGCCGTCGACGGGGGCCTGGCTCAACTCTGACCCCAGCGCGGTCCGTACCTGGCCCGCGCGCAACGAAAGACAAAGAATTATGAAAAAACTCGAAGGCAAGATCGCAGTCATCACGGGCGGAAGCAGCGGGATCGGGTTGGCCACAGCCAAGCGCTTCGTAGAAGAAGGAGCGCACGTCGTGACCGGGCGAAGAGAGAAGGAGCTGAAGGAGGCCGCAGCCTTCATCATGAAAAACGTTACCACGGTCGTGGGTGACGTGTCGCTCCTGGAAGATCTGGATCGCCTCTATGCCGTCGTGAAGGAGAAACATGGTCATATCGACATTCTCTTCGCCAACGCCGGCGCGGGGACGATCGCACCGCTCGCCGTCGCTACCGAGGCACATTTTGATCAGACCTTCGATGTGAACGTGAAGGGTCTGTTCTTTACCGTGCAGAAGGCCCTTCCCCTGTTCAAAGACGGCGGTTCGATCATCCTGAATTCTTCAGTGTCGAACGTGTTGGGGCTTCCAGGGTTTAGTACCTACGCCGCGAGCAAGGCGGCTGTACGCAACTTCGCGCGCGCTTGGACACTGGAATTCAAAGACCGCAAAATCCGCGTCAATGCAATGAGTCCGGGACCAATCGAGACGCCGGCCTTGGAGACAACGACTGGCCTTACTCCTGAGCAAGCCGAGCAAGCGGCCGCCCAGTTTGCGTCACAGATCCCAATGGGTCGCAGGGGCAAACCAGAGGAAATCGCTGCTGCCGTCGCGTTCCTCGCCTCCGATGAAAGTTCTTTCGTCACCGGCGTGGATCTCGCCGTCGATGGGGGCATGGCGCAAGTCTGACCCCGGCATTAGCACCAGATCGGAGAAGTACTATGAACTATGCAATCGTAGGATTCGGCAATATCGGACGGGCCCTTGCCAAGGCGTTTGCCCGAAACGGCATCGAAGTTTCCGTTGCAACCACACGCGACCCGGAAAGCTTTGCCGCCGATGCGGCCGCGATCGGACCCACCATCATCCCCAAAAAACTGGCGGAAGCCATCAAGGCGGACATCATCTTTTTGGCTGTCCGCTTCGAGGCGCACCCGAATGTTGCGAAGGCGCTCCCCACCTGGCAGGGGAAGACGATCATCGATGTGACCAATGCCTATGGCGTGCCCCCTGAGGAACTGGGAGGACAACCTTCTTCCAAGTTCATCGCGCAGGCCTTCTCTGGCGCAAAACTGGTCAAGGGCTTCAACCATCTGGTCGCCCCGGTGCTTGATCAGGATCCGGCCGTACATGGTGGCCGGAGGGTCGTGTTCTTGGCAAGCGACGATGATGCTGCCGCAACACAGACTGGGGAGCTTGCGGAAAATCTCGGTTTCGCGCCGATTAAGCTTGGCGGGGTGTCGGAAGGTGGCCTGCTGGTCCAGGCGCGCGGAAACAGCTGGGGTCATCTGATCTTTGAGGACCTGGTCAAGTTCGACTGACGAGCACGACGTCCCCACCCGCAAAGAGACGACGCACGCGATCGGAGCTCGGATCGGATCAAGCGCGATCCGATCCGAGCAAAATAGAGAAATCACTATGAGCACCGAGAAGAATATCCACTCCTAAGGAGATTTCGATGTACGACCAATCCAAGGTATCCGAGTTAAGCCGGTTCGCACGAATCGAGGCGGGCTCCACCGTGATCGACGTCTACCCTGGCGACGGAGACTGGACGCGCCTCTTCTCCGACATCGTCGGATCAGAGGGGCGGGTCTACAGCTTCGTGCCGGCCGAAGTCGCCCACTTCAAGAACGATCCGGTCGGCCTCATGCGGACGCTCGCGAAGGAGCCGGGCCGAGAGAACGTCGAAGCCACCTCGGCGGATCTCGTCGCGATGCCGGAGATTACGCAGCCAGCCGATGTCATGTGGTTGCACCTGTTCTACCACGATCTTCACACCGCCTTGATCCAGAAGAAGGGTGCGACGGCGGCCGACTTCAATCGAGCTGTCTACAAGCAGCTGAAACCCGGTGGGTCCTACGTTATCGTCGACCACGCCGCCGCCACTGGGTCGGGCACGAGCGACACCCGGTCGCTGCATCGGATCGACCCTGCATTCGTCCGCGAGGAGGTGGAGGCGGCCGGCTTCGTACTGGACGCGGAAAGCACCGTGCTCGCGAACAAGGATGACCCGCACTCGATCAAGGTGTTCGATCCCGCGATCAAGGGCGAGACCGATCGCTTCGCGTTTCGGTTCGTGAAGCCCTGACAGCTCCCGGGCGCCGACTTCATGTCGACCTCCCATTGAGTCCATCAACTCGGGTTCGCATCCGTCAAGCTGGGAAAGCTCAACGAGGATGGCGCGCTGGTGCACGAACGCGGATGCGGCAGCGCCTTAAGGCGTCCGAGGTTATGATGGCACAAGGTTCTGGAGCACACCTGCCGCAGGTTCCTGATCTGAACTTGATGAAATGACGGAAGTCGCCGCGCCGTGAGGGAGCCGGCGCATCCCTCAGGGGATGCGCCGGCTCAACGGTTCAGGAATGGTGGATTTCCGTTCCCAGCACCTTCAGGCATTCACGGATGAACGCCGCAAGCGCGGTCCAGCCTTTGGCTGAAACCATGGTCCCATCGACATAAGCGTCGGTGGGAGACAGATCGATATAAGTGCCGCCGGCAAGCGTCACCTCCGGCTCGCAAGCGGCGAGCGCCGCCACCTTCTTGCCGCGCACGACGCCGTCGACCGCGATCAGAATCTGGACGCCATGGCAGATCGTGAAGATCGGCTTTTTCGCCTCGTGGAAATGGCGCACCATCGCTTGTATCCGCTTGTCGGTGCGGATGTATTCGGGGCCACGACCGCCGGCGCAATAGACAGCGTCGTACTGGCTCAGCTGCCTCTCGGCGTCGGCGAAGGTCTTGTTGATCAGCGCGTTATGGCCGGGCTTTTCGGTGTAGGTCTGATCGCCCTCGAAATCGTGCAGCGATGTCTTGATCATGTCTCCGGCGCTTTTGTCGGGGCACACGACATGAACGGTGTGTCCCACCGCTTCCATCGCCTGCTGATAAACGAAGATTTCGTACTCCTCGGTGAAATCACCGGTCAGCATCAGGATTTTTTTGGCTGGCATGTCTTTTCCTCTCGGCTTGTTTCAGGGGCGAGGTGCACTGCGCGCCTCGCTTCCCGGGATCGAAATCGGCTCAGAACGGGGAATAGAATTCGTAGGCGGCAGGCTGGGCGGACAGCGGCGCGCCGCGCTTGAGGGTGCCTCTGACAAGCAACATCGCCAGGCTACTCGAACGCAGGCAGGAGCCTGTCCCGCGAATTTTCGATGTGCGCGCGCATGGCTTTTTCGGCGGCGTCCGGATCGCCCGCGGCAAAGGCAGCGAGAATAGCCTCGTGCTCGTCGAGCGCCTCTTCGGTCACCCTGGAGTGATACATCAGGCGGAAGATATGGAAGTGGGTATGCTGGTGATTCAGTGTCTCGCGAATGAGTTCGTTTTGGGCAAACTCGACGATCTTGTCGTGGAAGATCGCATCCTGACGGGCGAAGTTCGAATAGCGCAGGCGTTCGTCTTTCCCCACCCGCCGAGCCATGACGCCGGCCGCCTCCTGCAGCGCGGCAAGGCGCTCGCCGTCCATTGTTGCGGTGGCTTTGGCCGCGGCGGCAGGTTCCAGCAATAGACGCAGCTCGTAAAGCTCGTCGAAGCGCCGGCGGGTGATTTGTGGGGCGGCGCGATAGCCGATCAGGTGGGTTTTCAGAACCAGCCCTTCCCCCTCCAACCTGCCAAGCGCTTCACGAATGGGGGTATGCGAGACGTTGAATTCCTTGACGAGATTGTCGACGGTGATGCGCGATCCCGGAGCAATCCTCAAAGACATGAGCTGCGCGAAGATTGCTTCGTAAACGTCGCCAGCCAGACTGTTGGCGCGCTGAATACGACCGGTCCCACGAGCTTCATTGTCAACCGTCAGGTCCGTGTTCTGCATCGTTTGCCTCTTGACAGAACCACCCACTAACATGATGCTCCGCGAAACTCAATCCTATATCCTATACGATTTTATGAGGGTATCGCATGATCACGACCTGCAGCGCCGAGGTCGGCCTCCGGCACGAAGCCAAGCCTGTCGGCTTCCAATCCGTCTTCGCAGGATCTTGTGCATGAGCTTGTTTGCAGCGGCGCGCCTGCCGAGCGAGATTCTGTTCGGCAAAGGCCAGCGCCATGTCCTGCCTGCCATTGCCGCCAAATATGGGCGCCGCGCGTTCGTCTGTACCGATGAGCGATTCGCGGCGACGTCGCAGTTCGCCGAGATCCTCGCTGGCTTGCACAACGCGGCGATCGAGACGCTGGTCTTCGACCGAACGCTGCCGGATGTGCCGCGCGACAGCGTCGCCGCCTGCATTGCGCAAGCGAAAGATTTCAAGCCGGACATGGTGATCGGCATCGGGGGCGGCAGTTGCCTCGACATAGCCAAATGCGCTGCACTTCTGCTCAGCCACGGCGGCAAGCTCGAGGACTACTATGGCGAGTTCAAGGTACCCGGCCCTACCCTTCCGGTGATCGCAGTGCCGACGACGGCTGGAACAGGCTCCGAGGTGACCCCCGTCGCCGTGATCTCCGACCCGGATAGGACGCTGAAGGTGGGTATCGCCAGTCCGCATCTCATCGCAGCAGTGGCGCTTTGCGATCCGGATCTGACGGTGACCTGTCCACCATCCTTGACGGCGGTCGCCGGCGCCGACGCGCTGACGCACGCAATCGAGGCCTTCACAGCGGCCAAACGCGGCGCGGACCCTCATTTGCCGCAACAGCACGTGTTCATCGGCAAGAGCGCTCTGACCGATCATTTCGCGCTTTTGGCCATCAGGCTGCTCGGCCGCAGTCTGGAAAAGGCATATCGCGACGGATCGGACGAGGATGCGCGCGCCGACGTGATGATGGGAGCGCTGGCCGCCGGTTGCGCTTTCGGCACGGCGGGAACGGCCGCCGCCCATGCGGTGCAGTATCCCGTCGGTGCGCTTACCCACACCCCGCATGGCCTGGGAGTGGCCACGATGCTGCCCTATGTGATGACCTACAACCTGGCCGCCGCAGCCGCGGAGATTGCCGAAGTCGGCGCTGCTCTTGGCCTTTCCCATCAGGGCGGCGGCGACGCCGATGCCTTGGCGCACGCCACCATCCGTGAGGTGAGCCGGCTGTTTGGCGCCATCGGCATCACACCGACATTGGCCGAACTGGGTCTTCCCGAAGACAAGATCGACTGGACGGCTGAGCAGGCGCTGGGCATCGACCGGTTGATCAAGAACAATCCCCGCCCGTTCGACCTTGCCGCGATGCGACGGCTGGTCAGGGCTGCTTATGACGGCGACATGTCCGCCACCATGATGTGACCGACCAGGAGTTCATCCAATGAACATTGCCGCAGGCATATCCGACGAGGATCAAGATATGTTCGACTACGCCACGGTCTCGCACGGTCTCTACATTGGCGGACGCTGGCGGCCTTCATCGGAGGGTCGCGTGATCGAAGTGGTCGATCCCTCGACCGAAGCCGTGATCGCTGCGGTTCCCGACGCCACGCTCGCCGACGCCACCTCCGCCGTCGACGCGGCCGCAAAGGCGGCGGCCGGCTGGCGCGAGACCCCGCCACGCAGGCGATCGGAAATCCTGCGGCGCTGCTTCGAACTGATGACCGAACGGGCGGAGACGTTGGCCGCGCTGATCTCGCTGGAGAACGGCAAGGCGCTGCGCGATGCGCGCGGCGAAGTCGCCTATGCGGCGGAATTCTTTCGCTGGAACGCCGAGGAAGCGGTCCGCATCAACGGCGAGTTCGGCCTTGCGCCCTCGGGCGCGAACCGGATCATTGTCGACTACCAGCCCATCGGCATTTGCGTGCTCATCACGCCATGGAATTTTCCGGCCGCCATGGCGACGCGCAAAATCGCGCCGGCGCTGGCGGCCGGCTGTACGGTGATCCTGAAGCCCGCCAGCGAGACACCGCTGACGGCCTATGCGCTTGCGGCGCTCTACGAGGAAGCCGGCGTGCCGCCCGGCGTCGTCAACGTCCTGACGACCTCGACCCCCGGACCGGTGACGGCGGCCATGCTGGCCGATCCGCGCGTGCGAAAGCTGTCCTTCACCGGCTCGACCGGCGTCGGGCGCGTGCTGCTGGCCGAAGCCGCAAAGCACGTCATTTCCTGTTCCATGGAGCTTGGCGGCAACGCACCCTTCATCGTCTTCGACGACGCCGACCTGGAAGCCGCCCTCGACGGTGCGATGGTTGCCAAGATGCGCAACGCCGGCGAAGCCTGCACGGCCGCCAACCGGCTTTACGTCCAGGCCGGCATCCATGATGCCTTCGCGGAAGGCTTGAGCAAACGCATGGCGGCACTCAACCTGGGCCCGGGCACAGACTCAGACACAGAATGCGGGCCGATGATCACCAGGAAGGCTGTGCACAAGATCGACCGGCTTGTGCAGGACGCCGTTGCCCGCGGCGCCAAAATCCTGTGTGGCGGCGGCGTATCTGAAGGCAGAGGCTTTTTCTATCCGCCAACGGTGCTCAAGGACGTGCCGGCCGACGTTGCCATGGCTCACGAGGAGATCTTCGGTCCCGTGGCGCCGATCAGTCGCTTCGACAGCGAGGCGGAGGTCATCGCCAAGGCCAACGACACAGAATACGGTCTCGCGGCCTACATCTACACGCGCGACCTGGCCAGAGGAATGCGCGTGGCATCAAAGATCGAGTCGGGCATGATCGCGCTCAACCGCGGCCTGATGTCGGATCCGGCGGCGCCCTTCGGCGGAGTCAAGCAAAGCGGGTTGGGGCGAGAAGGCGGCCAGAAGCACGGCGTTGCCGAGTTCATGGAGGCCAAGTACATCGCCGTGACCCTGTGAGCGGACATCACGCCAAAGATCCGTTTCGCATTCGCGATCATGTGGTCGAGTTCGACGACATGGTCGCCGAGATCGTTCGCAGAAGCGAGGACACCAGGGCGAATGTTCCCATGGTCGCCGATGTCGCCTACGGGGCTGACGCCACCGAAACCGTGGATCTGTTCTTTCCCGAGGGCAAACGGGACCGCCTGCCGGTGCACATGTTCATCCACGGGGGCTATTGGCGCATGTTCTCCAAGCGCGACTATTCCTACGTCGCCGAGACCGTTACGAACGCAGGTGCGATCGCGGTCATTGTCGACTACGCGCTGATGCCGACCGTCAGGATGGCCAGGATCGTCGACCAGGTGCGCCGCGCCAAGCGATGGGTATTTGACAATGTCGCACACCATGGCGGCAATCCCGGCCTGCTGACCGTTAGCGGTCATTCCGCCGGTGCGCATCTGGCAACAATGCTTTTCGGCGGTGACGAGCGGGCTTCCGGCATCAAAGCTGCGCTGCTGCTTGGCGGCCTTTACGACCTGAAGCCATTGCAGATGTCGTTCCTTGCCGCCGAGATCGCGATCACCGACGAGGAGGCCCGCCGATTCTCGCCCATCGATCACAGTTTCGATCCATCCGTGGGCGTAGATATCTTGGTCGGCGCCGATGAAACGCCGCCGTTCCACAGCCAGGCCGCACTCTTCACGGACCACCTTGACACACAGGGACTGACTGTTTCGCGCACGACCCTTGGCGGGGCCAATCACATGAGCAGCGTCCGTGACCTTGGCTTGGCTGGTACCGAGGCCTCGTCACTGCTGGCCCGCGTCGTGGCCGCCTGAGACTTCCGCCAGAAGCGCTGCTGGACGCGACCGTTCTGCAAAGTAGCGTCGCAGCATCGGGTACCGACAGCGGTGGCGAATCTCCCGCCACCGGTCCCCATACCGTAAGCCCGCCGTCGATGTCGACGTCGACGTGGTTCATGCTTTCCAGCGTGATTGAGCTTGATAACCGATGTCGGCGATCGCCGTCATGCCGGCAGCGCAGTTGAGTTCTCAAAGCCAACCGGCCAAAGATGCCCCTCAGAGGAGAGCGGGCCGGCGTTCCGTAACCTCGCCTTCAGAATACGATAGCCCGCGGCACCCCGGAGAAGGGAATCTGCGCTCTCACACCAGCATCGACTGCTGGGCGAAGATGCCCGCCATCGCGCCGTGCGATATTGCCAGGGTGACCGATGGCGGCGTGAGGGGGTTGGCGAGGTCGCCCGCGGCGTAGATGCCGGGCATGCTGGTTTCGCGGCGCTCGTCGACCTTGAGGATTACGCCGAGGGGCGTATCGACCGTGGCGAGGCCCAGTGATTCGTGCAGGCTTGCGGACGGCTTGTTGCGCGGATGCGCGAACAGGATGTCGACCGCGACATTGGGGCCGGTATCGAGCTTGACGGTGGCGTTATGCCCCCCGTGATGGCCGATCTCGCTGATCCGGCCGTCGACGACAGGTATGTTGCGGCGCGCCAGACCGGCCCGGATATCGGGCGGAATGTCGTGACCATCAGCGAAGACCGTCAACCTGTCGGTCCAATCGTGGAACAGCCTGACCTGATTCATCGACTGTGGGCCGGACCAGACGAGGCCCCAATGCTGGCCGGCGACTTCAAAGCCGTCGCAATAGGGGCAGGGCACGATGGACGTGCCCCAACCTTCGGCAAAGCCCGGAACATCAGGCATCTGGTCGGCGACGCCATAGCTCAGGATCAGGCGGCGCGCGCCGAGGCTTCCGCCATCGCCAGTGAGGACGGAGAAATCGTCGATGGCCCCGGAGAGGCTGTCGGCCCGGGCATTGACCAGCTTGATCGTGGGATAGCGCGCCAGCTGCCGCCGCGCCTCGGCCAGGATGTCCAGCGGTGGCTTGTGATCGTGGCCGAGCAGGCCATGCGAGTGGCCGGCGAAGCGGTTGCGCGGCAGGCCGGTATCGAGAACGGTGACCTTACGGCGGGCACGGCCGAGTTGCAGGGCACCGGCGAGACCGGCAAAGCTGCCGCCGATGATGATGACGTCATCCATGATGGGCTCCGTGTTGTGGATGAGGGGCTGGTTGGACCAAACCTACCCATCGGCTTGCGCATTTCAGAAACTACATGGTATCGTAATCCAAGAATTAGGATACTGTCAAGGACTGGAATTGTCGTGACCGAAAATAGCCAGGGCCGGCGCGGCCGACCCGCCAACGAGGCGCTTGGCCAAACGATACTCGACGCTGCGTCCGAACTCTTTGTGGAATTGGGTTTTCAAGCGACGACATTGGACAAGGTCGCCCAGCGGGCGAAGATATCCAAACTCAGCATCTATCGGCACTTCGAGAACAAGGAGGCGCTGTTCAGCGCGGCCATCGCGTCCGGCTGCCATCAGTTGTTTGCACCACAGGCCCTTCTTGAAGGCGTCGGCGGTTCGGTCGAGGATCAGCTCATGGCGGTGGGATCATCCCTACTTCGCACGCTGTTGAGATCAGATGTCCGCAGTGTCGAAGCCATGGTCATGGCCGACCAGACGAATCCAAAGTCCTTAAGCAAGCTCCATTACGAAGCCGGCCCCGCCAATGTCATCGCCCAAATCGAGGCCCTGTTGCGTCAGTTGCACGCGAAGGCGGTTCTGAACGTGCCCGATCCTCTCCGGTCCGCCCGCTTGTTTGCCGCGCTTTTCAAAGGATCCGATCTCCTGATTATCGCACGCTTCGATGAGGCGAGAGCAGCGGACGACAACGAAGTCGAATCCTATTGCCGGTCGGCCGTCGCCATGTTCATCGCTGCGCACGGCTAGCACTCCTCCCTGCCCGCTAATCATTGTATTTCTGCGAAATACTCCGCTAGAGCCGCTGTCGCGATGGCGCCCATCCACCTCGTGTCGATCGCGTCGGGTCGGGCTGCGCGCCCGCCGGTGAGCGGCATCTCCGACCTGCTCCGGTCACACAGCGCTGACCCTTGAGCGCCTCGGCCGACCTGTGAGGGCGAGGAAGAGAATGCCGGTTATGGCCGCGAGAATCGAGCAGATGAGGTGTCGATCGCCGCGAAGGGACACCTGCGGACGGACCTTCTTTGGTACACTTGAGTACGTCCATTCGTGGCTCGGGCTCCAGCGGTTCGTGCCCCGACGCGCCCGCGAAGGCCGCTGGTGCCCGCGACAGATCCTTCCAAGGTGCGGGTCTGGAATGGCCCAAAAATTCTCTCGAGCTCCCGGAACATCGGTCCGCCCCTGTGGTTCGACAAGCAGCGGCACAGTCGATCCAACCAGGCATCGGCCCGCTTAGGACAGGCGCGAGGTCCCTACCCACAGATCTTGCGAAAATAGGAGCAAGCTATGCGAGCGTTGGTCTGGCACGGCAAGGAAGACATACGCTGCGATCAGGTTTCGGACCCGGAAATTGAGGATGAACGTGACGCGATCATCAAGGTGACGAGTTGTGCCATATGCGGCTCCGACCTTCACCTCTACCACAACTATGTGCCAGCCATGCTGCCCGGCGACATCATGGGCCACGAGATGATGGGAGAGGTCGTTGAGGTCGGCAAGGGCGTCAACGGCGCTCTGAAGAAGGGAGACCGCATCGTCGTGCCGTTCATCATAATCTGCGGTGAGTGCGACCAGTGCAAGCGACAGAACTTTTCGGTTTGCGAACGCACAAACCGCAAGAAGAATCTCGGTGACAAGGTGTTCGGGCACACCACCGCGGGTCTGTTCGGCTACACTCATTTGACCGGCGGCTATCCTGGGGGACAGGCGGAATACATGCGTGTGCCGTTCGCCGATGCCACGCACGTAAAGGTGCCTGACAGCCTTACCGACGAGCAGGTTCTCTTCCTCGGCGATATTTTTCCTACCGGATGGCAGGCGGCGGCACAGTGCGACATTGAGCCCACCGATACGGTTGCGGTGTGGGGCTGTGGCCCAGTCGGGCAGATGGCCATACGCAGCGCCCTGCTGCTCGGCGCGAAACAGGTGGTGGCGATCGATTGCCTGCCGGAGCGGCTTTCCATGGCCGCGGCCGGCGGCGCCATCGCCATCAATTTCGCCGAGGAAAGTGTCGTCGAACGACTGCGGGAACTCACCGGCGGAAAGGGCCCGGAGAAGTGCATCGATTGCGTCGGCATGGAAAGCCACGTCTCGCTGGCCCAGCCCGATACCGTCTACGATCGCGCAAAGCAGTTGATGCTGATAGAAAATGATCGACCGCACGTTTTGCGTGAGATGATCTATGTCTGCCGGCCGGCCGGCGTGATCTCGATCCCCGGCGTCTACAGCGGGCTGGTCGACAAGATTCCGATGGGACAGGCAATGAACAAGGGGCTCACCTTCCGAATGGGGCAGACCCATGTCAACCGTTGGACCGAGGATCTGTTGCGCCGCATCGAAGATGGCCAGATCGACCCATCCTTCGTCATCACACATACCGTGGGGCTCGAGCAGGGACCCGAGATGTACAAGGTGTTTCGCGACAAGCAGGACAGCTGCATCAAGGTTGTACTGAAACCGTAGGGAAATCGTCATGAACGTGATTGCCAAACTTACCAACATCACCCGATCGCCTGGCGATCCCAAAGTGCTGAAGACTGGGCAGAGTGCGGTCGCGGCCTCCGATGGCCTTGCCCGCAAGCTCGGCTGGTTCAGCATCGCGCTTGGCGTCGCCGAGCTGGTTGGCGCCGAGCGGATTGCCGGCGCGCTCGGCATGCGCGGCAAGGAAGATCTGATCCGCGCTTATGGGGCGCGGGAAATAAGCAGCGGCATACTCTCGCTTTCAGTGGACAAGCAAGCGGGGCTGTGGAGCCGGGTGGCCGGCGACGGCCTGGATATCGCGACATTGCTGACAGCGTATCGGCATGGCAACCCAAAGCGCGATAATGTGGGCCTTGCGCTTGCGATGGTCGCCGGCATCACATTGCTCGACATCATCGGTGCGAAAAGCGTGACCGCGCGCCACTCTCGGAGGGGGACCAAGCCACGCGACTACAGCGATCGAAGCGGCTTTCCCGGAGGCACTGCCGCAGCCCGCGACCGTGCCCGCTCGCAGCGCAGCCAGAAGGCCGGCGCAGCCTGATAGAGATTGCGGAACCCTGGCGGCATGCGACCTGGACAGGTGGCATCTCGTCAGGCCCTAACGCCAGAGGTGGTAGCTCTCGGCGAGCCGAGTTTGCTGGAACAGAGTGGACCGTCGCGCGGCCGTTCTCGCCATCTCCTGGGTCACCGCCGCGCATGGGTTGTGTGGCCGGTGCGTTAAAGGCACGAAGCAAGCAGCGATCCGACCGGCGTCGAGCCTTCCATGTCTCTTGCCTTGGCAAGGTTCCGGCGATCCTCAGGCCGAGCCGCGTTCGGGAAGCTCGGTCTCTTCCGCCACCCCTTTCGGCAGGTCTCGGCGCAAGCGTTCCGCTTCGTCGGAATTATTGTCGTCGTCTGTCCGCTCGAGTTCGCGATCGATTGTCTCGCGCGACCCCTCTGCCGGATCCTGTTGCGGAGATGTGTTCGGGCCGGTTTCGATCTTGCCGTCGCCGGGAACGGTGCGGTCGCCAGACTTCGTCATCTTCAGCTTCCCTTTCATCTGTTATCTGCCTCGCCATCTCCGATGGCATGAATTTTGGCCGCTTCCCTGCCGAACCGGATCGTCGACGCTTTGTTCCGGGAAAGCCCCCGCAGGTTCGTGCTGGTCGGCCCGGGGCATTGGTCGATGCCCTTGCCGGGAAGCATCCTATGCCAACGAGGTCGGCGGCAGCCTCATCGATGTCGTTACCAACATGTGGGCTGTGAAGGCGTTTTCGGCCCGGACACGCGAGCACGCCAGGCTCGCGGCGAGTTTTCGAACCGAAGCAGATGCGCAGCGTAACAGCTGGATGTATACGGAAAAGGCTGCCTCATCCACGACATCGCGCTTCGGGAGGGCCGGCGGCATGCTCGCCTGGGCGGTCCGGCAGCTGGTAGCGAACTGGTCATAGGCCTTTGCAAAGCCGCGTCGATGAAGCGGGTGCGGTAGCGCTGGTCGGTGTAGCGTCGACGCATCTGTCAATCGGAGACAAGCGCGACCACTTTTGTGACCTCGCTGTTTTTTCCACCGGACTCGACATCTCACTATCATAGTTGATTGTGGCTACCGGTGACCCTGCGTAATGGATAGCCATTCCAACTCTCCAACAGGAAAACGGTATGTTGTATCCGGGTCGGTTTTTGGGGCCAAGCGACATTGAGATGCTCGCCCAGGTTTGTCACACGGTCTGCAAAGAGCGCGCCCTACCTCTTGCTTCGCAGAACGGAGAGCGCATAGCTGCGCACATACTCAGGCTGTTTATGAACGGCTTGATTGGGCAGAATGAACTGCTCGATGCTGAGAGGAACTGGGCTCGTCGGCCTGACCGTTCGGTCCAGCAGACGATGTCAACTACGCGCACATGAGAGGCCGCGTGACCCAGACTTGGTAGTCGGAAAGCCGCCAAGGCCAGTAGGAACAAACCTGACATTTAAGCGTTTGTAGAGCCCTTCCACCGGGCAACTCACCGAAATGCTTCTTGCCGTGCATGATGGAATATCGACGGCCGTTTTGGCGGGCAGGAGCGCCAATGCGGAAATAGTAGGCGTGGTCGACCTCACCAACAAAGCTGAGGTCGACATCGGCATCACCAGCTTGGGAAGAGCCATCCAGTTCGTGGCCAACGCCTCGGTGCTTGGATACGACATTCGCGGCGCCATGGTCTTCTATGGCGCGCCCGGTACCCCGAGCCTAAGGGCGAGAGAGTGCGAGCGCTTGTGGGCGCAGTTTGGCGGCGCGCTTCTACAGCCGTAGCTCTATCAGGGCGTTCGCCCCGCCCGTTCTTGGTATGAACGCGTACGGAACTGAGGCGCTACCCAGCCGCAGCGGGAATGGCTCAGTGGTAGCTCTAGCTGGCGACCGCACTAAGCAGCTTTTCGGTGATGGGCTTTGAGCGGCTGAGCCAGCGTGAGAACGTTCGGCCGCATATCTGCCGGTGCCTGCTTTCATGTGACTGGGCGGGGCTATTGGGGAGCCGTGTTGGCCACTGGGCCCTTAGCCGAGGGAAGCACAGTACGGCAACCTCGCTCTTTGCTGGCTAACATCCTTCCGCTCTCAGGGACCGGACCATGCGCACAACAACAGGGTCATACGGTTTCTTTTCGGATTTCCGATAATTCATTGTGAAAAGCGCGGCACGCCGGTTGCAGACCATAATTGCACGGACGTAGCGAATCTCGCCATTCTTGACCCCGGAGTAGCTGGCCCATTTCGGGGCTAGGCGCCGATAGGTCAGTCGCCAACCGGCCTTTTCGTCCTCGATCATGCGATGTTCAATCTCGGCGCGAAAACTTGCTTTGCCCAGTCGCGCGCCCCAAACGACCAGAAACGCGTCTCTTGGGCCCTGAAAAGCCGCGCCCTGCTCCGAATTCTGGGTCAGGACGAAATTCGGAGGAATATCGAAACTAAAGCCAAGCTGTCGGACGCCGAAGGGCTGCCACGCCTCGGCCTGAAGCAACGTGGTCCAAAAGAGAGAAACTGTAAGTCCCAGCAGGAGGCGTCGCATTGCTCTGATTTAGCGCTGGCTAACATGGTGTCCAGACGGACAGAGGTCCGTGACATAAAAAATATGCATCATGGCCGCGCAGCATATGGACGCGGGATTCGCGATTGACGGCGTGCGGTCGAAACGGCTTCCGTCCCACGAAAGGAGAGGACGCAGAGGGAATTGGTGCGTCGGTATGATCGATTGGCAGAAAATTGGCGAGGCCGAATGTCCAACGTTCATTGCCCGCAAAAATGGGCGCCGGTTCCTCTTGTGCCTAGGGAAGAGGAGCCGAATTATTCCCTGGCGAAGACCCTGATCTACCTCAGACGGGGGCATGCCTCAGTAACTTCGCCGTGACCTGATCCCTTCGGGGAACAATCAGATCGAGCTCCAGTTTGGCCTTCAAGCGAAAGCACTGATGGAGCATGCCATGAGATTTCCACACAGCAAGACGGCGGCGGCCGTCGTTTTCATTGCCCTGACCTCCCCCGCACTCGCCCAGACAAGCGGAACACCATCACCCTCGACACCTGCACCCGCTCCGGCAACCGAACCGCCGACCGCCGGACAGTTGCCGGATGCGACCGGACAAGCGGATGCACCAACACGCGAAATGATCCGCCAGATGGTTGAGCAAGCTGTCCGGGAGAGAATGCAGCAGGATCGCGGTTCCGAAGAAGGTTTCCGCGAGGAAGATAGTCGCAACTATCAAGGCGATCGCAACGAGGGTGCTGACCGCCACGATGAAGATGGCGGCCGTTGGCAGAACCACGGTGGCCGCGATCGTGGACACAGAATGGCTGGACGCTGGCATCATCAGCTGATGCGCGGTGCCGGCATGCGACTGATGTTCGGGCTGTTGGACACCGATGGCGACGGATCGGTGTCCGAGGACGAGGTTCAACGCGCGGTGGGCAGGATGTTCAGTAGCATTGACGAGAATGGTGACGGCAAGATCGATGCGGACGAGATCCAGTCCTTCATGCATGGCTCCAGCATGCATGGCACTGATAGCGAGGACACGCCGTAGCTGCCTTCAAAGTGAATGCCCTCCCTCGGACAAAGCGGGCGAGCGCCTGGCGGTCGAATTCGAAGCGGTGTCTCTTGGCTGTTAGGCGCGGCGGCCCTAACAGCACCCTCCAGCCTTGCGCTATTCCCGCGGTCCCGGAGACGCCAGCCGTGACAAAAAAACGGCTGCGCAGTGCTGATCAAGGAACGATCGAAGCCGACCAACGCAGGGTCACTCGGGCGCCCGGTCCTCCAGCAGAACGAAGGATGCGGCGATCAAGTCGTCGCCATTGATACGTCCTTGGCTGTCCTCCAACATAGTTGCAACCTTGTGGAAGGCCATCATTTCACCCGCGTCAATCTGCGCTTCACGCATCTTGGCTGTGAGATCAGCGACGCGATTTCCTAACGAATGTGATTTTGCAGTCTCGCAATTCGACATGATTAGTCATCCTTTGCCTTGGGGTTTCACGCTGCCGAACGCAATGCTTCAGCGGATGTTCCCAATTTGGCCATCAGTCTTATGGGATAGGACTTGCGTCTGATTGCGGTTGGAAGAAGCCCGAACGGCGGAACACGCAGCCGGACGCGGAATTGGAAACCGACCGTCGATCGAAGTCCCTTGTCGCCGGTTGAGATCCCGCCATCTTCACTGTCGAGAGGGTGGCGGGATCGCCTTCCGAGGAGCGAGCACATATGAGGTAATAGATATTTGGCAGATGTACTCACGGCATCCTGCTCGCTTCTTTTGTCTGCGCATATTCATTCTTTTCGGGAAACCCATCTCTCCAACAACACGCAACAACCGCATTGCTACCCACGATTGATGCGATGACAACTGCATCAACAAAGCAAAGCCTCTTCGCCTAAGGTGCGATTGCCGCGCGCTTTTCGACTGGAAGGTCGTCCAAACGCGCCCGGTGGTCAGCCATGGCGTTCAGCAGGAGCCAGGTAGACTCATCGCGAAAATCCCGCAGCGAGGCATGTCGCAAGTCCTCCTCGCCGCGTGCGGAGACCGAGCGCGGAATCCGCCTGGTTCGTTGTAACAGGCATGCCAAGATGAGTTTCGGCGCCTGGACGCGGAAAAACCCGCCAGCGTGAGCCAGCGGGCCTTGTGATGGGATGGCCCGCGCGTGCGGTCAAGGCTGCGCGGGCCGACCATGATGAATGAGGGGACATCTTGGTCACCGGCACGACCGATGAAGAACGAGCCGGGGTGTGACAAAACACCCTTGGAGCGAGGATGTTCCCGTCCGCACAAAAAAGCCCGCCGGCGTGAGCCGGCGGGCAGCCGCTATTTTGCCGTCAAGCGGACAGACCGCTTGCGGCCCACCCACTGCAGCATTTTCCACTTTGAGCCGAAATCATTCTCAACTATGGTTCGCCAGGCTTAAGGCATGGGGGATTGCCGATGGTTTTATCACGCAGGGGTGTCGTGCTCGGCGGTCTGGCGCTGGTCGCGGTCGGTGGAACCGGCAATATTGTTCAAGCCGCGGGGGCAAAATCCTTTTTCGCCGGTACCGCCAGCGATAACGATTTCGTCTATCGCAAGACCAACTTCGCCAAGATCGACAAGAGATGGCATCGCCAGATCGTCAAGTATTTCAGCAGCGAGCCGGTCGGCACCGTCGTGGTCGATACCCGCCACCACTTCCTCTACCTCATCATGGAAAACAAGACTGCCATCCGCTACGGCGTCGGCGTCGGCAAGGAAGGCTTCAAATGGTACGGCCGCGCGACGATCGATCGCCGCGCGCTGTGGCCGCAATGGGTCCCGCCCCCCGAAATGCGTGAGCGCAAACCGGACTTACCGCCCATGATCGCAGGCGGCGCGTCCAACAATCCGCTCGGGCCGCGCGCGCTCTATCTGTACCGCGACGGCGCCGACATCGGCTACCGCCTGCATGGCACGCTCGAGCCGTGGAGCATCGGCACCGACGCTTCCAGCGGCTGCATCCGCATGTTCCCCGAAGACATCATCGACCTCTACCAGCGGTGCCCGATCGGCACCGCGGTGGAGGTCCTGCCGCACATCGCCGACCAGGCGCCCGCTTCCACCACTGTCGAATGATTGGCGCATCATGAACCGCATGATTGAAAACACGCGCCGGCTGCTCGCCGCCGGCCTGCTGGTTCTGACCGCATCCTGCTCGACCAGCAACACGCTGGCCCCGTCGACGCCTGACGTCACCAACGCCGAGATTGCCGGCTTCCAGAACGTGCAGCCGGGCAGCGAGGAGGATTTTATCCTCAATGTCGGCCGCCGCACCTACTTCACGAAAGGTTCGGCCGCGCTCGATTCTGTCGCCAAGGCCACCCTCGACACCCAGATCGCCTGGTTGACAAAGCATCCGCGCTGGCTGCTCAAGCTGCAGGGTTTCGCCGACGATCCCGGCGCAAGCGAAACGGCGCTGTCACAGCAGCGCGCCGATGCGGTGATGGACTACCTCGCCGCCGGCGGCATAGACCGGAACCGCATGTGGGCCAAGGGCTACGGCAAGGACAGGCTGGTCCGCGACTGCCCCGACTCCGCCTGCAGGTCGCAGAACCGCCGCGTTGTGTCTAATTTGCGCGATGAGAGGGACGAGTCGTAGAGACTGCTGTTTTGCTGGTCGCCAAATCAGTCTCACAACGCGACGGCGGCATGGCTGCAATGCGCCTATCGGGGACATTCACCCAGCGTTTGCCCCTCCCCGAAAGCTGACGCTCCGGTTGAACCCGGAATGAAGTCAGCTTCCCGTCTACCAACCTCCGGTTCAGGGTCTGGTGGGGAGGCTTCGGCATGCGCCTCAACCAGTTTGCGGACGTGGCGGTTGTCCGCGATCCTGATCGCGCATGAGCCTCGCCACATGTGGGTGTGCTACCGGGAGTGGGCGCCGTGGAGCTGGCAGGTACGCTCGCTCAAAGCATCGGCCGTCCGCCGGTGACCTCGTAGAGTGCGCCGGTGGTGTAGCTCGATCCTTCCGAGGCAAGCAGCACATAGGTCGCTGCAAGCTCTGCCGGTTGCCCGGGACGCTTGAGCGGTGTGTTCTTCCCGAACTCCTTGACCTTCTCAGAGGGCATTGTCGACGGGATCAGCGGCGTCCAAATCGGCCCGGGAGCGACCGCGTTTACGCGAATGCCGCGTTCAGCTACCAGTCCTGCAAGTCCGGCGGTGAAGTTGGCGATCGCTCCTTTGGTAGTGGCGTAGGCAAGCAGTGCCGGCGAGGGACTGGTCGCGTTGATCGAGGATGTGTTGATGATGGTCGAGCCGGGTTCCATGTGCTTCACTGCTTCCTGGGACAGATAGAACATCGCATAGACATTGGTGCGAAAGGTGAGATCCCATTCCTCCGCGCTGATGTCCTCCAGCTTCTCGAACGACGCCTGGTGGGCTGCATTGTTGACGAGGATGTCCAGGCGCCCGCATTCATCGATAGCTCGCTGCACAAGCGACCGCGCGAAGATTTCGTCCGAGATGTCGCCGCGTGCGAGCACCGCCTTGCGCCCCGCTTCCTCGACCAAGCGCGCCGTCTCCTGCGCATCTTCGTCCTCTTCAAGGTACGAGATGATGACGTCGGCGCCTTCGCGTGCAAACGCGATAGCGACCGCCCGGCCGATGCCCGAGTCCGCGCCGGTGATCAGCGCGACGCGGTCCGTCAGCTTACCGCTGCCGCGATAGCTCTCCTCTCCGTGGTCGGGCCGTGGATCCATCTCGTCGGTATAGCCGGGCATGTCCTGCTGCTGTTCGGGAAGCGGCGGCTGAGGATATTTCTGCTGGGCATCCTGCATGTCAGCTCCTTTTTTGGCTGGAGTTGCGGTTGTGTCGATCCGGTTCCGTGATCGGTCCCTTGGCGGCTTTCGAGCCACCTCCCCATTCCTCGGCCTTGCACGCTTGGCCGGCGCCCATGAGGTTCGGCGAACTGCGATTTGCGGTGCCGCTGTCGGTCTTGTTCAACTCGTGCTCCTTCTTCGTCGTCATGGATGCTGGTCCGCTGCTTCTTGTGTGGCTGGTCAATCTTTCTCGCCGGCGGTAATCATCGACCTCAGCGGCTCTTGCGCCACATTCGCCTCGATTTCCGCGCGTCCGGGGGTATCCGGTAGCGCCTTGCGGAAATTTTTCGCATAATCCGGCGGCATCTTCGGTGGCATCATCGGTTCGTACGGGTCGACCACGGCCTCGATGACCACCGGACCCTCAGCAGCCAGGGCAGCGTCGAGAACGCCTTCCACCTCCTCGGCGCGAGAGACGCTGTAGCCAACGCCGCCCATGGCTTCGGCGGCCATGGCGAAGTCGATGGGCTGGAGTTCGCAGGCGAATTGCGGGTTGCCGAGGAACATCATCTGCTCCCAGGCGATCTGATTGAGCATGCCGTTCTTGAGCACGAGCACCTTGAGTGGGACCCGGTACCGAACTGCCGTCGAGAACTCTCCGAGCTGCATCGCGAGACCGCCGTCGCCGACGACCGCGAAGACCGGCCGGCCGGGAAAGGCCAGGCCCGCGGCGATCGCGTAGGGCAGTCCGCATGCCATCGAGGCCAGCGCGCCCGAGACGCCGAAGGCCTGCCCGTCACGCAGTTCGATATGGCGGGCTGCCATCTCGGTGTTCTGGCCGGAATCGGCAACCAGGATCGCCTCATCGGGCAATCGTTTCCCAAATGCGCGTGTGACCACCTGGGGCTTGAGCGAAGTGGCGGCCTTTTGCTCCGACTGCGCCATCATCTCGCGCCAGCGTCGCATGCCCGCCTGCGCCTTCTCGAGGAAGCTGCGATCATCCTTGCGCTTCAGGCGCTTGTTCAGCAATCGCAGCGTCACGGCGGCATCGCCGGCAAGGCCGGCCTCAACGGGATAGCGCAGGCCGATGCGCTGCGGGTCGCGCTCGATCTGCACCCCGCGCGCCTGTCCCGGCTTCGGGTAGTATTCGATGTAGGGAAAGGTCGAGCCGACGACGAGCAGCGCGTCACATTCCTCCATGATTTCCTGCGACGGCAGCGTGCCGAGAATTCCGATGCCGCCAGTCGTCAGCGGGTGATCGTCGGGCAAGGCAGCCTTACCGAGCAAGGCCTTTGCGACGGGGGCACCAAGCAGCTCCGCCGTCTCTTCCAACTCGTGCCTGGCACCAAGCGCGCCCCGACCGGCGAGGATCGCGACCTTCGTCGCGCCGTTCAGGATCTCGGCGGCTTTCGCAAGTTGTTCTTCGTCGGGAAGCCTGCTTCCTTCGAACCAACGATCCGGCGTATGCGACGGTTTGTTGCGCTTCGAGCGCTTGGCCTGGTCGAGCGTGTGCTCCTGCACATCGCTGGCGATCGACAGATGCGCAACGCCGCGACGTGCCAGCGCCGACCTGCAGGCGAGACCGGCCAGGCTTTCCATATGCGCCGCGTCGGAGACCTGCGCGTTGAAGACGGCGACATCGCTGAAGACGCGCGTCAAGTCGACATCCTGCTGGGTGAAGGTCTCGATGAGGTCGTGGAACTGCATGCCGGTAATGGCGAGCACCGGCGCTTGGTCGAGCTTGGCATCGTAGAGTCCCGTCAGGAGGTGTGTGCCGCCAGGGCCGGAAGTTGCGAGGCAGACACCGAGCTTGCCTGTCCATTTTGAGTAGGCGCACGCCATGAACGCCGCGGATTCCTCGTGCCGCACCTGAATGAAGCGGATACGGTCCTGCCGCCTGCGCAGCGCCTCCATGATGCCATTGATGCCGTCGCCCGGCAGGCCAAAGATGATATCGACGTTCCAGTCGATCAGCGTCTCGATGAGGATGTCCGCGGCGGTCGGCATGTCTCGGTCCTACCGCGATGCGGATCCCGCCGCCTGGCTGCTCTTGTTCGCGGTCTTGTCAGTCTTACGCTGGTCCTTGTCGCCGCCGCGATTGCCGCCATGCAACTCGTCGGAAGATTGAGCGGTCTTGCCGTCTTCCAAATTAGTGGCCATGCGCAAAGCTCCCTTCATCCGGCCTGCCTAACCAGAAAGTCGGTGAGATGTTCCGTGCCCGAAGGCAAGGCCGCATTCAGGTGCCGAAGGCAAAGGTCTCAGTACCACCCGATGAGGCGCTGTTCGGCAGTCAGCGGCTGAACAGGCGAGGTGCGATCGAACAGACGAAGGCATCGAACTGCTGCGAGGCCGAGGATTGCATGTAGTGGCCGAGGCTGTCTGATCGCCAAAAGCTCTCGCGGCAGAGCTGGCCGATGTTCAGGTCGCGTCTTCGCAGGTCCCTATAGCCAGAGCGCAACGCCGCCCGGACCGTCCCCATAGGCGAACTCCTCGCACCCCTCGTCGACGATTTCTCGCGCGGGATTTCCGCCTCAGTGGCGAAAGGACTCGTTCGTCGCGCACACCGCGGCGGGCGATGTGCGCCTCGACCATGCGGTGCCTGGCGTGCCGGTAGTCTGGCATGGCTCCTCGATAGCCTTAAAGACGACAGGCTTAGTCGTCCTGCCTGCGCTTGTGGTGCTCGCTCTCCTGGTTTTCGCCGCGGATCATCTGGCGATCGTCCTTGTCGGTCAATTCCACGCCCTCGTCGCGCAGATTGGCGCCGTCTTGCCGCGCCTCGCGCTCCTGCTTGGTTCTCTTCAGCTCATCCTCGGCATTGAAATCGTCGCCGGCATTGCTGGTGTTCTCGCGCTTTTCGATGATGCGCAGCTGCTGCTCGTGGGTCTTCCGGCCGGCCATGGCAAGGCGCCTCCTACTTGTTCGTGCGTCCGGTCTGGTCAGGATTGATGCCGCCCTGAGGCGCGACGTCGTTCTCGACATCGCCTTCGAACGTATTGTCCCCATCGAGAGCATCGTTCTCGTCGAGCATATCGCCGCCCTTGACCGCGCCCTTCGAGGTGCCGATTCCCGGGTTGTCTCGCAGATCCTTGTCCGTGGGCTGTTTAGTCTTGGGGTGTTGGTTGGTCATGGAATTTCTCAGCGCTGGTTGAGCTTGGACGAACGACGGTCCTGGCGCTGTCCAACTTCAACGTGGAGAAAATGTTCCGGTGTCAGGTTCGGTGCGCGTAAGCGGCCAGGCGGCCGCCGTCTCGGCTAGCGAAACTCCAGGCATGCCACATTACATCCCATTCCGAGGCGAATTGGCGGGCTAAAGTGAAAATCGAGACGGTCGAAAGCTTGCAAGGAGTGGGTGCTCTGTTCCGGTGGCGATCTCGGTTGCAAGCAGTTCGCCGGCAATCAAGCCAAGTGTTGCGCCGCTGTGGCTGAAGGCGACGTAATACCCCTCGATCTCCCGCAACTGGCCGAAGACCGGCTCGCCGTCTCCGGGGATTGGCTTGGGCCCGACACCGTAGCTCTCCAATTCCAATTTCGGATGACCGTCGAGAACATTCGACGCTTCGTCGAGAAGCCCCTGGATGGTCGATGCTTTTACGCGATAAGTCCCGTCCGGATTGACTACCACCTCTTCTTCCGACCAGGCAGAATCGAGCGCGAGGGCGCCATCAGGCGTCGGCCGGATGGCGACGCGCGGCGTGTTGAGCACGGCGCGTAGCGGCAAGTCGACTGGCTTGGTCCTGACCAGCAGCGCGATTGGTGTCCCATCGGCAATACGCTGACCGGCCACGGCAACCATTCGCGGCACATCCCCACCGGTCGCCAGAAGCACCGCGTTGGCGGCGAAGCTGATCCCGCTGGTGGTGGTGACGCCGGTGGCGCGGCCGTTGGCGACGGTGACGGTAGCGCGTCCGGCCTCGGTGACCACCTGGCCGCCCCGCTGCACGAATTCCGCGATCAATATTTCGATCAGCGACGGCAGGTCGACCCAGCCCTCGCCCGGGTTGAAGATCGCGCCTTGAGGCGTGACAGCGCTTGCGCAGACACCCGGCGCGACCAACCTTATGGCGTCCGCGGACAGATGCTGCGCATCATAGCCGAGACGTTTTTCGTGAGCGAAGACATCGGCGATCTCGTTTGAGGCATCGTCCGCATCCCACGTCAGGCCACCGTCGAAACGCAGCCAGGCGGCATCCGGGCATCGCGCCGACAAACTGCGGTAGCGGTCGATACCGATCATGCGCAGGCGATGATATTCAGCCGAGCGCCTGCGCGCCGAATTGATCCAGGCGAGCGAGCGGCCGGAAGCTCCCTTGGCGAGCGGTCCATCATTGACCAGCACGGTCTCGATGCCGAGCCTTGCAAGATGAACGGCCGAGGAGACGCCAAAAATGCCGCCGCCGACAACAACGACCTTGGAAACCTGATGTGATGCAGCCATGAGATATCTTTCACTGGTGGAGGTTGGTTTGGGCGGCCGTCTTGAAGGGCTCATGCGTGATTAAAGCACTTCGGCAAGGAAGTGCTTCAGACGTGGGCTTTTCGGCGTGTCGAAAATCGCGGCAGGCGTGCCGGCCTCGATGATGCGGCCTTCATCCATGAAGACGACCTGATCGGCGACCTTGCGGGCGAAGCCCATTTCATGCGTCACCACGACCATTGTCATGCCGCGCCGGCCGAGATCCGCCATGAGGTTGAGCACACCCTTCACCAGTTCTGGATCGAGTGCGCTCGTTACCTCATCGAACAAGATGACCTCCGGGTCCATCGCCAATGCACGAGCGATTGCCACACGCTGCTGCTGGCCACCGGAAAGGCTCCCTGGACGATGGTGTTTGCGGGTCGCAAGCCCGACGTCGGCAAGGCGCGCCTCGGCGATGCGCTCAGCTTCCTGTACAGGGAGCCCCTTTACCTTGGTCAGCGACAGCATGACGTTTTCGAGCGCGGTGTGGTCGGGAAACAGATTGAACTGCTGGAAAACCATGCCGACACGCCGGCGCAGTTTTTCAGGCTTCATCGCCAGGATGCTCGCACCATCGAGCAACACCTCACCGCCCTTGGGCTCGACCAGGCGGTTGAGGCAGCGCAGCAGGGTCGACTTGCCCGAACCTGATGGGCCGATCACGCATGTGACCGTGCCAGGCTTGACTGCCAGGCTGACGCCTTTGAGAACATCGAGGTCGCCATAGGCCATGTCGAGATCGGTGATGGCGAGACTGCCGCCCTTGAAGCGGGGCAGCGCTGAGCCGGCATCAGAGCCGGCCTCCGAAGGTGCACTGCCGGTGGCGCCCTCCAGTTCGCTCACTTCGGCCAGGCCGCTGATGACGAGGCCGGCCTTTTGCTTTCCGACCCGCAGCGAGTTGTCGATGTAGTTGACCACATGGGTCAACGGCACGGTGATGACGAGATAGAACACGCCGGCCAGAAGCAATGGCGAGAGGTTTCCGGTGACCACTGCCTGGTCCTGACCGACACGGAAGATCTCGCGCTCCGAGGCGAGCAGACCGAGGAAGTAGACAAGGCTTGAATCCTTGACGTTGCCGATGAACTGGTTGACGAGGGCCGGCAAGACGCGGCGGATGCCTTGCGGGATCACGATCAGGCGCATGCCTTGGCCGTAGCTCATGCTGAGCGCCCTGCAGGCCTCCATCTGCCCGCGCTCGACGCTCTGGATGCCCGAGCGGAATATTTCGCCGATATAGGCGCCGGCGATCAGGCTCAGCGCAAGAATGCCGAGCGGAAAGGGCGAAGGGCCGAAGATTTCACGGCCGATGCGGGCAAAGCCCTGGCCTATCAGCAGGATGGTGACGATCGCCGGCAGCCCACGGAATATATCCGTGTAGACCCGCGCCGGAATGCGCAGCCAGCGCGATTGCGAGATGCCCATGACCGCCAGGATCATGCCGAGGATGACACCCAGTACTGTCGACGCGGCGGCGAGGATCAAGGTGTTCTTCAATCCGATGGTGATCATGCTGGGCAGCACGTCCGCCATTGCGTGCCAGTCGAGGAAACTGCGCCGCAGGTTTTCGAGCCAGTTCATTCGCCCCCCTTTTGGTTGCGCTATTTACATCGTCCGCATCAAGGACGGAGGCGTAATCCGGCCGCCGGCATGAAAGCCAGCGGCCGGGTACGGTCTACTTCTTGGGAAGATACTGGTCGGGCATCGGCGAGCCGGGGAACCACTTTTCATAAAGCGTCTTCCAGGTGCCGTCCTGCATGGCCGCGTGAAGGGCGGTGTTCAGCGCATTGCGGAGCTTGTCGTTGCCCTTGCGCAGGACAAAGCCGGCCGGCGCGTCAAAGGAAGGAATATTGACCGCGATCTTCAGGTTCGGGTAGCGAAGGCCATAGTCCTTGGCGGCCTCGTAATCGAGGAAGTGGGCATCCACGGTTCCGTTGTTAAGCGCCGAAACGGCGGAGTTGTTGTCGGGGAATTTGACGAGATCGGTTCCGACAAAATTCTTCGCCGCGTAGATTTCCTGGAGCGTGCCTTGTACGACGCCGAGACGTTTGCCCTTGAGCCCGTCCGCCGCCGTGATCGCCTTGTCGGCGGTAAGCACGGAGAGATAGCCTGCGATATACCCGTCGGAAAAGTCGACGGTCTTCTTGCGTGCTTCCGTCGTGCCGATTGCCGCGACCGCGACATCGAAGCGCTCGTTTGCAACCGAAGGCATCAGCGCCGAGAATTCCTGGCCGGTGAAGATCACCTGGTCGGGCTTGAATCCAAGGCGGCTCGCGACGTTGCGGAACAATTCGATGTCGAAGCCGGTGAACGACCCATCGGCCTGGGTGAAAGCGTAGGGTTTGGCATCGCCCATGGTCCCGACGCTGATGACCTTCGCATCAATGAGGCCATAGGGATTGTCATCCGCGGCGGCCGCTCCTGAAACCAGCCCGGCGCCGACGCACATCGCCATAAGAGCCATTGCGCCGGTTCTGACCGGGCACATCAACGACTTGAGAATTTCTTTGCTGCTCATGTCTTTCTCCACTCTGAAGGTCTGTTCTTCTTGGTATTTGCGTCGAGCCGCCATCTGGCGCCCCGACATGCCCTTGCCGAGATCACGGTCCGTCACGCCTCTCGGCTCCACTCCTTCTAAAGAGACCGGTCTCATCGTCTGTGAGACCGGTCTCTTTGCTAATCGTTATCGCCACGTTGACCTCCCGTCAACAACTCTTGTAGTCGTCATCCGATGAAAAGAACCGCCCCCAAGACCCCGTCGATAACGGTCAGCGACGTCGCCCGTGCGGCCAATGTTTCGAAAGCGACAGCCGCGCGCGTGCTCGGCGGATACGGCGTCGTCAGCGACATGATCCGCGCGGAAGTCATGGCCGCGGCCAAGGCCTTGGACTATCGTGCGAACGAGCTCGCCCGCAGCATGACGACCGGCCGCTCCGGCATCATCGGCGTGGTTGTCGGCGACATCGAGAACCCGTTCTTCAGCCTCGCGGTACGCGGCATCAGCGACGCGGCAAAGGCAGCCGGGTTCAACGTCATCCTGGCCAATTCCGGCGAGAAGATCGAGGCGGAAAAGGCGGCCGTGAAACTGCTCATCGGCAAGCGCGTCGACGGGCTGATCGTCACGCCGTCGGAATCGCGCGACATCGCGCACCTGCGCGATATCCACCGCTCGGGCCGACCGCTTGCCCTGCTGGATAGGGCGCTGGCAGATCTGGATGTCGATACGGTCACGACCGACGATCGCGGCATCGCCATGCTGGCGACCCGCTTTCTAGCCGATGCCGGCCACCGCAACATCGCCTATGTGACCGCGGTCGACGCCGAAGGGCACGAGTACCGCGATCTCGGGCAGATCTACACCTCGTCGGTCCGTGAGCGCATCGACGGTTTCCTCACCGTGTGCCGAGAGGCCGGACTTGATCGGCCAGAACGCTTTGTTCGCCTTGGCGCGACAAGCCCCACCGAAACGCGCAGGGTTGCCGGCGAGATGCTGTCGGCGCCGGATCGGCCGACGGCGATCCTCGCCTCCGACAGCGTCATTGCGCTGGAGATCTTCAAGGTGACCCGCGAGCGCGGCCTGCGGGTTCCCGACGACATTTCGCTCATCACTTTCCATGATGCGGACTGGACGAGCGTCACCACGCCGCCCATCACCGTTATCGACCAGCCCGTCTACGCGCTTGGCAAGAGCGTCGCGGAATTGCTCATCCGGCGATTGAAGGGAGATTCCCGTCCGGCGGAAAAGCTCGTTTTGCCGACCGCCATCATTGCACGCGGATCCGTTGGCCCGCCCTCGAATGGAAAGCCGCAAGTGCGCCAAGCATAGGTGTGATGGCGATACGGCCCACATGAATACGTTAGAACAAGGTCGACGCACTCCGCTTTAAGAATGTACGTCGATCAACCCAGCAAGCACCCTGATCGCAATGCCGCGTCCACCGTCATCGGGACGGCACGTGCCGGCTCATGGTTTGAAGAGCGTGACGATGAGCCAGATGCCCGGCTACTTCTTGCGCCTGCCTGGCTTCAGTGCCGCCAAAAGATTGGTGATCCTGCCCGCCTTGCGGTTGCGGATCTCGGCCTCGTTCTTGCGGCGCACCGCGGCGCGGACAAGTCTGGCGCCGAGATATCGCAACGGCTCGGGCGGCAGCGCCATGCGCCGCTCGATGCCGACCAGACCGCTTTCGCTCCCAGCGATCCTTTCGCTCGAGCACCAGGCTCGCCAGAATGCGTCCGGCTATCGGCGTCTGCGCGATGCCGGTGCCGTTAAATCCCATGCCGTAGAAGATATTGGGATGATCGCGCAGGTGGTCGAAGACAGGAACGTGTTCAGGCACGCAGTCGATCGGCCCCGACCAGTCATATTCGATCGCCACACCGCGCAGCGAGGGGTAGACCCGATGCAGCTCTCGCATATTGTCGCGGCCGTGCTCCGGGCTGCGGTTGAAGCTGGCGCCCAAATTTCCACTGAAGGCGACGTTGCCGCTGCCACGACCGAAGACCACCCTGCCCCCGATGGTGCGCTGGTAGTAGAGCACCTGGGCCTGGGAATCGCATATCGAGGCACCGTCGCGCCAGCCGATGCTGTCGAGCAGTTCGGGGACGGCGGCAGTGGCAATCACCTCGCTGCCGACGACATAAAGATGCCGTCGCAGTTCCGGCAGCGCCGAAAGCCAGCCGTTGGCGGCAAGCACGATTTTGTCAGCCCGTACCGCGCCATGCGCCGTGCGCACCGTGCATGTCATGCCCGGTTCGATGGCGAGGACCGGGCTGCGCTCGTGGATGATGACGCCGCGTGTCAGTGCCAGCTTGCGCAATCCGATGGCAAGTTTGGCGGGATGGACCGTGCCGGCAGTGGTCTCGACGACGCCGACATAGGAGGCCGATGAACCGGTGCGGCGTTGAATGTCCTCGGCCGTCAGCGGCCTGAAACGGTTTTCTCCAACAGCTGCCGTCAAGGCCACGGCGGTCTCCCAGGCGCCTTCCTGCGCAATGGAGCTTGCGGTCCACAGCCATCCATCCAGCCTCAGGTCCATGTCTATGGTGCCGTTTTGCTGCAGCGTCTTCAGCTCCGCGATCGATGCCACCGTGTCGGCGCACAGCAGGCGCGCTTCCTCGAGACCGACGACCGCACTGATCTGGTCGATTTCGGCGAACCATGAATGGACCTGACCGCCGTTGCGCCCCGAGGCCCCCGATCCGCACAGATCGGCTTCAAGGATCACCACCCGCGTTTGCGGCGCCAGTTCAAGGATCCGCAGCGCCGTCCACAGACCGGTATAGCCGCCACCGACGATCACCACGTCGGCGCGCTCGTCGCCTCGCAATGGCTCGGTCGCAGGGGCGGCGGCAATGTCCTGCAGCCAAAACGACCGGTCAGATGCAAGCGCGACCGCAGGCTGCCGCAAACGAATTGTAGTCACGCTTGGGCTCCCTGCGCATCGACAATGAAGCTGGCATATTTGGCTGGCAGCCAATCGGGCATCGGACGCGGTCTCTGGGGAAACCCGCCAAGATGGGTGCAGGTCTGCGCCGCCGCGATCGACGCCCTGTGCAATGCCTCCAGGGCGCCGAGGCCGCCGAAATGGAAGCCGGCGAGGAAAGTGGCAATGAAACTGTCGCCGGCGCCACACGTATCCACGACATCGACAAGCGTCGCCGGCGCATGCACGACATTCGTGCCATCGTCGAAGTAGGAGCCGCGTCGACCACAGGTCAAAACCACCTGCCTTGCGCCGGCCGCCCTGAGCGCGCCCAGCGATGGCTCGATGGGAACATCGACATCGTCCGGTCCGGACGCAAACAAAAGCGGGACACCGTCGAGCGGCAGCGCCATATGGGCGGTCGATAGATCGATGCTGAACGGCACATGGTCCGCCACCAATCGTTGAACAAGGTGCTTGTTGGCGTTGGTGCCGAGATGCACCCAGTCGGCCGCGGCGATGACCGCATAATGCGCGGGCGCCGGCATGTAGTTTTCGCCCACACCGAAGGATTCGTGCAGGAACTTCCGGTCGCCGGATTCATCGCGCAGCAAGGTGACGGCCGTATCGCCGGGACGCCGTTCGACGTCGTCCGGAGATAGGCCGGCACCTTGCAGTTCGGCAAGCACCACGTCGCCTTCGGGATCGTTCCCGACGGCGCCGAAATAGCGCGCGGACCAGCCGTTGCGCCGCCATTGCGCCGCGACATTCAAGGCATTGCCGCCCACCGTCATCAAGTTGTTGGTCAAATAGGCATCAAGGCAATTGTCCCCGACCGCGATAAGCTTCTTCGACCTCATGCCGGCACCGTTGCGCGATCGATATACGGCGCGATGGCGCCAAGGCAGCGTGTCCAGGCTTTTACCGGATCGAGCGCGTAGGAGCCGTTGCCGAACGGCTCGAAGGTGAACTTACCGGCATAGCCGAGGCGCGCGAGTTCGCTGACATAGTGGTCGAGCGGCAGCGTGCCCTCCCCCCACACCAGATGCCCGCCTGGCGTGCCGTCGACCAGATGAACATGCGCCAGCCGCGAGCCGAACAGGTCGACATAGCCGGCCACGGTGTCGCCGGCCGTGGCCATGGCGACAGTGTCGAGCACGACATCGACGTTGCCGGCGCCCACCTCATCCAGCATTTGGCGCAGGCCTGCCGCATTATTGACGAGGTTGCTCTCGAACCGCTGCAACGGCTCGAGCAGGCAGCGCACCCCGTTTGCGGCGGCGCGCCGGGCGATCTCGCCGATCGAACCGACCGCGCGGTCCCATGCCGGTTGCCGGGGTTCGCTCTCGTAGCCCCGGCCGGGCGTCAGGAAGAGATAGCGGGCGCCAAGCGCCGCGCAGATGTCGGCTGCACGGCAAAACCGCTCGATGCTGTCCTGGCGCAGTGCGGCGTCGCCTGAGGCGATGTTGATTGGATACAACACCTGCTCAGGCGTAAAGCACCAAGCCGACAGCTCGTTGTCGGCGAGTACCCGGCGAACGGATTCGACACGTGCGTCCGTGGCGTGGAACAGGTCCAGATGCTGGGCAATCCCCCACAGCTCGATCTCGAGCAGGCCAAAGCCTCGGATCGTCCTGGCGACCTCATCGAAGGGGAAGTGCTGGAAGCTGAAATTGGCTCCGATCAGCTGATGAGCAGCGAGCTGCGGCATGAAGGCTCCTTTCGGGAACTGTTATTTGCCGATGCCTTCGGCCAAGCCACGGATGAAGTAGCGTTGTGCGGCAAAGAACACGATCACGATAGGCAGCGCCGAGATCGTCATGGCCGCGAACACCACGGCATAGTTGGTCCCGTGGGTTGCCATGATCGACGTCAGTCCGACCGGCAGCGTCTGCACATCCGAGCCGCTCGTGAAGATCATGGCGAAGAGATATTCGTTCCAGGCGAACAGGACGTGCAGGATGACGCAGGAAATGATGATCGGCCGGCACAGCGGCAAGGTGATGCGCCAGAAGATCTGACCCTCGCTGGCGCCATCCATCGTCGCCGCCTCGTCGATGTCTTCAGGCAGATCCAGCATGTAGGCGCGGATGAGGAAGGTGGTGAACGGCACACGGAACGCCGTGTAGAGAATGATCAGCGCCCAGTAGGTGTTGTAGAGACCGAGCGCCTGCAACATCTTCACCAGTGGAATGATCGCCACGGTGGGGCTCAGCATCAAGCCGCCCAGAACGATGGCAATAACCAGCGGCTTTGCCGACATCTTGGTGCGGGTCAGGCCGAAGGCCGTCCAGGCGCTGATCAGGACGGTGCATATGGCCGAAGCGACGGTCACCAGCACCGAGACTGTCACGTAGCCACGCACGCCCTGGTTCCATGCCTGCATGTAATTGTTCCACGACCAATGGGTGGGCAGGGCGAAGGGATCGCCGAAGATCTGCGCATTGTCCTTGAAGCCGCTCAGCGCCATCCAGATCAGCGGATAGATGACGACGACACCAAGGCAGACCAGGAACGAATAGAGCAATGTCCTGGCGATGACCGACCACACATTCACGTTCCGGCTGCGACCGGCTGCGACCATCGCACTCATAGCTGCACCCGGCGGCGCTTGGTGTACCAGAGCTGTGCCGCACCTGTGAGCATGGTCAACATGAAGATGACGGCGGCGATCGCCGCGCCATAGCCGAAATTGTCCTCGATGAAGGCCTTCTGGTAGAGCCACGTGCCCAGCACCTGGCTGCTGTTGTTGGGCCCGCCTGCGGTCATCACCATAACCTCGTTGAACACCTGGAACGCGCCCGTGATGGTGACGATGATCATCAACCCCGTCATTTCCCGGGTGAGCGGAAAGGTGATGCTCCACAGGCGGCGAAGCGGACCCGCGCCGTCGATCGTTGCCGCATCGTAGAGGTCGCGCGGGATCTTCTGGATGGCAATGGCGAACAGCAGCGTCGAATAGCCAAAACCCTGCCATTGGCTCATGGCGATGATGGCATAGATGGCGGTGTGCTCATTGCCGAGCCAAGGCATGACGAGCTGGCTCAGTCCAACACGGCTGAGCGCGGCATCCAGCAAGCCGATCTGCGGCTGGTAGATGAAATAAAACAGCAGGCCGGTCACCGTGATCGAGATTGCCGACGGCACGAAATAGACGGCGCGCCACAGCCGGCGCCAGCTTTCGCTTTTCAGGTCCTCGATAATGGCCGCCAGCAGGAACGCGCCGAAGACCTGGAAGATGACGGAGATGAGAGCGTAGAGGCAGTTGTTCCACAGCGCCAGCAGCACGACCGGGTCATGCAGCAGCCGGTCGTAGTTGGCGAGGCCGACATTGGTGACCTCGCCGGTGTAGATGTCCTGGTCGGTGGTGCTGACGATGAAATTGTCGACGATCGGATAATACACGAACCAGCCGATGAGGATGAGCGCGATCGCCGCCCATCGCAATGACAACAGGTTGGCGAAGCGCGCCCGCCGGCTCTTTGGCCGTTGCGGCTTGGCGACGCCGATGTCGGCGCCGCTGTCCACTGTGTCCGAGGCCCTTGCCATTGGTATGCCTTATTTGGCCGCGGATGCGGCATTGCGCACCTCGTCCATCACTTGCTCGGGCGTCATCGAGCCGCCCGCCAGCGCCTGCAGGCTGGACAGCCAGACGGCGGCGACGCGCGGTGGGTTGGCCGTATCCAGCCAGGGCATGAGGTATGAGGCGGCGTTGATATCCTTGAGGCCATCGACCACAGCCGCGCTCATGTTCGATTCCGAGGCGCCGCCGATGGTGGCGCTCGGCTGGCCATAGGGTGGCGCAGACAGCACCTGCGCATTTTCCTTGGAAGTCACGAACTTCATGAAATCGATCGCCAGCGGGATGTTCTTCGATGCCGCATTGATCATGTAGCCCTCCGGCGCGCCCTCGATCGACTTGGCGTCACCCTTTGCGCCAGCGGGCACCGGCAGCCGGAAGAATCCGAAATCGGCGGGCTTTAACGCCGACTCCGGCGTGGCGGCCTGATCGAACTCGATGATTTCCTGGTAGTACATAGCCGACTGGGCGTTGGTGAAGGCCTGGAGAGCCGAAGCATAGGATGTGCCGTTGACGCCGGCGCCATCGGTGCAGCGCTCGACAAGCTGGCTGAACTGCTTGAGTGCTGCGACGTAGCCTGGATCGCTGTATTGGGCGGTGGCCGGATCGAAGTCGCGTTCCAGCGTTGCCTGCGGCACGTTGTAGGCGAGCAGCTGGCCTGCAAAGTGGATCGCCGGCCAAGCCTCCTTGTTGCCGAAGGAGATCGGTGTCACGCCGGATTTGCGGATGGCGTCGCAGCTGGTCAGCAAGTCCTCGAAAGTGGCGGGTGCCTTGAGGCTGAGCTTGGCGAAGATCTGCTTGTTGTAGCCCATGAACTTGGCATCCTGGTAAAGCGGAATGCCATAGAACTTGCCGTTGTACTGGAACGCCTTGACGGCGGCTGGAGACAGCGACTTGCCCCACTCGGTATCGGCAGCAATGACGGGCGTGAGATCAACGGCGCGATTGCCGCGCACGAAATTGCCACCCCAGCTGCCTGTCCAGGAGAAATAGATATCGGGCAGCGAGTTGGAAGCGACCAGCGTCTTGGTCTTGCCCTTCACGCTGTCGTCGCTCTCCTGGATAAGTTCGACCTTCACATCCGGATGGAGCTTCTCATAGGCCTGTGCCAGGTTGGCGAAATAGGGCGACAGCTGTTGCAGCCCGAACTTCGTCAGGACCGAAAGCGTGCCGGTGTATTCCACCTTGGCGTTTGGGTCGGCCGTGACAGCCGGCGAAGCGGCGGAACTGCCGCTTATCGACAACCCCAATGATGATACCGCGGCCACCGTGACCGCCACGATTTGCAGCGAACGTTTCATGGATAGCTCCTTCAGAGGTGAGAGGGGATCAATATTCCACGCGTTTGTAGTAGCGACGGGTGGTCAGCGGGTGGTTGCGCAGCACCTCGAGATGGGCGCTCAGCCGCTCGAGCAAGGTGGCGAGCAGAACCGGCGAGATCATGCCGCGGACCTTTGCGGAGATGCCCGGCAACTTGACCGAGGCCGCGTCCAGCGTGCGAACGCGGTCCGTGTAGCGCTTGGCGAAGTTCTCGACCCGGTCGGCCAGGGGCCGAAGGGCATCTTCGCCCTTGAACACGAAAACGCTGACGCCCGGCTCGACCAACTCGAGCGTACCGTGGAAGAAGTCGGCGGCGTGCACCGGGCGGGTGCGAATCCACTGCATCTCTTCGAGGATGCACATGCCGTAGTAGTGTGCCTCCGGCCACACCGAGCCGGCGCCGGTGAAGATGTGATAGGTATCGTCCTTGATTGTCTGGGCCAGTTCGGCCGCCCTGTCCTCAAAGGCAGCCTTGGCGTCGGCAAGCAGATCCGGCAGCAGTTTGAGTTCGGCGACAGTGCCATCAAAATCATCATATTCGCCGCGCTCTTCCAGCAGGGCCAGGACGATCAGCAGCGTCTGCAGGTAGAAGGATTCCGACGAGGTGTCGTCTTCGGCGAAGTTCGTGAAATTGTGGTCAGCCTCCCGTGCGATTGGCGTATCCGAATGGCCGGTGAGCGAAATCGTGCGCACACCACGTTTTTTCAGAAAGGCCATGAGCTCGACGCCTTCCTTGGTCGTGCCCGACAAGGACGGGATGACCACCACGGCCTTGCTGTCGAGACCGGCGGGCGGATCGATCACGACCTGCGCCGGATAGGCACCGCTCACCGGGAAGGTGGAACAGCGCTGCGCCAACTCGATCGCGGGCAAGGTTAGAAGCTGCACGCCGCCGGTACCCATGAAAAACAGCCGCTCGACGCCATCTGCCAGCAGTGTGCGCATGAGTGAGCGAACCTCACCTGCGACGGCGACGGCCCCGCTTTGGATCTTCACGAAGCGGTCCCTATCGAAGTTCAGCATGACGTTTTCCTTGTATTTCGCATGTGACAGGCCTCTAGCCCGCCTTAGGCGTCGGTGGGCCGTCTAGCTCGTTTTTCCAATGTGAGATCGATCTCACAAGCAATAATGGGCACGCAATTTCGCCAATGGCAAGTCCTTTAGACGAAATTCTCCGAAATCGAGGGGTTTGCTCTTTAGCGCACAGCGCGCCGGGCAACCGATCCGCGTACGATCAAGCGGGTCTGAAATCGGGTACGGCGCGGTGCAACCTTTTTGCCGGCAAGCCGCTCCAGCAGATATCTGGCGGCGAGCGGTCCGATCTCGGAGATGGGTTGCGCCACGACCGTTATCTGCGGATCGGTGAACGTGGCGAGGTTGAAGTCATCGAAGCCAACCACCGACACATCATGCGGAATCGAGAGCCCCATTGAACGCAGGCCAAGAAGCGCGCCTTGCGTCATGAGGCTGTCCACCGTGAACAGTGCGGTGGGGCGATTGCGCCGGCTGAACAGGCGGATCGTGGCTTCGATGGCATGCTCGACGGTCGAGCGCGATACGCCGATGAGCGCTTCATCGATTGCAATCCCATGCGCCTGGAGCGAGTTTTGGTAGCCAGCCAAGCGTTCCTGTGCCGTGAAAATGCGTGACTCATCGCGCAGAAGACCGATCCGCTCGTGACCATTGCCAACCAGATAGTCCACTGCCTCGCGCGCCCCGCCCTCGTTGTCGACGACCACGCTGTCGCATTGCAGGTCCTTTACGACGCGGTCGATGAGCACGATCGGCGCGCCTTCGCGCGCCAGCTGCACAATATGCTGGCTGTCGGTTGCAGACGTTGGGGCAAGGATGAAGCCACGGATGCTGAGCGAGCGCAGGCTCTCAAGCAATTCTTTTTCCTGTTCGACATCCTCCTCGCTGCTGGCAATCAGCAGATTATGACGGTGCTTGCGAAGTTCCACTTCGATGTCGTGCGCGATTCGGGCGAAGAACGGATTCTGGATGTCGCCGGGCACGAAGCCTATGATCGGCAATTGTCCGCTGCGCAGCGCCTGCGCGACGAGGTTGGCCCGATAGCCCAGCCTTTCGGCTGCCGCAACCACGCGGAGCGCCGTCTCGTCGCCAACGTAACCATAGCTGTTGAGCGCCCGCGCGGCCGTGGCGCGCGACACCTTAGCCGCTGCGGCGACGTCCTTTAGTGTGATTCCTTTCTGGGTCACAGGTAACCGTCCTTCTTGGATCTGAACATTGCGTCAGATCATCCTCGGCTCGTCTTGCGGGCATCGTTGTGGGGCATATCGGACGATTCTCAAACTGCGAACATAGCTTTCGCAACTCCTTGCCACCTAATCGAGACACGCGCGCCGTCTGGCTATCTGGAAATTTGATCCACGAATGCACTTACATCTTGTGCAGTCAGTTAATTGCCTCGCACTGCCAGCGTACGGCAATGAGTTCACGCCATGGTCCAGGCGGCCTCCCTGGCATCGATCATAACACCGATGGAGACGACTAGCCTTGCCGCCAAACTCGTCCAGCGATTGGAGGCGAGCTTCCAAAAAGGTCGAGCTAGACTCTCAAGGCCTGCTGCACAGAGAGCCAGGCTAGGGGACACTGAGCAAATCGGAAAATCTGAGTCGCTTGAACCGTGCGCGTCATGCTGCTGACCGGTTTTGATCCTCCGGGGCTCCGCATTGGCAATAGCGACGAAAATGCTGTCGAGCAGATCCTTGTCGCGGAAGGAACTTGCCAAGCAAAGACACGTCGGCCAAGTACGCAAACAACGCCCGGCACTCTTGCGATAGCCGCGGAATATGCGGAAGGTCCGTCAGGCGGTCCGTCAAAGGCAATCTCTAAGCACCGATTGTCGCTGATCATCCTGAAAGGATTTGTTTTGATTTCAGCGCGTTACGTCAGATTGGCGTATTTTCGGCGGCGTTTGAGTGGGCCTGAATCATTCCCACTCGATTGTTTATACAGCCTATAACCCATTGAACGACTGTAGTATTTTCCATCACAGCAAAAAAGTCCGCCACCAGAACCGTCAAAAAATTACCCTTTTGATTTAAAGGAAAAATCGGCGCAGAAAATATTTTGAGGTTTCACCAACTATCGGGATCAATCGGACGATTTTTTGCAGTTTGTGGCGTTCGACAGCCGCGCCCAACACTTTTCGAAAGTACCGTCACTGCTCCAGGTGCATTTGCGCGTTGCAAAATCAATGGTTATGGTAGGCCCGGAGGGCGAATGAAAATCGTTCGTTGATTTTGTTGAGTTCTTCGTGGCCAAAATCTGAAAGCTTCCCGTATGCTCCCGCGACCCCGAACTCCCGACCATAGCTGACCTCGTTTTCCAAACCTTGGGAGACCAGGTCCAGAACGTCGGAAATTGGGGCCGGTTGCAGATCGGCAGCTGTGGCAACAGCCGCGCGACCAGCTGACGGTCTAGCGCCTCGATATGGCCGATGAGACTTGGGAAGTAACGAACATGCGGCAGCTTGCAGGCAGTTGTAATCCGTGGAACGGATTTACGAGTGGACGCGCCGGATTAGGACGGGCTCACTTGCCTCGAAGTTCATCCTGTTGCCAACCAATTGCCATGTGGGCTCGAAGATGAATATGCGCCCCAGAAATAGTCAGGCTATCTGAGCAGATTGGTTGTAAGTTGCCACTGCGATCCCTTCCCGGGGAGCACTCTCCTTTGCCTGCGCGAACCCGGATGGCTGTCGCCAGAAACCGCACCTGAGTATCTTTATGTGCCATTTTTGCTACATTCCTTAGATTTATGGCTTGAACTCAGCGTTTTACCGGTCACTAAATCAATAAGCGCTCACATATTTTGTAAATTTGTGAACAATCACGCTTGAGTTGTAGCGCCCGGGGATAAGGGCGCGGGGAAACGTTGGGATGGGCAAAATGAAAACGATAGTTATGCCGGCCATTGGCAAGCGCCTTGGCCTGCTGACGACGGTCGCCATATTGAGTTGTGGGAATGCTCACGCGCTCACTCTCCAGGAGGCGATGGCGGTTGCGGTGGAGTCCAACCCCGAAATTGGCCAAGCGATCGAAAACCGCGAAGCAATCGAATTCGAGCTACGCCAAGCGAAGGGACTTTATCTTCCCAGCGTCGATGTCGAGGCGTCGGCGGGGGTTCGTCGTCTCGACAATTCCTCCCGGCGTTCGCTGTCCATAGAGGATGACGCGCTCTATCCGGCGGAAGCCGATGTCGTTGTCACGCAGACGCTTTATGACAGCGGCGCAAGGCGGGCGGAACTGAACCGTCAGGCGTCGCGGGTCGACGGCGCATCGTTCCGGGTGCTGGAACGGTCTGAATTCATTGGACTGTCTGTCGTCCAGGACTATCTCGAATACATGCTGCAGGCTTCGATCGTTTCGGAAGCGAAGAAGAATCTGGGCTTTCACCAGGCAATCCTCGGCGACATCCGGCAAGGTATTGCAGGCGGCGCGTTGAACGAGGCTGATCGCCAGCAGGCCGAGGAGCGGCTGTTCGCTGCCAAGGCACGTATGCAGGAGGCGACCGAAGAACTGGAGGCTTCCAAGATACGGTTCTTCAAGACGGTCGGTAAGCCGCTGACCAACGCGTCAAGGCCAGGCGATGTCTCGAGCGCGCTGCCAAGGTCGCTCGACGACGCGCTAGGGCTGGCGCGACAGAACAATCCGCGCGTCCACATGGCCAACAGCGATATCGACGCCGCCGCCTCCCTGGTGGATGCGGCGCGGGCGAAATTCGGGCCCTCCGTCATCGCCGAAGGCCGCGCCCGCGGCGGCTATGACATCGACGGCGACGATGGCGACGCTAGCGACCTGCAGGCGCGGCTGGTGCTGCGCTGGAACCTCTATCGCGGCGGCATCGACAAAGCCAACGAGCAAGAGCAGGTCCGCCGCACCAGCGAGCAGCGCCTTGTGCTGCACCAGGTTCTGCGCGAGATCGAGGAAGCCGTCCGTACGTCATGGGATCGCCGCTTCCGGCAGGCCGATCTGGCAAAGACATTGAAGCTTCAGGCTGCCGCCAACGAAAGGCTGGTGGCGTCCTATCGCGAGCAGTTCAAGGTCGGACAGCGCTCGCTGCTCGACGTGCTCGACGCGCAGAACACGCGGTTCAACACAGCTACGCTTGCCGACACCGCATCCTACGCGTCGCTTTTCGCGCAGTACCGGCTGCTGGCGGCAACCGGGCAGTTGCTGAAGACCATGAATCTTCAGCCGGCAAAACAGGCCACCGCCTATGCCAAGGCCGAGTTCAATGCGCCTGAAACGGCCGACACCGAAACGTATGCGCGCACGCCGTCGGAGCAGACGAACGATCTGCCTTTCGACATCCTCGCACCGGTAAGAAAGAAGTAGGAAGGTCAAGGACGAACGATAGTCCTGCGGGCTGATCGTGAACCCACAACCCAAAATCCTCTCCCCAAAAGAGGCGTTCAAGGCCTGCTTCTCCGCTGTTGCCGGGTACCTCGGCAGGCCGAGTTCCGAGACCGTGCTGTTTGCCGGCGTGCCGCTGTCAGACACCCGCATCGATATCGACGCCATCCGGCATCTTGCCGAACGCATCGGTCTTGAAATTACGGAATTCAGCCATCGCGACTTTCTTCGCGGACGCATCGACCTTCCCGCCATTCTGTTTCGCGTCAGCCAGTTGCCGGTTGCGCTGCTTGCCCAGACCGAGGACGGTGGATTTACGACCGCTCCCCAGGAGGACGGGCGCACCACAATCAGCAAATCCGAGTTTTCCGGAAGTTATATAAGTGGCGGCGTTTCGTTCTCGATAACCTATGCCAACGCAGTAGAGGCGATGAGCGTCGGTTCGGCGGCCAAGATCGAGCGGCGACATTGGCTGACCGGCACGATGGGGCCGTTCTGGCGCACCTATTCGAAGGTCATCCTGTCGGCGGTATTCATCAATCTGCTGGCTCTTGCCTCACCGATCTTCACCATGAACGTCTACGACAGGATCTTGCCGAACAAGGCGATATCGACGCTCTGGGTGCTGTCGATCGGGATCGGCGCGGTCATTCTGTTCGACCTGCTCTTGAAGACCGCCAGAGCGTCACTGATCGACTATGCCGGGCGCAAGGCCGATCTTCGCATCTCCTATATGCTTTTCGAGAAGGTGCTGAACTCGTCCTTGTCGGCAAGGCCCGGCTCAACCGGCGAATATGCAAATCGGGTGACCCAGTACGAGTTCGTGCGCGAGTTTTTCACGTCGAACACCATCAGCGTCTTCATCGACACAGCCTTCGTCTTCGTCTTTCTTCTTGTCATCTATGCGATAGGCGGTTGGCTGGTCGTCATACCGGCCATTGCCTTTGTCGCCTCGGTGATCGTCGGGCTGATCACGCAACGGCGCATCGGCAAACGCGTTGCCGCTTCCATGAACGAGGCTTCGCAGCGCCAGGCCCTGCTGGTGGAATCCATCTCCACGCTGGAAACGATCAAATCGCTGCGGGCAGAGGCGTACCTTCTGCGAAAATGGGCGGAGCATTCCAAGAACGCATCCAACACGTCCGAGAAGATCAAACAGCTTTCGGCTGCCGCCGGCAACATAACGCAAGCCATCCAGCAGATGGTCACCGTCGCTTTGATCGTGGCCGGCGCCTATGCCTTTTCGGAAGGGCATGTCTCGACCGGCGCCATCATCGGCACCGTCATGCTGGCGGGCCGGGCGGTGGCCCCGCTTGGGCAGATTGCGATCACCTTGTCCAGACTTCGCCAGGCGATGCTGTCCCTGCGAATGGTGAATTCGATCATGGCGCAGCCTGAGGATCGGCCGGACACGGTTGGTTTCGTCAACCGCCCCATTCGCAACGGTGCAATGGCATTCAGGAATGTCGGCTTTGTCTACCCGGGTTCCGAAAACGAAGTGCTGACCGGCCTGAATTTCTCGGTGAAGCCCGGTGAGCGGATCGGCATCATCGGCCGCATAGGCTCGGGAAAGACGACCATGGGGAGGCTGATCGGCAGGCTTTTCCTGCCGACCTCCGGCGAGCTGCTGCTGGACGGGATCGACATCCGCCAATACCACCCATCTGAGGTTCGCGCCGCGGTCGGGATCGTCGCGCAAGCCAACGATCTGTTTTCCGGCACCATCAAGGAAAATCTCCTGATGGCGTGCCCGGAGGCGACCGATGAGCAGATCGTCGAGGCGGCCAAGGCTGCCGGCGTCGACGACTTCGTCTCCCGCCATCCGCGAGGCTACGACATGAATGTCGGCGAGCGCGGCACCAATCTCTCGGGCGGTCAGAGGCAGACAATGGCAATTGCCCGCCTGTTGCTGACCAAACCGAAAATCGTGTTCCTGGACGAGCCGTCCGGCTCGATGGATCTGGCTTCCGAGCGCCAGCTGATCAAGCAGCTCAAAGTGGCTTTCGATCGCAACACGACCCTGATCGTATCGACGCACCGCTTCAGCATGCTCGAGCTGGCCGACCGCCTGATCGTCATCGAGCAGGGCAAGATCGTTGCCGATGGACCGAAAGACCAGGTGATACAAGCGCTGCAGAAAACAAGCGCCTGACGAACAGAATTATGCGTGAACACAGCACGTTGGGACGTGGTAAATGCTAGCCAGGGAAGACCGTCCGCCGCTTTTTGCGTCGGCTTCGATATTCATTATCGGAGCGCTTTTTGCGAGTTCGGTAGCCTGGGCATCCTTCGCCGAGGTCGATGAAATCGCACGCGGCGACGGCAAGATCATACCGGCGTCGAAGACCCAGATCATCCAGGCCAGCGAGCCGGGCGTGGTTCAGGAAATCGCCGTGACGATCGGTCAGGTCGTCAAGAAGAATGACCTCATCATTCGTCTCGACAACACCTTCAACACTTCCAGCCTTGGCGAGCAGCAGGCCAAGGCGCGGGCATTGCAGACGCGCATTGCACGGCTCCAATTCGAACAGACCGGAAGTCTAGAGGGCGCGTTTCCCTGCCCGCCCGAGATCCAGAAGGTGGCGCCGGAAATCTGCGACAACGAGCAGAAGCTGCTAATCGCGCGGCGCGACAACTTCGAAGTCAAACTGTCGGTTCTAAAGTCGCGCCTCGATCAGCGCGAGAAAGAACTCGACGAAGCCAACGCAAATGCCGATCGCCTCACCAAGAACCTGGCCGTCAGCGACCAGGAGGCGAAGCTGGTCGAAGCGATGGTCAAGAAAGGCCTGATGGCGCGAACCGAGCAGCTCCGCGTCGAGCGCGAGCAGACCGAGCTCAACGGTCAGCTGACGCTTGCCGGAGAGACAATCAAGAAAGCCAGGTCGGCCATCACGGAAGCCAAGCTTCAGGTCGACGAACTCGGCCTGCAGCTGCAACAGGAAGCGCTCAGCGATCTCACGCAGGCGCTGGCCGATCTCTCGGTGGTGGACGAGACGATACGCGGTGCCACCGACAAGGTGGCGCGTACCGATATCCGTTCGCCTGTCGATGGTATCGTCAACACGCTTGACATCAACACGGTCGGCGCCTTCGTCCAGCCCGGCGCGGTCGTCGCGGGTATAGTGCCGACGTCCGAGACCCTGCTGGTCGAAGCCCGGGTCTCACCGCGGGACGTCGCCTTCATCCGGCCGGGCCAGGATGCCCTGATCAAGGTGACCGCCTATGACTTCTCGATCTTCGGCGGCATCGAAGGCAAGGTGTCGAACATCACTGCCGACAGCCTTGTCGACCAGAAGACCGGCGAACCGTACTATCAGGTGCGTGTCGCTACCGACAAATCGACGCTGACACGCGACGGCAAGACCTATTCGATCATCCCCGGCATGATCTGTTCGGTCGACATCAAGACCGGACGCAAAACGATTCTCACCTACCTTCTGAAACCAATCAACAAGGCGCGGGAGGAGGCAATGAGTGAGCGATAGTGCGATCTCCCGCCCGGTCGATCGCGACCGGCTGCTGCCACCGCTGGCGAGTGAGGATTTTGGTCTCGAGTTCCGGGTTGTGGCGCGTGGCGGCACGCGCCGCGGCATTCGTCTGGAGAGGGCGTTCTGGACTTCGCTGAAGCAAATGGCGGAAAGCCGCAAATGCACGATCGGCACACTGATCGAGGAAATTGCAGAGAGCCACGCCAACGCCGGAAACCTGACATCGGCAATCCGCGTAGCCTGCATGCGTGGACTGGCCGACCAGAACGTCACCTTGCAGAGGCTCGCGTCGATCAAGACCATCAACGCCATTCTCGTCGCCTGTCCCTCACCGGCCTTTGCCCTGGCGTCGTCGAAGAAGATCCTGACCTTCAATGCGCCGTTCCAGCAGTTGGTGCGGCGGCAATTGCCGGTGGCGCCGAACGAGGACGCGCGCCAGGATCTCAAGCTGGCACTGGACCTCAATGTCGCCGACATATTCGCCAGGCTCGACGCCAATGGCGAGACGCCGGTCGCGACCGGTTTCGTCATAGGCGCCGGCGAGCGCCGCTACCGCGGTCAACTGAGCGCGGTGCGGGCGCCGGTGGTCGAGCCGGAACTGCTGATGGCGTTCGTCTTCGGCGGCTAGAGCAATTCCGGGAAAAATGTGAGCGGTTTCCGTCGAAAATTGCGTCAAACAAGAGATAGAGCGCTCAAGACTCTCTGACGGAAGCTTACGGCTGCACACCTTCACCAGGCGCGACCGTCGAAAGGCCGCCCTTGATATCGGCTATTTGAGCAGAACCGGTCTTCGCGCCATGGATCCACGCGCGATCGGTGCTGAACGAATACAGCGGCACGTAGGTCGGCAGGTCTGTGTCGCGGGAAACTACATTGCTCAAACTGTCGAGAATGAAGACGCCGCTGCCGGTGCTGACCGACAGCACGGCATGAAAGAAACCGCGCTTGCGATCCTGCAAGACGACCAGCGACATGCTCTGCGCCGGGATGCCTGCATGCAGCAGCGCGGCCATCTTGAGGATGGCGAAATCCTCGCAGTCCCCTGCCCGCCGCTCAAGGATTTCCCGGGGCTTGGCCCAGTAGTCGAGCTTGCCGTAAACCACGCTGTCCTTCTTGTAGGCGATGGCGCGATTTATACTTGAGTTGACGAAGGACAACTTATCGATGAAGCGCTTGTTCCCGGCTGCCTTGACGATCTCGGCAAAGGCGCTGTTCTTGCGTTCGCACGCGCTGCTCGCGGTACAGTCGACAATTGCCTTGTAGACCGGCGCCCAGCGCGCCGAAACGGGGAAATTGCGCATCGACAGGGCAACAGAACCGAACACGCCGGGAATGATCGCCGCCGTCTGGATCGGGTCGATCCCGGCGGCGGGCGGCGCGATCGAAGAACCACGCTTTTCATCAACGGCAACAGGACCATAGCTGCTGAAAATCATGCCGATCCAGTAGGCTGGAACCGGCTGCCATGGCTGCGGCCGAGCCAGCGAAACGCCGCCGAGACTGGAAGGGGTTTCGACCGCCGCCAGAACTCCAGCGGCAGCGCCGGCATTCACGGCAATTGCTTTCGCGGATGATGGCTGCGGCAGGCTTGTGATCGCCATTGCCAGCAGGATGAGCCTGAGCCCGGTTATTCCCAGGGCAGATTTTTCTTTTTTCATAACGCCCACCTCTTGACTGTGGACGGTACCAATCTTGTCTCAAATTACTGGAAAGGAAGGTGGATAAGTTTCCTTCAATCGGGAATACCCATTTTGTGTAAAATTTTATTCAAATTTATACTTCTGTTTACCAATCCAGCTCAGCCGGCGGATATCAAACGAGGCGCGGCGCGGCCAATGCATATCAGATTATATCTTCCGCGTTTACCACGCGTAAAAAATGCCGAGACTTGCATACCAGGATATATGAAATTGATTGCGGGACAGTTGCAAAGCAGAAGTCGTCACTGTCTCTATCCGGGAAATGCCGGAGGGGTTTGGCGATGACGACGAGTAACGATTTGAATACCGTCTCGAATTCTTGGGACGAGCACTCTTCACATGAACATGGCGGCTCGCCATCGCAGGCAGGCATCCAGGTAGCGCAGGCCGCTCAGGCGGCGCCTGCCGAGCCGGTGCCGGTCGATGTCGGCAGTGGCGCACCCGTTCAGCCGGCAGCACCCGCGGAGGCGAAAGCGCCGGCGGCAGCCGCGCCGCATGAATACGTGGCCGACGCCAGCAACATCGTGAAACTTCCGGCGGACGTCTCCATCGACAACATCAAGGTCGACGGCCACAATCTGTTGCTGGAACAGGCCGACGGTTCAGTCATCCTCATCAAGGATGGCGCGCTCAACGTGCCGACCTTCATCATCGGTGATGTCGAAGTTCCGCGCGTGGCCTTGCTGGCCGCTCTTGAAGCGAGCCACGTCGATGTCGCCTTCGGTGCCGATGGTTCGATCTCGGCCGGCCCGGGCGGCGCCCCAGGCAGTGCCGGCGGCGACTTCACCATTCCCCCAGGTGGTATCGGCGACGGCTTCGATCTTTCCGCATTGTTGCCGCCGACGGACCTGCAATTTGGACGGCTGGAGCCGCGTGAGCTGACGATCGGGGTCAGGGAAGAAGATACGACGCCGACAATCGACATTGGCTCCGGATTTGTCGTCAACGAGGCCGCGCTTTCCGACGGGACGGACCCGGCCAGCACCGCCGAGCAGGTTTCAGGGACCTTCAACATCGTCTCGGGTGATGGCATTGGGACGCTTGTCATTGACGGTGTGGACGTGACCAACGGCGGCAGCGTTGCCGGGCAATACGGCACGCTCGTGGTCACCGGCAATCCTACGAACGGCTATAGCTGGATTTATACCCTTGCCGACAACACTCTTGATCATCACGACAACTCATCGACCGGAACGACCGAGGGGGTTTCCGACAGCTTTGCCGTCGTGGTTACAGACACAGATAATGATCCGGCCACCGCGACCCTCAATATTGGTGTGCTGGACGACGGCCCTACGCTTTCGGTCCAGGCAACCGCGCAAGCGGCACAGTTGCTTTCGGTCGAGCTCGACGAGACGGTCGGCGGCGACCGCTATAATGCCGGCGAGACCGAAGATGCCGGCGGCAACGCCAACACCGATGACGGCGTTGGCCTGGCCCAGGTGACGACCGGCCTGGCGGGTGGCCTTTCTTCGCTGTTCGCCGTTGGCGGCGTCTACGGTGCCGACGGGCCAGGCAGCACGACCGCGCAGTTGGCATTCACCGGCATTCCGGCCGGTGGCCTTGCCACGAATCTCATTGCCACGGACGGCGGGGCCATTACGCTCTTCCTCGAAGGAGGAGAGATTGTCGGCCGCGACACGCAGGGTGATCAGGTCCTGACCATTGCGATCACCGGCGCGCCCGGCGCAGAGCAGTTGCAGACCACGCTCTACGAAGCGCTCAACCATGGCGCCGACGGCAACAAGTTCGATTCCGAACTCAATCTGTCGCTGACCAATGGCGGCCAGGTTCAGCTGCAATATGAGGTAACGCGCCAGGACGGCGACGGCGACACCATTACCGAGAAGGCGACCGTCGACCTGATCAACGGCCAAGGCTCCGCATTCTCCTTCGACGACGATGGGCCAAGCCTAACGGTCGGCGCCCACGATGGAGCGGCTGGCCTGCTTTCCGTCGAGCTTGACGAGACGGTTGGCGCGGATCGCTACAATGGCGCTATCGGCGAGACCGAAGATGCCGGCGGCAACGCCAACACGGATGATGCCGGTCCGGGCCTGGCGCAGGTCAACACCGCGGTAGCAGGCGGACTGACCAATCTGTTCACTGTCGGCGGCAGCTATGGTTCGGACGGTCCTGGTACCGTTACCGGGAATCTGAGCTTTACCGGCATTCCGGCCGGTGGCCTTGCCACGAATCTCACCGCCACCGACGGCGGCGCCGTCACGCTCTTCCTCGAAGGAGGAGTGATCGTCGGCCGCGACACGCATGGCGATCAGGTTCTGACCATCGCGATCACCGGGGCGCCTGGCGCCGAGCAGCTGCAGACCACGCTCTATGAGGCACTTAACCATGGCGCCGACGGCAACAAGTTCGATTCCGAACTCAATCTGTCGCTGACCAATGGCGGCCAGGTTCAGCTGCAATATGAGGTAACGCGCCAGGATGGCGACGGCGACACCATCACAGAGAAGGCGACCGTCGACCTGATCAACGGCCAAGGCTCCGCATTCTCCTTCGACGATGACGGGCCGAAGGTTACTGGCACCGCCCAGGTCACCGCGAATGTCGACGAAGACGGTCTGCACAACAGCCAGTCCACCGGAAATGCCGACAATCTTCAGCCTGGCGAAGTGACCGGAACAAACTCCGCGGTTGCCATCGGTGCTGCCGGCGCATTGAATGCAATCGTCGACTTCGGCTCTGACGGCCCGAATGCGACCTCGGCCTTCGGCCTTGTCACCCAAACCAGCCCATCGGATTCGGGATTTGATTCGAAAGGCGGCAACGTCCTCATCGTCTCCGACGGCACGACCCTGACCGGCTATGTCGATGTAGGCGCCGGCGCCGGCTATCAGGCGGGCACGGATCGTCCTGTTTTCACCCTGACCGTCGGTGCGGACGGCTCCTATGTCTTCACCCTGATCGATCAGATCGATCATCCGACTCTGGATACGCTCCCGGGCGACAACACCGAAAATACGCTTGCCAATGGCGGTATCGATCTTTCGGCCTTTGTCGTTGCCATGGACGGTGACGGCGATACCATCGGACTGGCGGCTGGTACATTCAAGGTCCAGGTGCTCGACGACGTTCCGCAGATCGTCGCGCGGGATGCCGGCACGACGACCACAACCACGACCGAAACGATCGTCTACACGCTGCAGGCCGGCAACACCGATGTTCGCGGCATGGATGGCGCAGGCAACCACGACATCAAGCTCAGCGCCGTCGACATCAACGAAGGCGACAATTCCGTCAACACCACCGGCACCAAGATCGGCGTTGGCGACGGCCAGATCATCGACGGATACGAAACCCATCCGCATTTGACCGGCCCCGAAATCGTGACGATGGACTTCGTCAACAATCTTGTCATCACCCCCAAAAATCCGAATCCGCCCAGCATCACCGACGGTGGTTCATACGACGTCGACTCGGTCAAGTTCACGATCGATGTTGCGGAAGCCCAGGGTGTCGAAGCCGCCGTGATGTTCATCGGCGCCAAGGACGGTGGCACATTCGAGCCGTTCACCGTGAGCATCAATGGTGTGCTGACGGCCGGCACGGCTGTCTTCGAGGGCGGCGTGCAGGTGGGCTATGCCTTCGCCGGCGTGCCCGATGGTGCGACTGTCGAGGTCATCGGCAGCACCCCGTTCGACCAGCTCAAGGTGGGCAACTACAACGATTTTACCTTCGATTCCAACGCTGGCGGGACCGATGCGACCCTGACTGGCGGCAACCCGTTCAAGATCTTCGGCATCGAAGCCAAGGTTACGACGGCCACCACGCAGACGGAGGTCTTCAGGGTCAGCCACGATGAATCTCCCGGCGTCAACAATGCCGCCGATCCCAATCCGGCCGACGACACCGCGCTGCCCCCGCCTGCCCTGGTCACTGAGCCAGACGCACTCGGTTACGCAAAATCGTCAGCCAGCGCACTCGGCCTGTTCAACGCCTCGGTTGGCGCGGACGACGACGCCACGTTCTCGTTTGCGGTGACGGATGGGAACGGCAACCCGCTGGCAAACATCGATTCGGGCCTGAAGACACTCGACGGCCTGGCAATCATGCTCTCGACAAATGCGGACGGCGTTCTCGTCGGTTCTGCCAACGGCATCGACGTGTTCAAGGTTTATGTCGATCCGACCGGCGCGGTCTGGATCGGGCAGTATCAACCGATCGCTCACAATCTCGACGGTTCAAGCACCGCAGCATTTGACGACATCGCGACCGTCGCCGCCGACCTGCACGTCAAAGCCACCATCACCGATTTCGACGGCGACACCAGCACCGCCGTATCCCATGTCGCCTTGAGCATCGAATTCCAGGATGACGGTCCGGTTGCGGTCAACGATCAGGACTCGGTCACAGAAGAAGGGCCGCTCACGGCAGATGGCAATGTGATCACGGGCGTAGGCGGCGCCGACGCAAACGCAACCGACGGCCACGCGGATCACCTCGGCACCGACGGCTTGGGCTCGATCACCTGGGACGGCGTCGATGCCGATCATCATGTAGCAGGAACCTACGGCGAGCTGACGGTGGGCGCTGACGGCAGCTACACATACGTGCTCTACACCCAGGCCCAGAACCCGGCCGGGTTTGCCGCGGTACAGGCGTTGGATGCCGGCCAGACCGTGGCGGAGAGCTTCGACTATGCTGTGGCGGACGGCGACGGCGATACCGCTCTGGCGTCCCTGACCATCACCATCAACGGCACCAACGACGTGCCGCAGATCGTCGTCGACCAGGGCAACCCGGCCGGCGCGCACGACCTGGTCTATGAAGCCGGCCTTGCGGCGGGCTCGGCGGCCGGCAACGGCAGCACGGTGGCGACCGGCACCTTCACGGTATCGGACCCCGACGGCCTCGACGACGTCCAGAGCGTCACCATCGGCGGCACCACGGTTGCCATCGGCAGCCTCAACGGTTCGACCTTCCCGGGCGACCACGGCACGCTGCTGATCACCGGCTACAACGCGGTAACCGGCGTAGCGACCTACCAGTACACGCTGACCAGTCCGACCACGGACGTTCCCGCCGTCACCGAGACCGAGACCTTCTCGCTCACCGTGTCGGACGGCACCTCCTCGTCAGCCCCGGCGGCAATCGTCATCACCATCGTCGACGACGTGCCGACCGCACACGCCGATACCGACAGTGTTGCGTCCAACCAGTTCACCGCCGAGACCGGCAATGTGCTGAGCGCGGTTGGCACCACCTCGCCGGTCACCGGCATCGACGTCAAGGGCGCCGATGGCGCTGCCGTGGTCGGCGTTGCCGCCGGCAACACCAATCTCGATGTCGACAATGCCGCAACGCTCGGCACCCAGGTCCAGGGCAGCTACGGCAAGCTGACGCTCAACGCCGACGGCTCCTACTCCTATGTTCGCGATGCCGGCACGCAGGGCGGCGTCAGCGATGTCTTCACCTACACCATCAAGGACGGCGACGGCGACACCTCGCACACCACGCTGACCATCGCCATCGGCGATTCAACCCCGACCGACGCCATTCCGGCTGCCGGCGGCGCCACCACCACCGTCTATGAAGCCAGCCTGCCGGCACGCGCCGGCGAACCGGCCGGCTCCAACGAGCCTGCAACCACCGAGACCACTTCGGGCACCATCGGCTTCACCTCGCCCGACGGCCTGACCACCGTCTCGCTGGGTGGCCATGTGCTGACCGGCTCGGCCCAGACTTTTGCCGACGGCACCACAGGATCGCTGACGGCCAGCTATGTCTACAATGCAACCACCGGCATCGGCACCATCAGCTACGCCTATACGCTGATCGACAACACGCTGACCGATCCGTCGAGCACCAGCTTCGCGGTCGTCGTCACCGACGCCGACGGCGACAGCGCTCCAGCCGGCAATCTCGTCATCACCATCGTCGACGACGTGCCGACCGCACACGCCGATACCGACAGTGTTGCGTCCAACCAGTTCACCGCCGAGACCGG
>NZ_JAMYOY010000007.1:0-233563 GCF_040320115.1 Mesorhizobium sp. M0802
GCTTGGCGCTGCGGCGGACGCATAGGGGGAGAGAAGTGTCACCTATGTATCCGGTTCAAAGTGTTACCCATCTATCGGCTGGACAACCCAAGCTTTGAGGGCTGCGACCCCGAAGATTGCCATTTCCTCTCCCATTAAATGGGGGTAGAGGTGGCTCGGGGAAGCCGAGACGGAGTGGGGCCGGCACTGCCAGTCGAGGATTAGGCTGCGTAGAGCCGCCTACGAATAAGCCGATCAGTCGCGCCTCCAACCGGCAACTAGCGAGCACTCGTCCATCCTATCAAACCGCAAGATCGGTCGAGCGCGACATGTCCGGAACCGCCTATCTGGTGTCGCCACGCAGGACGAGACGTTTGATGACGCCACTTGAAAGCTACCAAGCCCGGATGCAGCGGGTGCTGGACCACATAGACCAGCATCTGGACGGAGATCTGGGCCTGGAAGCGTTGAGCGGCGTCGCGGCGTTCTCGAAATACCATTTCCACCGGCAGTTCACGTCAACCTTCGGCTTGTCCGTGCATCGCTATGTCCAGCTCGCCCGCCTGAAGCGCGCTTCGTACCGGCTTGCCGAGAGCGACGCCCAAAGCGTCACCGACATAGCGATGGATGCCGGTTACGACGCACCGGATGCCTTCGCCCGCGCCTTTCGGCAACGGTTCGGACAATCGCCTTCGTCGTTCCGGAAGTCTCCCGACTGGGGGGCGTGGCTCATGGCCTTCGGGCCGCTCGACAAAGCAAGGACCACGCTCATGCAGATAATCTTCGAACCCGCCGACGTGATGATCCGCGATGTGCCGCCGACGCCGGTGGCGATCATGGAGCATCGCGGCGACCGGGCGACGCTTCCTGACACCATCCAGCGCTTCATCGCCTGGCGCAAGGCGGCCGGCCTCTCGCCCGAGACAAGCCCGACCTTCAACATCTTCCGTTCCGAAAGGGAGCCCGCGAACCCGGCCGATTACAGCATGGACATCTGTGCCGGAACCGACCTGCCGGTAGAGGGCGGGCCGATCGAGGACGTGCAGATGAAGGCCGGCGTGATCCCCGGCGGACGCTGCGCGGTGCTGCGCTACCCCGGCAACACCAACAATCTCGAGCCGGCAGCGCTCTACCTGTACCGCGAATGGCTTCAGGCCAGCGGCGAGGAGGCGCGCGACTTTCCGATCTATTGCCAACGGCACTTTTCGTCGAACGGACCGGTGCGCGAGGTGGTGCTTGAGCTGTTTCTGCCGCTGAAATAGCGCGGTGGGGTGGCGGCCTGTCTCCGGCCCTGAGCTGGTTGAGCCGACGACCGAGTGAAATCTGATATGGCGCTCCCCCACTCCGTCTCGGCTTCGCCGAGCCACCTCTACCCCCACATTCGTGGGGGAGAGGAAACCCAAGCTTTTGAAGGGCTGCGATCTCGGAGATTGGCATTTCCTCATCCCCCATGAAATGGGGAGAGGTGGCTCGGCGAAGCCGAGACGGAGTGGGGGTCAGCGCTGCCATAGGCGATTGGCCCAGCGCGCGGATAAGGCAAGGCTATCCCTAAGCCTGCCCGCGCACAGCCTTCCGCAACCGCGAATGCCGTACCGGAGACGCTGCCTCGGGCCCCGGCGCTATCTCCGCAGCTTCCCCCTCATGCAACCCCACCCGCAGCGCCGCGCCCGCCAGATGGTCGCGCATCGCGGCTTGCGCCCCTTCGGCGTCGCCGGCACGGATCGCTCTCAGGATGCGCTCATGTTCGCCGAGCGTGATGCGGGCCATGTCGTCCGACTTTTGCTGGTTGCCGGCAGCGAGAATGCTTTCGCGCACCCGCTCGGACACGAAGACCAGGAATTGGCCCATGTAGGAATTGCGCGTCGCCTCGGCGACGGTGCGGTGGAATTCGAGGTCGCTGCGCAGCCAGGCGACGCTGCCATAGGGGGCGGCGCGCATGCCGGACAGCGCATCGCCCATGGCTTTGAGATCGGCGTCGCTGCGCCGTTTTGCGGCAAGGGCCGCCGCCTGCACTTCGAGGATGCCACGCAGTTCGAACAGATTGCGAAACGAGTCGGCGCGCTGCAGCGTCTCATGGTCGATGGTCAGCACCGTCGGGTTGTTGCTCTCGACCACGAAGGCGCCGCGCCCCTGCTGCGACCAGATTCGGCCTTCCGAGCGCAGCCGCGCGATCGCCTCGCGCACCACGTTGCGGCTGACCCCGAAAGTGGTTGCCAGCGCCGCCTCGGTCGGCAGCTGGTCACCCGGCTTCAGCCGGCCTTGCGCGATCTCGCGCGAGATGGAACTGGCCACCAGAGTGGAGAGGTGTGGGCCGCGATTGACCTTGTCGAGTTTCAGCGTCATCGCTCACCTATAGTCGACGGCGGCGGCCGGCGCCAGAATGCGACCGTTGCTCAGGATGTGGCGCGGGTCGAATGCGTCCTTGATGCCGGCGGCGAGGTCGAGCGTCACCGGATCGATGCGTTCGAGGAACGCCTTCTGCTTGACCCGGCCGATGCCGTGCTCGGCGCTGATAGAGCCGCCATAGCGATCGACGACGGTGAAGATCTCGGCTTCCGCCTGCTCGAACAGATGTTCCATCGCCTCGGTGCCCATGCCTTCCGGCGGCACGACGTTGAGGTGGATGTTGCCGTCGCCGACATGGCCGTAGGTGACGGCCAGCGCGTCGGGCCGGGCTTTCTCCAAGGCGGCCAGCGCATCGGTGACGAAATCGGCAAGCCTGGAGATCGGCACCGACACATCGGTGCGCAGGTAGCGCCCGCCCCTGCCCTGCCGCTCGACCATGATCTCGCGGTAGAGCCACAACCGCTCACCTTGAGCCCTGGTCGAAGCGATGACGCCGTCCTCGACGATGTCCTCGACGCTGCCGAGAAACCCCAGCAGCATATTGGAGAGGTCGATCAGCCCGCCCGACGACACCTCGATCAGCACATAGACGGGATAGGGCTGGCTGAGCGGATCGGGAAAATCCTGGCCTTCGCGCATGGTGATCTCGATGCCGCCGCGCAGGATCAGTTCGAAGGCGGTGAGCAAATCGCTGCAATCGCGCCGCGCCCTTGCATAGAGTGCCATCGCGTCCTCGACGGAGCGCAGGCCAACCAGCGCGGTTTCGATCTGCGTCGGCTTGGGGAATAGTTTCAGCGCCGCCGCGGTGACGATGCCTAGCGTGCCCTCCGAGCCGATGAAGATCTGCTTCAGATCATAGCCGCGGTTGTCCTTGCGCAGCACTTTCAGCCCGTTCCAGATGCGGCCGTCGGCCAGCACCACTTCGAGGCCAAGCACCAGGTCGCGCGTCATGCCGTAGCGCAGCACGTTGAAGCCGCCGGCATTGGTGGCGACATTGCCGCCGATGCGGCAGCTGCCCTGCGCGCCGAAAGTGATCGGCAGCAGGCAGTCGCTCGCTTCGGCGGCGCGCTTGGCGTCCTCGAGAATGCAGCCGGCCTCGACCACCATGGCGAAGTCGATCGGGCTGATCGAGCGAATCTTGTTCATGCGCTCCAGCGAGATGACGATCTCGCCGCCATCCGCCGCCACTGCGGCGCCGACGAGCCCGGTCAGGCCGCCTTGCGGCACCACCGGAATGCGCTCGGCATGGCAGAACCGCATCAGCGCCGACATTTCCTCCACCGAAGAGGGCCGCGCCACGGCCAGCGGCCGGCCGAAATGATCTCCCGACCAATCTCGGCTGTAGCGCGCCAGATCCACTTCCTCGGTCAGCAGCCCGCCATTCGGCAGCAGGCCGGCCAGGGCTGCGATCTGCGATGCGGAGGGTGGCGGCACGGCATTCATGGATTGGCTCTGGGCCCCTCGGCAAAACGGCTGGACAAATACCGGCGTTGTCGTGTTATCATACAACCCTGATTGAGAACATCAAGCGAGGCCATCTTGCCGCCAAGCGTTCGATGTGGATGATCAGACTCGCAAATCACAGAATTCGGAGGACTTCCCCAATGAGCGACGCCCCGGGCTTTCGCTATATGCACACCATGATCAGGGTGCTCGACCTCGACAAGTCGATCGCCTTCTACACCGAGGTGCTCGGCATGACCCTGCTTCGCCGCGACGACTACCCCGGCGGCAAGTTCACCAACGCCTTTGTCGGCTATGGCCCCGAGGACAAGGAAGCCGTCGTCGAGCTGACGCTGAACTGGGGCCGCGAGGAACCCTACGAGATCGGCACCGGCTTCGGCCATCTGGCGCTCGGCGTCAACGACATCTACGCCGTCTGCGCCGAACTGGAAAAGCGCGGCGCCAAGATCCCGCGCAAGCCCGGCCCGATGCAGCACGGCACCACCCACATCGCTTTCGTCGAAGACCCCGACGGCTACAAGATCGAGCTGATCGGCCTCGACACGATGTGATCCGATCGGGCCGGACCGCATCGGCCTCGCGCCGATGCGGTCCCGTCCTGTCCGCGCTTGCCTGGGAGGCGGGATCACTTGATGACCGCGATCTTGCTGCGGTCGATGGTAATGGCGACGGCAGCGATCAGCACCGCGCCGAACACCATGTTTTCCAGGAAGATATTGACGCCGACAAAGGTCATGCCGATGCGCACGATCGAGATGATCAGCGCGCCGACCGCCGTGCGGGCAACGCCGCCGAGCCCGCCGGTGATCGCCGTGCCGCCGACAATGACGGCGGCGATGGCCGGCAGCAGCAGCTGGTTGGCCAGCACCGGCGAGCCGCTCGACAGCCTGGCTGCCAGCACGACGCCGGCGATGGCCGCGAGCATACCCGACGCGGCAAAGGCGATGATCTTGGTGCGGTCGACATTGATGCCCGCCGCCCATGCCGCCGGCTCGCCGGCGCCGACCGCAATCGCCTGGCGGCCGAAGCGTGTGTAGCGCAGCGCCAGAAAGGCGGCGATGCCGATCACCGTCGAAATCAGCACCACCACGGGAATGCCGGCGACAGTGGCGTTGATCCAGGCGGTGTTTTCGCGACCAGCCTCCTCGATGGTGATGGCGCGGCCATTGGAGACCCAGAGCGCCAGGCCGGTGACCACGCCGCCGGTGGCGAGCGTCGCGACGAAGGACGGCACGCGTAACTCGACGTGAACGACGCCGCTCAACACGCCGAAGGCGAGCCCCGACAGGATCGCCACCGGAAAGGCGGCAAGGCCGAGCGAAGGCAGCAATTGCGCCAGGATGACGCTGGCCAGCGATGCCACCGCCTGGATCGACAAATCAATGCCGCCAAGCAGGATGGCGAAGGTGACGCCGGTCGCCAGGATGAACAGCACGGCAGTGTTGGCAAACAAAAGCGCCACGGTCTCGCCGGTCAGGAAGCCGGGCGCGGCGATCTCGATGATCAAAAGCAGGCCGACAAGCAGCACCAGCGGAATGGCGCCTTGCGTCCACTTGCCTTCGAAAACCCGCCTGATGGAGAACGCTTCATTCATCGGCTCACACCATTGCCCTGAGAAGATCGACCTGGTTCGGCTTGTTGCCCGGACTGGCATCGAAGCGCGCGGTGATTGCACCGTCGCGCATCACCAGCACCTGGTGCGACAGGCCGATCGTTTCCTCCAGCGTGTCGGAAATCAAAAGAATCGCCACGCCTTGCGCGGAGAGATCGCGCACTAATTCGTAGACCTCTTCCTTGGCGCCGACATCGAGCCCGCGTGTGGGATGGTCGAGCACCAGGATGCGCGAGCCCGCCGTCATCCAGCGCGCCAGCACCACCTTCTGCTGGTTGCCGCCGCTGAGCTTGCGGCAGGCGGCATCGGGACCGGGCGCCTTGATGCGCAGCCGCTTGATCCAGTCGGCGGCAAGCCGGCGCTCCTTGCCATAGTCGATGGCGCCATGGCGCATGACGCTGGAGAGATCGGCCAGCGAAATGTTCTCCGCGATCGACAGGAACATCACCAGCCCTTCGAGCCGGCGCTCGCGCGGGACATAGCCGATGCCCTTGCGCACCGCCGGTACCGGCGAGGAGAAGCGCACGGCATCGCCGGCGATTTTCATCTCGCCGGCATCATGCTGGACGAAGCCGCCAACGGTGCGCGTCACCTCCTCGCGGCCGGAGCCGACGACGCCGGCAATGCCGACAATCTCGCCGGCCCGGATCGAGAGATCGACGCCGTGATAGTAACCGTTGGCGCCAAGCCCCTTGGCCTCGACCATCACGATATCGCGCGGCGCCAGCTGGCGAGCCTCGCGGTAATATTCGGCCTGCAGGCCGCGCCCGACCATGATCTCGTGCAGCTCCGGCGCGGTGACTTCAGCTGCGCGGTGCTCGGCGACGACCGCGCCGTCCTTCATCGTGTAGACACGGTCGGAGATGTTGAGCACCTCGTCGAGGCGGTGCGAGACGAACACAAAACTGGCGCGGGATTTAAGCGAGCGCACCCGCGCGAACAGCACCTCGATATCAGCGGCGTTGAGCACCGAGGTCGGCTCGTCGAGCAGGATCAGCAACTGCCGCTCGACCACTTCCTCCAAGGTCAGCGCCTTGGCGAGCTCGACCATCTGGCGTGCGGCGAAGGTGAGTTCGGAGGTGCGCGCGGTGACGTCGATGTCGATGCCGATCTTGGCCAGTTGCCGCCGCGCCGCCGCGTTCATGGCGCGCCAATTGACGAGGCCGAAGCGGGTGAAGCGGTCCTCTTCGCCGAGATAGATGTTTTCGGCAACCGTCAGGTTCAGCACCAGCGACTGCTCCTGGAACACCATGCCGATGCCATGCCTGGCCGCATCACGGGCGTTGCGCATGCGCAGCTGTTCGCCATCCAGCGTCAGCGAGCCGCTATCCGGCCGGTAGCCGCCGGCCAGCACCCGCATCAGCGTCGACTTGCCGGCGCCGTTCTCGCCGATCAGCCCGACAACTTCATTGGGCCGCACCTCAATGGAGACGTCGCGCAGCGCCTGCACGCCGGGGAAATTCTTGATGATGTTGGACGCCTGCAGCATGGCGTTCACTTGACGATTTTCAGGCGGACACGGTCGAGCGACAGCGCCACCGCGGCGATGATCATCAGACCCTGCACCGTCTGCTGGATGTAGGGCGAGATGCCGAGCAGGATCATGCCATTGGCAAGCACGGTGACGATCAGCACACCGATCAGCGTGTTGACGACGCCGCCCTCGCCGCCGGTCAAAGCGGTGCCGCCGACGACCACTGCGGTGACCGCTGCAAACAGCCTGCCGTCGCCGATGACGGCGTGCGACTGGCCGAGCTGTGCCGCGGCCAGCACGCCGGCAATGCCGAAGAAGAACCCGGCCAGCGCAAAAGCGGTGATGCGCACGCGCACCACATTGACGCCGGAGAGCTTGGCGACATCCTCATCACCGCCGATCGCCAATATGTGGCGGCCGAGCTTGGTGTGATACTGGATGACAGTGGAGAGCAGGAAGGCGCCGAACGCGACCCAGACCGCCACCGGAAGGCCGAGGAAACGGTGCAAGGCCAGGTCGCGGATCGAGGCGTCGTTCAGCTTGATGGCCGTGCCGCCCAGCATATAGACCGACAGGCCGAGGCCGATGAACCACATGCCGAGCGTGCCCATGAAGGACGGGATGCGCAGCATGGTCTGGACGAGACCGCTGACGAAGCCCATGGCGGTGCCGGCGGCGATGGCAGCGAGCACCGCCCACCAGCCATAGTCGTTGCCGTTGCCGTCATTGGCGGCGAGCAGCACAAGCACCATTGCCGCCACCGAAAGCGTGCCTTCGACTGCGAGGTCGATGCTGCCCATCAGGATGATGAAGGTCAGCCCCATCGCCAGCGTCAGCGGCACGGCGGCGGAATTCGCAAGCCGCACCAGATTGCGCAGCTCGATGAAATTGGGGTTGGCAATGGCGATGAGTACGCAGAGTACAATCAGCACCGCCAGCGGCGCCAGGCTGCGCCAGCGCCTGCCGCCCAGGAATGTGGCGATGCGGCCGGGGAACGATGTCATGGGCGTCGTCCGCTCTATGTCCGAAACGGACTTCAGGGGTTCTGTATGGATTGTCAAGAAACCGCTTCCCGTCTGCTGGTGACAGCCGTCGCGACAAGGGGATCGCGACGGCTGCGGGAGGAAGCGGGCCGCCAGGGAGTTGCAGCCCACTCCGATGGATCAGGTGCGGATTGCTCCGGTGACCCGGCCCCACAGATCGTTCCAGTCGATCTCGGGCTTCGCATCGACATTGGTCTTGTAATATTCCTCGACATTGTCGTGCGAGATCAGCACCGCCTTGCCGTAGAACTCACGGTGCTCCGGGGGCTCCTTGGTAGGGTCGAACTTGCCGATCTTGGCGTTGTAGCCGATGGCTAGACCCATGCCACCCTGCCAGAACGGATCCGAAGTGACGGTGCAGGCGAACTCGCCGGTGCGCACCGCATCGACCGCCGTCTTGATGCCGTCGACGCCGACGATCGGCACCTTGCCGGCGAGATTTTCGGCACGCAGCGCTTCCAGTGCGCCGGAGCCCATATCGTCATTGGCCGCCCAGATGCCCTTGATGTCGTCGCCGAAGCGGGTGAGCAGATTGCCCATCAGGTCGAAGGCTTCGGTCGACTTCCAGTTGGCGACCTGGAAGTCGAGCAGCTTGATGTCCGGGTTGGCGGCGAGCGCCGCATCGAGGCCCTTCTTGCGTTCGATCGCCGCCGTGGTCGAGATCAGGCCGCCGAGTGCGACGATGCCGCCCTTGCCGCCAATGGTCTTGAACAGGATCTCGGCGATGGTCTTGCCGCTGTCGATGCCGTCGAACTCGATATGCGAGACATAGTTCGGGTTGAAATCCTTCGGGTGCAGATCCCCAGGCTTGTTCCACTGGGTCACCACATAGGCGCCGGCCTTGGCGCAGGCCTCGACGATCGGGCGCGCATCGGGCGTGTCGTTGGGATCGGAATTCAGCACCATGTTGCCGCCGGTCTTGGCCAGCATCGCCTTGATGTCGGCAATGCCCTTCTCGCTGTTGCCTTCCGAAACCAGCGTGACGTGTTCCAGCCCGGCCCATTTGGCATACGCTTCCGCGCCGGTCTTCCACACCGCGTGATAGGGGTTGGACAGCGAGCGGATCGACGTCACCAGCGTCGGCTTTTCCTGCGCGCGCAGCACGCTCGGCATCGCGAGTGCCGCCACGCCGGCGGTGGCGCCCATCATCAGCGTGCGCCGGTTGACCGCAAAATTCTTCGTGTCGTTCATACCTCGAAACCTCCCGATTGAATTCTGTTCCGCCCGGCATCTTGCGCAGGGAGCGCGGCCGGGACCTCGTGGTGAGGATCGTCAAGCTCCTCCACTTGTACGACAACCCTTCAACACGATAACCATACCCTTTCTCTTGACGTGGCACAAGCGACTTGAGATCGTCGCGCGCAAGAGGAAGGGGCGGTGATTTTCATCGCCCGCCGGAGCATGATCCCTAGAAGTGGGAACCGGTTTTCTCGGACAAATCGGGAAACCGTTTTGTCCGGAGATCATGCTCCAACAAAGAGAACCCGGGAGTGGAAATGACGGATTACATCATTGTCGGCGGCGGTTCGGCTGGCTGCATTCTGGCCGCCCGGCTGAGCGAGGACCCGGACGTGTCCGTCGTGCTGCTCGAGGCCGGTCCGCCCGACACCGACCGCTACATCCATTTGCCGGTCGGCTTCTTCAAGATGACGTCGGGGCCGCTGATCTGGGGTTATGACACCGCGCCCGGCAAGGAGATCGACGGCCGCACCATGGTCTATCCGCAGGCCCGCGTGCTGGGCGGCGGCTCCTCGATCAACGCCCAGGTGTTCACCCGCGGTTGCCCTGAGGATTATGACGGCTGGGCGACTGAGAATGGCTGTGCCGGCTGGAGCTATGCCGACGTGCTGCCCTACTTCGTCCGCTCCGAGGGCAACGACACTTTTGCCGATGCGCAGCACGGCACTGACGGCCCGCTCGGCGTCTCCAGCGGCGCGCCGCATCCGCTGACCCGCATCTTCGTCAAGGCGGCGCAGCAGGCGGGCCTTCCTTTCCGCGCCGACTTCAACGCCGGTAAGCAGGCGGGCGCCGGCTTCTACCAGACGACGACGCGCCGGGGGAAACGCTCGAGCACGGCGGTCGCCTATCTGAAGCCGGCGCTCGGCCGCAAGAATCTGACGCTACGCACCGACGCCTCCGTCAGCCGCATCGTGGTCGAGAACGGCCGCGCCATCGGTGTCGAGATCATCGTCAATGGCCGCACCGAACTGCTCCGCGCCGAGCGCGAAGTCATCGTCGCCGCCGGCGCCATCGGCTCGCCGAAATTGCTGATGCTGTCCGGCATCGGCCCGGCCGTGCATCTCGGCGAGCACGGCATCAAGGTGGTCCACGATTCCAAAAACGTCGGCCAGAATCTGCACGATCACATGGACGTCGATGTCGTCGCCGAGCTCAACGGACCGCACGGCATCGACCGTTACAAGAAGAAGCGCTGGCAAGCGGTCGCCGGTCTTGAATATGCGCTGTTCGGCAAGGGGCCGGTGGCCTCCAACATCGTCGAGGCCGGCGGCTTCTGGTGGGGCGACCGCGCGGAGAAGACGCCGGACATCCAGTTCCATTTCCTGCCCGGCGCCGGCGTTGAGGAAGGCATCGGCTCGGTTCCCGGCGGCAATGGCTGCACGCTGAACTCCTACCATGTGCGCCCGCGTTCGCGCGGCAGCGTCACGCTCAAGTCCGCGGACCTGCGCGATGCGCCCATCATCGACCCCAACCCGTTCGCCGAGCGCTATGATCTCGAACGCGCCATCGACGGCATCGAGATCAGCCGCGAAATCCTGTCGCAGCCAGCCTTCGCCAGATACATCAGCCGCGAGCATCTGCCCGGCAAGGCGATGCAGGGGCGCTCAGCACTCGAAGCCTTCGCCCGAGAACATGGCCGCAGCGCCTATCACCCAGTCGGCACCTGCCGGATGGGCGGCGATGCCGACAGCGTCGTCGACCCCGAGCTTCGCGTGCGCGGGCTGCAAGGCCTGCGCGTCTGCGACAGCTCGGTCATGCCGAGCATCGTGTCGTCGAACACCAACGCCGCCGTGGTCATGATTGCGGAGAAGGCGGCGGATCTGATTGCGGGGCGGATGCTGCCGGTGGCGTAAGCAGGACAATGGCATGTGGTGGCGCCATGCGATTGCCTTGCCTTGAGCACCTGTCGCTGAGCGCATAGCACTCGAACCCCACTAAAAACGACAGCCTCCCGCAGCGCCTTCAACCGGCGCTTGCGCAACCCACCAACCGACCGGAAACCCCGGTTGCGGGCCCGTTGCCGACGCCTGCGCGGGGATGTGAAAGCGCTTTGGCGCCAGTTCCGCGATCACACCATATGAACCGATCCAACCTCTGCTAGCTTGTGGACGTGGGACTTGTCCCGCTTTGGCCGGTGCTTCAGGCAACCCCATCCCAACCCCCCGCCCCCTGTGGCGCCGGCCATCCCCCTCCCTTCTACCAGGCTTCCCGACCTGCCATCCTCAGCCGTCCTTGCCAACTTCGAGGTCGACGACGAGGCCTGATGCGTTGCATGCAAATCCAAACCATCGGGCAGCGTATCGATGATGGCCGCCAGGCGCTCCGGTTCGCCTTCCGTGTTGCAGACATTGAGAGTAACGAGACGTAAGCGCATAGGACTTTTCCTCAATGTTGAACGACCCTCGACGCACGCGACGTGGATAGGTGCCACGGTAGGTTTCCGTGTCTGGTGACGTTCAGCGAACCACCGCCTCGATGCGTTCCAAGCGGTGCGCGAAACGGCTTGGCCATCGGCGCGGTTCGGCTTGCCAAATGCCGCCATGCCGCCCATACACGGCTTGAACAACCGCCCCGAGGGTCCGCGCCCATTTTGCCAAAGGATACTCTCCGATGTCTGTGACGCCGTCGCCGTGGTCAAAACCGTGACGGCTTCCCTCGCAAGCCTGGGCTGGACGGATTTCTTCGGCGACCAGCTTGAAGCCGATGAGGCAGACCTGGTGCCGACGCGCATCGCTTCGGTGCACCGCGACCGTCTGGCCGGTCTGTCTCTGTCAGGGCCAGTGGATCTGACGCTGCCGGCCAATGCCAACACCGGCGACTATGCCGTCGGCGACTGGGTGCTGGTCGAGCCTCACACGCATCTGCTGCGCCGCCGCCTGACCCGCAAGACGGTGCTGGAGCGCCGCACACAGGGCGGCAGGGTGCCGCAGCTGGCCGCGGCCAATGTCGACACGCTGTTCATCGTGACGTCCTGCAATGCCGATTTCAACATCGCCCGGCTCGAGCGCTATCTCGCGCTGGCCAACGAGGCCGGAACGACGCCGGTGATCCTGCTGACCAAGGCCGACACCGCTGACGATGCCGAGGCTTACCAAGGCCAGGCCGCCGCCCTGCAGCGTGGGCTGGCCGTGGTGCTGCTGAACCCGCGCGTCGCCGATGCCGCAGCGGCGCTTGCTCCCTGGTGTGGCGCAGGGCAGACGGTGGCGCTGGTCGGCTCCTCCGGCGTCGGCAAATCGACGCTGGTCAACACGCTGGCCGGATCGGCGCAGCAATCGCCGCAACAGACCGCGGGCATCCGGGAACACGATGCCAAGGGTCGCCACACCACCACGGCGCGGTCGCTGCACCCCATTGCCGGTGGCGGCTGGGTGATCGACACGCCGGGCATGCGCACGCTGCATGTCAGCGACGTCGCATCCGGCATCGACACGCTGTTTGCCGAAATCACCGAGCTCGCACCGCTGTGCAAGTTCCGCGACTGCACCCATGTCCACGAACCGGGCTGCGCGGTGCAGGCTGCGTTGAAGGCGGGTACGCTCGACCCTGAGCGCCTTGCCCGCTGGCGCAAGCTGTCGGAGGAAAACCAGGGCAACACGCCGGTTCAGAGCGGCCCGCGCGGCAACAAATCGCCTGCCGGGCGCCCGAAGCGGCGTTGAGAGGATAGGAATTGCGGAACGAGACGTCGGAGGCCCGGCATGTGCCGGGCCTCCCTTTTTTCACTCTCCGCGCATCGTTGCCTGGAAGGTCGGCAGGTGCTTCTGCTGCGCCTCCAGCATGCGCTCGCGGTAGACGCCGTAGATGACGTCGGTGTCGTGCAGCGTCACGCCGGCAATGGTCGGCGAGGCGAAGACCGGCAGTTCGATGCCGCGCTTGGCGAGTTGCTCGGCCGTGCGCGCGATCAGCTCATGCGCCAGGATCATGGCAAGCACCGTCGATGAGCCCGACACCGGCCGGCTCCAGCCCTCGACCGGCACGATGGCGTCCTCGATCGGCGAACAGGTGTCGATGACGAGGTCGGCGGCATCTGCCAGCCGCTTGCCGGAGGAGTGCGTCGCCGGCTTGTCCAGATTGTTCTTGCTGGTGACCGCGACGACGAAGATGCCGCGCTTCCTGGCGTATAGCGCGGTGTCGATGCCCGACGAGTTGCGGCCGCTATGGCCGAAGATGATGATGGAATCGCCCTTGTTGAGCGGCTGGTGGTCGAGGAATTTTTCGGCGTATTTTTCCGTACGCTCCAGCCACAAAAGCTCGCGCACGCCGCCGGCGCCGAGCACATTGTGCCACATCACGCGCGGGTCTGTCAGGGGGTTGAAGCCGACATAGCTGCCATAGCGCGGAAACACTTCCTGCACCGGCAGCACCGAATGGCCGGAGCCATAGAGATGCACCAGCCCGCCGCCCTCGAGCGAGTCGGCAAAGCGGCTGGCAGCCTGACCAAAGGCCTCTTCATTGGCTTTCGCAGCCTGGTCGATGAGGGCGGCGAGACGGTGGATGTAGAGATCGGACACGTGGGTACTCCTGTTTGATGTGTCGGTCTGGAATGGATCAGCTTCTCGGGTTCAGCGGCACGCGTCCGGCGCGCAGCGTCGAGCGGATTTCGTAGCGGTCGCCGCGCATGATCGAGACGGTGAATTCGAACGGGCCGCGCTCGTCGGTGGTGATGCGTTCGACCACGAAGGCCGGGCTGCCGACAGCGAGGTCGAGCAGTTCGGCGTCCGCCGCGCCGACCGCGCCGACCCGGTAGTTCTCCCGCGCGGCCACCGGCACGATGCCGTAATGGCGCTCCAGCGCCTCGTAGAGCGAGCCCTGCAGCAGGCCGGCATCGAGGAAGCCCGGCACGCGCACCGCCGACAGCTGCGCCGTCTGGATGCCGATCGGCTCGTTGTTGCCGAGCCGCAGCCTGCGTATGCGCACCACCGGATCGCCCTCCTCGATCTCCAGCGCGCCGGCAGCCGCCGCATTGGCGGTGGTCAGGCTGCAGTCGAGCAGACGCGAGCCCGCGACCACGCCAATATTGCCCATCTCCTGGGTGAAGCTGGTCAGCTCGCGCGTGCCGGCGACCAGCGTGGTCGAGCGCACGAACGTGCCGCGGCCATGTTCGCGCCTGAGCAGTCCTGCCTCCTCGAGATTGCGTAAGGCGTGGCGCAGCGTGATGCGGCTGACGCCGAACAGGGCGCACAGCCTGTCCTCCGCCGGGATCTGGTCGCCCGTTGCCCATTCGCCGCTCTTGACGATGGCTCGGATCGCCTCTTCGACCTGGTACCAGAGCGGCTCCGGCCGTCTGCGGTCCGGTTGCTGAAAGCTTGCTTCGCTCATCGCACCTGCCTCCACCCTTGCCCAACGGCGCCGGCCAGCGCCGCGCCGACCAGACCGGCGCGGGGACCGAACTTTCCGGGCTTGACGTCGATGCCGCGCAGATGCGGCGGCAGTTGACGTCGCAGCGCCGCAAGCAGCGGCGGCCGGATCACATCCAGCGCGTCCGCCAAACCACCCGAAATCAGCACCGCTTGCGGATCGAGCAGCGCGACAGCGCCTGCAAGCGCGGTGCCGAGCTGTCGCGCCGGCAGTTCAAGCAAGGTGAGTGCGGCCAGTTCGCCGGCCTGGGCAGCGGCGATCAGCTGGCGGCCGTCGGCAAGGCCGATCTGTCCGGCAAGGGCATCGAGCGCCCGGCCCGACGCGACGCGCTCCAGCCAGCCGCTGCGCTCTTCACCATGATCCCTCACGTCGGCGCAGGCCCAGCCGAACGAGCAGGCGCCGCCATGCGCGCCGGCAACGATGCGGCCATTGGCCAGCACCGCCGAACCGATGCCGGTGCCGATGGCGAGCAGGATCGCATCCGACATGTTTTTCGCACTGCCTTCGACAGCCTCCGCCAGCAGCGCAATCTGCGCGTCATTGCCGAGCGCTACGCGCAGTTTGGGAAACAGCGGCTGGATATCGACGCCGTCGAGGAACGGCAAGTTGGGGATCCAGCGGCAGATTGAGCCCTCGACCAGACCCGGCACCGCGATGCCAAGTGCTGAGACCGACCCGGCCTCAGCGCACAGCGCGTCGATGCGCGCAATGAAGGCACCAAGGGTTGCCGGCGCCGGCTCGCTGCCCAGCGCCTCCAACGCACCGACATCGCCCGTAGATACGGCGGCGCGCAGATTGGTGCCGCCGAGATCGATGGCGAGTACCCGCCTCATCGACCGGACCCTTTGCCGAAGGGGAGCGAGAACAGGCCGCTGCCGGCATTCCACGAATGCGACGCCGCCGCGAAGGCCTGCGCATGGCGCGTGCCACGCAGGCAGCCGCGCAGCCGGTAGAGCGAACTGTAATAGTCGACATAGGGGAAGCTGCTCAGGCCGCGCGCCAGCTCATACTCCATGACCGCGTCGCGCCAGGCCTCGAACCCGTCGCTGACATCGACGAGATGCTCGGGCCGGAAGCCGTCATCGTCCTCCCAGTTCTCGCCGAACAGCAGCAGTTGCGGCGTGTGCGCCGGATGGTCGCTGGCAACGGTCGGCAGTCCGGCGAAGAAGATACCGGTCTTCGTCAAATGCGCGGCGGCGCGATGGTCCTTGTGCCAGCTGCCATGCCAATGGGTGATGACGATCTCGGGTTTCAGCTCGCGAATGATATCGCCCACTTCGAGCGCCGTCTGATCGTCTGTGGGCAGGAAGCCGTCGCGCAGGCCAAAGCTACGCATGGCGACGCCGAGCCGCTCCGCCGCGCTGCCCGCTTCCTCTTCCTTCTGCACGCAATAATGCGCGGGAACCAGGTACGGATGGCCCTGCTCACCCATGGTCAGATGCAGGAAGGTCACCGTGGCGCCGCGTTTGACGGCAGCGGCCGCCAGCGGCCCGGCCATCACCTCGGCATCGAAGGCGTGTGCGCCGACCACCAGGATGGATTTCGCCGCATAAATCCTGTCTTCGATCATTTCATGCCCCTCCGGTGCCGACGCCTTCGCGAATCTGCCGCGCCAGCAGACAATACATGATCAGGATGGGCGCCATGGATATCGCCAGCGAGGCGAACACCAGGCCCCAGTCGGTGCGGAACTGGCCGACGAAGACGCTGATCGCCAGCGGCACCGTCTTGTAGCGGTCGTCGAAGATGAAGATCAGCGGGAAGAAGAAATCGTTCCACACCGCGATCGCGGTGAAGATTGCCACGATCGACACCGCCGGCTTGACCATCGGCAGGATGATCTGGAACAGGATGCGGACCTCGCCGGCGCCGTCCATGCGCGCCGCCTCGTCCAACTCGGAGGGCAAGACGCGCATGAAATTGGCGAAGATGAAGACGGCGAAGGGAATGCGGATCGCCGAATAGACCAGGATCAGCCCGGTCAGCGAATCCAGCAGGCCGAGATTGCGCATCAGCGTGAACAGTTCGACCGAGGCCAACCGGATGGGCAGCATGATGCCGGACAGGAACAGGCCGAGCATGATGGCATTCCAGCCAAGCTTGTAGCGGCTGAGCGGATAGGCGGCCATCGCCGAGACGACGATGGTGAGGATGACGGCGCCGCCCGTGGCGATCAGGCTGTTGATGAAATTCTGGCCGAGATCGGCGCGCGTCCAGGCGTTGATGAAATTGTCGAAGGCAAAGCTTTGCGGCAGGCCGAGCCTGTTGTCGTAGATCTCGGCCGTGGTCTTGAAACAGGAGACGATGAGGATGTAAAGCGGCAACAGCACGGCCGCCGTCCAAACGACCAGCACCGTCCAGCCGGGCAGCCGCGCCAGCTGCCGAGAGATGGCCGGTCTTTGTGAAATCGCCAGCGCGCTCATAGCTGCACCGTGCGGCGGTCAAAGAAGCGCAGCATCATGAGCGTGCCGATGCTGAGGATCAAAAACAGCACGGTGCCGAGCGCCAAAGCCAGACCGATATCGGTGATGCCGACAGCACCTTCCGCGCCGAAGGCCAGCCGGTAGAAGTACGTCACCAGCGTGTCGGTCGAATAGCTCGGATTGCCCTGCACGCCCTGCATGACATAGACGATGTCGAACTGGTTGAAGGTGTTGATGAACGACAAAGTCGTCAGCGTGCCCAGCGCCGGCATCAGCAGCGGCAGCGCGATCGAGAACAGCATGCGCGCATTGCCGGCGCCGTCAAGTTTTGCCGCCTCGAAAATCTGGCCGGAAATCTGCCGCAGACCTGCCGTGTAGATCAGCACCGGCAGGCCCATCCAGTTCCAGGTATCGACGGCGATCAGCATGGCGAGCGCGGTGTGGCTGTTGCCGAGCACAGTCAGGCTGCCCTGGTGCACGCCGAGCCCGTTCAGCGCCCATTCGACGACGCCACCCGGTGCCAAAAGCAACCGCCACAGCGCGCCAATGATGACCGGGCTCAGCACCGCCGGAAAGAAGAACACCGACTGGAAGAAGGCCGCACCCTTGTCGCGCAGGAACAGCAGCCAGGCGAACAACAGGCCGAGGCCATTTTGGAAGACCATGATGCCGAAGAACCAGGCGGTGTTGTGCCACAGCGCGCCGTAGATCCGCGCGCCGCTGGGGAAAACGAACAGCCTTGAGAAATTCGACAGGCCGGCGAACTCGACCATGCGCAGCCCCTTCCAGACGAAGAAGCTGCCCCAGAGCGACATCCCCAGGGGATAGAGGACGAACAGCGCATAGACCGCCAGCGCCGGCAGGATGAACAGCACGGCCATGCGCTGCTGCGTGCGGCGAAGGCTGCTGGTGCGGCGAAGGGTGCTCATGCGCTTTTCTGGTCCGTGAGAGGCCGGCCGCTTTGCGACCGGCCGCGCCTACTGCTTCGGCTTGAACCAGGTGGCGACTGCGGCCTGCATGTCGGCCGCCAGCTTCTCCGGCGCGATGTTGCCTTCGACCATGTCGATGATCTCCGACTGCAGCACCGAAGACGCCGTCGGCGACTGCCAGCGGAAGCCGACCAGCGTCAGATAGGGCGTCGAATTCTTCGCCATCTCCATCATCGAGGCCAGCACTGGATCCTTCACCGTCACATCCGTGCGGGCCGGCGGCCAGCCGAGCTCGTCGGCGAACATCTGCGCGAACTCTGCCGAAGCCATGAAGCCCAGCACCTTGGTCGCGGCTTCCTTGTTCTGGCTCTCGGAGACCAGGCCATAGGAGCCGTCGGAGAAGGCCGAGGTGTAGAGTTTTGCCCCGGCATCGTCGGCGGGGAACGGGAAGATCGAGAATTTCAGCTTCGGGTTCTGCGCCTTGAAGCTGCCGTTCTCGAACGAACCGCCGAGGAACATCGCCGCCTTGCCGCCGATGAACTGCTGCGTGGCGGTGGTGTAGTCGATGCCGGCGAAGCCGTCGGGGAAATACGGCTTCAGCTCGGCGAAGCGCTTCAGCGCCGCGACATAGCGCGGATCCTCGAAGGTCGCCTTGCCGCTCATCATCTCGTCGTAGAATTCAGGACCATAGACGGTCGGGCCGACGACGCCGACGGCGATCTCCAGTTCCCAGGCCGAGCCGTTGGCGCCGCCGGTGGCGATCGGCGTGATGCCGGCCGCCTTCAGCTTCTCGCAGACAGCGGTGAAATCCTTGTAGGTCTTCGGTATCTCGATGCCCTGGGCGGCGAAGATATCCTGGTTGTAGAAGACGCCCATCATCGGCACCGAATAGGGCACGCCATAGAGCTTGCCGTCGCTGCGGCCGCGCGCGCCGCCAAGCGCCGCGTCCTCCATGTTCTTCAGCTCCGGCACGCTGTCGTCCAGCGCGTCGAGATAGCCGGCCTCGACGAAGGGCTGCAATTCGCCATAGGCCTTGAGCTGGGCGATGTCGGGCCCGCGCCCGCCGCGCAGCGCCGTGCTCAGCCGGTTCTGGTAGTCGGCATCGGGCGTGAACTGGATGGCGACCTTGATGCCGGGGTTCTTCGCCTCGAAGGCATCGAAGATGCGGCGCATCGCGGCCTCGTCCTCGGTGCGCCAGCTCCACAGCGTCACCGTGCTGTCGGCGGCTCGCGCCGGCAATGAGGCGAAGACGCCGGCGCAGGCGGCGGCAAGGCCGCCGATCAGCCCAAGTGCTGCGCGCCGGTGAAGTGAAAGCATGCTCATTGCCAGTCTCCCATTGTTCTCTGTCCTTGGCGTCCCGCGGCGTTTCCGTGCCGTGAGAAGTAATTGGTCCGGCAAAAGTCATTATAACGACATAGCGGTATTCGCAAGAGGTCTGCTACGCCTCAGGAATGGCGGCGTTGGCCCGCTCACGACATTGCAGTACCTGCATCCATTTGTTGCCTAACGATAAATATCCACATTCAAGCGCCGCAAAGAAATCTGTGACCGTGCCATGTGAGACTTTTTCGCCAGCAAGCCCTTGCGTCACCGCGCTGACTTGTCATAACGTCATTGTGAACCGATAGGAGGATGAGGAATGTCGTTTGCCTGGACGTCGAAACTGGCACTGGCCGCAGGCCTCGCCATCCTGCCCACCACCGGCTGGGCGCAATCGGTCAACATCTCCTATCTCACCCACTGGTCGCCGGAGACGGTCGCGCTGCTGGAAGCGGCGGCCAAGGATTATGCCAAGACCAATCCGGATGTCAGCGTCACCGTGCGCGCCGTCCCCTTCGGCGACCTCCTGACCACGCTGCGCTCGCAAGGCGGCGGCGCGGACGGCCCAACCATCGGCGGCATCTACGATCTCTGGTTGCCGGAACTGGCGCGCGACAAGCTGGTCGCGCCCGCTCCCGATGCGGTGGCCAGCGAGGTCAAGGCCGCCTGGCCGGCGGGCATCACCAGCGCCGCCTCGGTCGGCGGCACGCTGTACGGCATCCCCAACGAAATCGACGTCTATGCGCTGAACTATAACAAGGCGCTGTTCAAGCAGGCCGGCATCGCGGCGCCACCCAAGACCTGGGACGAGTTCAAGGATGCGGCCAAGAAGCTGACCAACCAGGATGCGGGACAGCAAGGCTTCGGCATGATCAACTCCTGGGCGGCCGGCGTCGTCCACCCCTTCGCCTCGCTGCTGGTCTCCAATGGCGGCGACCTGGTCAAGGACGGCAAGCCGGTGCTCGACAGCCCGCAGGCCGCGGAGACTTTCCAGCTCTATGAAGACCTGATCAAGTCGGGCGCCAGCGTGCCGTCGATGGCGACAGCCGACGCCAACACCACCGGCCCCTTCCTCGACAATTTCGTCTCCGGCAAGACCGGCATGATCATCATGGCCAATTGGTGGGAGAGCGCGCTGAAGGCCGGCATGGGCGACAGATTCGCCGACATTGCAACGGCGCCGATTCCCGTCGGCCCGAGCGGCGACAAGCCGCATTCGATCTCCTACTCCTGGATGACCGTGGTCAACGCCAATGCAGGTGCGGCCGAGCAGAAGGCGGCATGGGACTTCCTCGCCTGGCTGAACAATCCAAAGTCCGGCAAGAACGGCGCTTCCGCGATGTCGGATATCCTGATGTCGATGGGCATCCTGCCCTCACGCCTCTCCGACATCGAGGCGCACAAGGACAAGCTCGGCTCGGAATTCCTCTCCGGCTATGTCAGCGTGCTCACCGACGCCAAGCCGTTCCCTGTCGTGCCCGGCGGCCAGGAATTCTCGGAATCGCTGCAGCAGACGCTCGAGGCGTTGCAGTATGGCCAGGTCTCGGCCAAGGATGCGCAGGCGACGGCGCAGGCCGACGCCATTTCGATCCTGGAGCGCGCCGCCAAATAATGATTCAGAGGTACCGTGCCTCGGCGGGCATCATGCTGGCGCCCGCCGTGACGCTGATCGGCATCTTCGTCCTGTTGCCGATGCTGCTCACCGTCTGGCTGTCGTTCCAGGACTGGTCGACGCAGACACCGTTTTCCAGCGCCGGCTTCGTCGGCCTCGACAATTTCCGCGAGATTTTTGGGGTCTCCTCGGTTGGCCGCGATTTCAAGGCCGCGCTCGCCAACACAGCCGTCTACACCGCGCTCTCCGTCATCCTCATCCTGCCTCTGTCGGTGGCCTTTGGGCTGATGGTTTACCAGCGCGATGTCGCCGGCGGCACGGCGCTGCGCACGGTGCTGTTTGCCACCTACATGGTGCCGATGATCGCTGTCGCGCTGGTGTGGTCGAAACTCTATTCGCCGAGCGAAGGCCCGCTCAACCAGATGCTCGGCCTGATCGGTGTGGGACCACAGCCCTTTCTGTCGTCACCGCGCTCGGCGCTGATCTCGATCGTCTTCCTCAATGTCTGGCAACAGGTCGGTTATTTCACCGTCTTGGCGATCGCCGGGCTGACGCAGATTCCCGGCAGCCTGTATGAAGCAGCAAAGCTCGACGGCGCCAACCGTTTCGAGCAGTTCCGCTTCATCACCCTGCCGCTGATACGGCGCACGCTGTTGTTCAGCGCCGTCATCGCCATCATTAACGCCGTGCAGGTGTTCGAGCCGGTTGCCCTGATCACGCAGGGCGGGCCGGTCGGCTCGACCAATGTGCTGACCTACCACATCCGCCGCGTCGGCATCGAGCGTGCGCAGGGTGGACTGGGTTCGGCCATGGCGGTGATGCTGATGCTTTCGCTGATTGTCGTCGTCTGCGCGCTGTTTGCCTTCGCCAACCGGAAGAACGACGAATGAGCGCGGGATCGTCGAGCCGGCTGTCGCGCCGGCGCCCGTCGGGCCGCAAGGCGCTGCTGGCGACGCTGATGCTGCTGGTCGCCGTCGCCTCGGCCTTCCCGCTGGTGTGGATGGTGCTGTCGAGCCTCAAGACGCCGGCCGAGAGCATGCAGGTGCCGCCGGTGTGGATCCCCCTTACGCCGAGCTTCGACGCCTATGAGAAGGTGTCGGGCGTGGTCAATGTCGGCCGCTCGATGTGGAATTCCCTGGTCATCGCCTCGATCACCACCGCCGGCATCCTGCTGACCAGCATGATGGCCGGCTACGCCTTCGCCAAATACTACTTCCCCGCCAAGTCGCTGCTGTTCTCTGTGCTGATCGCCACCATGTTCCTGCCGCCGATCGTGACGCTGATCCCGCTCTATCGCCTGGTCGGCTCGATCGGCCTCAACGCCAGCCTCGCCGGCATCATCGTGCCCAATCTCGCCAATGCTTTCGGCATCTTCCTGATGCGCCAGTTCATCTCCGGCGTTCCCGACGAGCTCATCGACGCCGCGCGCATGGACGGCGCCTCGGAGTTCTTGATCCTCTACAAGATCGTCGCTCCCAGCGTCGCTCCCGCAGTCGCGGCTCTGGCCCTCTTCGCCTTCGTCTACCACTGGAACAGCTATCTCTGGCCACTGACCGTGCTGCAGGGCAATGCCGACGCCTATCCGATCGTCATCAGCTTGAGCCGCTTGCTCAGCTACAACAGGGGTGCGGTCAACACCGGCCTGGTGATGGCCGGCGCCACGCTCGCCGTGCTGCCGCCGCTCATCCTGTTCGTCTTCCTGCAGCGCTTCTTCGTCGATTCCATCGTCGGCTCGGCGATCAAGGGATAGCTCGCCTCACCCGAACCTTGCCGCCGTCCAAGCCCCACCAGCCGCATTCGAGTCCACCGCCGCCGCAACAAACTTCACCCCGCGCGCGCCCTCCACCACATCGGGCACCTGCGCTGCACGCGCCGCATCGACCACCCCACCAGAGCGATGGGCGCGAATGATATCGGCGGCGTCGCGATAGAAATTGGCGAAGGCCTCGATATATCCCTCCGGATGCGCCGCTGGCATGCGCGACACGCGCTGGCTTTCAGCGGTCGAGCCGTGACCGCCACGCACCAGCGTGCGGGTTTCCTCGCCATATGGTGAGAAGCGCAATTCCTCCGGCCGGCCACCCGACCATTCGAGCCCGGCTTTGTCGCCATAGATGCGCACCGAGAGATCATTGTAGTGGCCGGGCGAGGTCTGGCTGGCGAGGATCGTGCCGCGCGCCCCGCCGGTCCAGCGCACCAGCACATGCGCATTGTCGTCGAGCCGGCGTCCCGGCACGGCAGTGAACAGATCGGCCGACACCGCCTCGGCCTCACAGCCGGAGATATAGCTTGCCAGGTTGAAGGCATGCACGCCGATATCGGCCAGCACCGCCGACTGCCCGGCGCGCGCCGGATCGGTGCGCCATTCCGCCTGCTTCTGGCCCTCGGCATCGATCGGCTTGGTCAGCCAGTCCTGGATGTAAGCGCCATGCACGGAAACGATGCGGCCAAGCGCGCCCGCCGCCACCATCTCGCGCGCCTGGCGGACCATGGCGTAGCCGGTGTTGTTGAGCGTGACGACGAAGCGGCGCTTTTTCGCCTTCGCCAGCGCCACCAGTGCCTCTGCCTCATCCAGCGTCGTCGACAGCGGCTTGTCGCAGATGACGTCGATGCCGGCCTCCAGAAAGGCCGTGGCGATCGGCGCGTGCAGATGGTTGGGCGTGACGATGACCACCGCCTCGATGCCGTCCGGCCGAGCAGCTTCCGCCTTTGCCATGACATGGTAATCGGCATAGCTGCGCTCCGGCGCGATGCCGATCTCGGCGGCCGAGGCGGCGGCGTTTTCCGGGTCCGACGACAGCGCGCCGGCGACCAGTACGATCTGGTCGTCCAGGCGCATGGCCAGCCGATGCACGGCGCCGATAAAGGCATTGCGACCGCCGCCGACCATGCCGACCCTGAGCCGCTTGCCCGCCGATCCGTCCGATGTTGCGTAGACCATTTTCAAGCTCCTCTCGGCACACCGCTTTCGAATACGATTTCCAATTTTCATATTGTAAAACGATCGTATCGCGCTAGCCTGAAATCATGAGTGGGGCAAGCAAGGCATCCGGACGGTCCAGCACCGACGAGGCGGCGACGCGCAAGCGCGGGCGCTCGCTGGCCGCGCTTGGCTACATCCAGCCGCAGACCTATGAGGAGCTACGCGCGGTGCTGTCGTCGGGCACGGTGCATTTCCCCAAGCGGCTGCGCCAGGTGGCAATCTTCCTGTGGCAGCATCCGAGCGACGTCGCGCTCGGCACCATCGCGCAGGTTGCGGCACAGGCCGGCGTGCAGCCCTCGACGCTGGTGCGCTTTGCCCAGATCTTCGGCTATTCCGGCTTTTCCGATTTCCAGGGCCTGTTCAAGGAGCACATCAAGGGCTCATGGCCGGAAGGGCGCGGCGAACCGCGCACCGAGACCGAGCCAAATCTGCATTTCCTGCACGGCATGGTCGGCGCATCGCAGGCCTCGCTGGGCCGCATCGAGACCGGCTTCGACGTCGAGAGTTTCGACAAGATGGTGGCGCTGCTGGCGGCGGCCGAGCTGATCTATGTCATCGGCTCCAAGCGCGCCTTTCCCGTCACCGCCTATCTCTCGCTGACGCTCTCGCAGCAAGGCGTGCGCAACGTGCTGGTCGACAATGTCGGGTCCTCCGCACTCGACCAGATCGGCTGCATCGGCGGCCGGGATGCCGTGCTCGCTGTCTCCTTCAGCCCCTACAATTCGATCACGCCCGATCTCGTCGCGGTGGCGCATGAGCGCAAGGCGCGTATCGTCACCGTCACCGACAGCACCTTCAGCCCGCTGATCCCGCTCTCGGACAGCTGGCTGGAAGTGGTGGAATCCGACTTTGCCGGCTTCCGCTCACTGGCGGCCTCGCTCGCCGTTGGGATGGCGCTGGTCCATGGCGTGGCGGCGCGGCGCGGCGAATGAGGCGTCACTGGTCCAATTGACTATCGGGAATTGTCGTTCCATATTTCTCAAAATAGAAACTTTATTCCCGGGAGGAGGAATGGAGATCCGGCTTGACGGCAAGGTGGCTCTGGTCACCGGGTCGACGCAAGGCATTGGCCGCGCCATTGCCGAGACGCTGGCGCGTTCCGGTGCCGCCGGGCTGTTGGTCACCGGGCGCGAGAGGGCGCGTGGCGAGGCCGTGGCGGCCGAGCTTTCGCAATTGGGCACGCCGACCATCTTCGTCGCCGCCGACCTTGCCGATCCTGACGCCCCCACCCTTCTGGCGCAGGCCTGCATCGAGCGCTTCGGCCGCATCGATGCGCTGGTCAACGCCGCCGGCCTGACCGATCGCGCCTCTTTCCTCGACGCCAGCCTCGACGACTGGGCGTCACTGTTTGCCGTCAATGCGCGCGCGCCGTTCTTCCTGATGCAGGCGGCGATTGCCGACATGAAGCAGCGCGGCCAAGGTGGCGCCATTCTCAACATTCTGTCGATCAATGCCCATTGCGGCTCGCCGGAGCTTGCCGTCTATTCCGCCACCAAGGGCGCGCTGGCGACGCTGACCAGGAACGCCGCCAACGCCCACCGCTTCGACCGCATCCGCGTCAACGGCATCAATGTCGGCTGGACCGACACGCCGGCCGAACGCATCATGCAGGCGGAGACATTGGGAAACGGCCCCGGCTGGCTCGACAAGGCCAATGCCGCGCAGCCTTTCGGGCGGCTGCTGACCCCGAACGACATCGCCAGCCTCGCCGTCTTCCTGCTGTCCGACGCCGCCGGCCCGATGACCGGCGCGGTTGTCGACCAAGAGCAGGCGGTGATCGGGGCGAACCGGTGAGCGCTTCCATCGAAACGCTTGGGCCGGCGCTGCTCGATCGCTTGCCGGCATCGGTGCAGACACCTTCCTATGACCGTACGCTCCTCTCGCCCGGCATGGCGCATCTCGGCGTCGGCGCCTTCCACCGCTGCCATCAGGCCGAATACACCGACGATCTCATCTCGCTGCGCTTCGACCGCTGGGGCATCGTCGGCATCAACATCCGCCCGCCCAGCCTTGCCGACACGCTGGGACGGCAGGGCGGGCTGTACACAAGGCTGATCCGCGAGAACAGCCACATCGAGGCGCGCGTCATCGGCAGCATCGTCCGGGTGGTCGACAGCCAGGAGAGTGCGGCACCGGCGCTCGGCGTGCTGATCTCACCCGATATCGAGTTGGTGACGATGACAGTGACGGAAAAAGGCTATTGCCACGTCCCGTCCAGCGGCGAACTCGACCTTGGCCATCCTGATATCGTCCACGACCTCGCCAACCCCGAGACGCCGCGCAGCGTGCCCGGCCTGTTGGTGCGGGCGCTGGAGCAGCGCCGGGCCACGCATGGGCGGCCGCTGACGCTGCTGTCCTGCGACAACATTCCGGCCAATGGCATCATCCTCGGCAACGTCGTGCGCAGCTTTGCCGAACGGCGCGGCAATGGGCTGGCCGATTGGATCGCGGCCAACGTCGCATTCCCCTCGGCCATGGTCGACCGCATTGCGCCGGCGGTGACGCAGGACGATCTCGACAGCGTCGAAAATTGGTTCGGCTACCGCGATGGCGCTGTCGCTGTCGGCGAGCCGTTCCGGCAGTGGGTGATCGAGGAAAAGTTTGCCGGCCGCATGCCGCGCTGGGACCTGGTCGGAGCCACTTTCGTCGACGATGTCACGCCGTTCGAGCATCTCAAGATGCGGGTGCTGAACGGCGCCCAGACGACGCTCGCCACGCTCGGCGTGCTGGCCGGGCTCGAGCACACATCGGATGCCATGGCCGACCCGCTGCTGTCGGACTTCATCCGGCGCATGCTGGTCGAAGAGACTGTGCCGACGCTGATGCCGGTGCCGGGCATCCTGCCGCTCGCCTATGTCGAGCAGAGCCTTGCCCGGCTGAAGAACACCGCGATCCGCCACCGCAACCACCAGGTCGCAACCGACGGTTCGCAGAAGATCGTCCAGCGCCTGCTCAACCCGATCCGCGACCGGCTTGCGATGGGCCAGAGCATCGGCCTGCTGTCGGTGCCGGTCGCCGGCTGGATGGCCTATCTGATCCAGGCCTCGGAACGTTTCGGCAGACGCTGGCCGGTGTCGGATCCCTATGCCGGCAAGGTCGCCGCAATCGCCGACGCGACGGGTCCCGATGCCAGCGCGCTGGTGTCCGCCATCCTTGCCATCGACGGGATATTCGACCCCGGCCTTGCCGTTGACGGGACGTTCCGCGCGGCCGTCACATCGGCGCTGGGCGACCTGCTGTCGGACGATCCGATGGCGGCTGTCCGGCACAGTCTCGAACAAGATGAGGTCGCGAGGTTGAAGCGATCCAAACAATCGGCATTATAGTCGTCGGGTCTAGGGAGGCAGAATGAAACTAGGAGTGCTTACAGCACCTTTTGCGGAGACGCCGCTTGGCGAGGTTGCCGACTGGGCGCACTCGGCCGGCTTCGAGGCGCTGGAAATCGCCTGCTGGCCGAAGACCTCCGGCGCGACGCGGCGCTATGCCGGCACCAGCCATATCGATGCCGCTTCCACCTCGCCCGCGCAGGCCAAGGAGATCGTCGCTTCGCTGACGGAGAAGAAGCTGACGGTCTCCGGCCTCGGCTACTATCCCAACCCACTGCATCCGGACCCTGCCCATCGCGAGGCCGTCATCGGCCATCTGAAGAAGGTCATCGTGCTGGCCGCCAATATGGGCGTGCCGGTCGTCAACACCTTCTGCGGTGGCGATGCCTCGAAGACCGTCGACGTCAACTGGCAGGACGCGCTGAAAGTCTGGCCCGAGACCGTCGCCTATGCGCGCGATCACGGGGTAAAACTCGCCTTCGAGAACTGCCCGATGATCTTCAGCTATGACGAATGGCCGGGCGGGCACAACATCGCCTATTCGCCGCTGGTCTGGCGGCGCATCCTCGAAACCTGGGGCGGCGAGGTCGGCATGAATTTCGACCCCTCGCACCTGGTCTGGCAAATGATCGACCAGGGCCGTTTCATCCGGGAGTTCGGCCCCTACATGCTGCATGTCCACGCCAAGGATTTGATGATCGATCATGATGGTTTGTATGAGCGCGGAATCCTTTCCGCCGGGATAGGCTGGCAGGTGCCGCGCATGCCGGGATTGGGCGATGTCGACTGGAGCGGCTTCTTCTCCGGCCTCTACCGCGCCGGCTATGACGGCTCGGTCATCATCGAACATGAGGACAGGCGGTTCGAAGGCAACGACGATGCGGTGAAGCGGGGCTTCCTGCTCGCCCGCGACGTGCTGCGTCCCTTCGTCAAATGACGAGGTAATGACTTGGTCCGATCCTGCCGAAGGGTCTGGCCCTGAGACGAAAAACAACAATGTGGAGGAGTACTGACATGAAGAAAATACTGACCATGGTCCCGTTGCTTGCGGGCGCTGCCTTGCTGGCATCGATGGGCGTGTCGTCGGCCGAAGCCAAATATACGATCGGCATTTCCAACACCGTGCAGGGCAATGGCTGGCGCGAGGAAATGGTCTGCGCCATGAAGGCGCAGGCGCTGGCTTCGGGCGAAGTGACGAAGCTCAACATCGCCCACCGCAACACCGATGCCGCCGGCCAGCTCGAAGACATCCGCAATCTGATCAGCGCCAAGGTCGACGCCATCGTCGTCAACCCCGCTGATCCCGCCGGCATCAAGGCGGGCCTGGAAGAAGCCACCAAGGCCGGCATCGTCGTCGTTGCCGTCGACCAGGCGGTGACCGAACCGTCGGCCTACATCATCTCCAACAACCAGGAACAGTATGCCTATCTCGGCGCCAAATGGCTGTTCCAGCAGATGGGCGGCAAGGGCGAAGTGTTCTACATGCGCGGCGCCGCCGGCGCCTCGGCCGACAGCGATCGCGACAAAGGCTTCAAGAAGGCGCTGGCCGAAAACCCCGGCGTGAAGGTGGCGCAGGAAGTCTTCACCGGCTGGCAGCAGGATCAGGCCAAGCAGCAGATGCTGTCGTTCCTGGCCACCGGCACGCCGTTCAACGGCGTGTGGACGTCGGGCATCGACAACGTCATCGTCGACGCGCTGGTCGAATCGCAGGCGCCGCTGGTGCCGGTGGTCGGCGCCGACAATGCCGGCTTCGTCGGCCAGCTGAGCTCGGTGAAAGGTCTCGTCGGTGCAGCCGTCACCAACCCCGGCTCGATCGGCGGCGCGGGCGTGACGCTGGCGCTGCAGATCCTCGACGGCAAGAAGCCGGCGCAGCAGACCGTGCTGGTCGACCCGCAGCTTTGGGACAACGCCACCGACGAAGGCAAGGCCAAGCTGAAGGCAGCCGCCGATCCGTCGCTCAGCCCGGAATGGCCGGTCTCGATCTCGATCCCGGAGTGGACGACCTACACGAAGGACCAGATCGTGGCCTGCAAGGGGCCGGGGGAGTAAGCCTGGTTTGAATGAACTGGCGAGGACGGCGAACGACCGTCCTCGTCACACAGACTAGCGCTCTACGGCGCCCCCTCTGTCCTGCCGGACATCTCCCCCACAGGTGGGGAGATTGGCTGTCATCTCGGCTTTCGCTAATTTTCTACGTCGCAAGACGAGGGGCGGCGCCGGAACTGCCAATCTCCCCACCTGTGGGGGAGATGTCCGGCAGGACAGAGGGGGGCGCCGTAGAGCGCCGACATTAGTTTCTGGAACCATCAATTTTGACAACAAACCAGTTGACCACCAGCCCCCTCCTCGACGCCACCGGCGTCGCCAAGAACTACGGCGCGGTTGCAGCGCTTCGCAACGCGTCGCTCTCCGTGCTGCCGGGCGAGGTCCACGCGCTGATGGGCGCCAACGGCGCCGGCAAGTCGACGCTGGTGAAGATCCTGACCGGCGCCATTCCGGCGAACTCCGGCCGCATCCTGATCCGTGGCGAGGCGCGCGACATTCGCTCGCCCGCCGCCGCGCGCCGCGCCGGGCTGCTGCCGGTCTACCAGGAGCCGTCGCTAATCCCCGATCTCGACGTTCTCTCCAACCTCAGGCTCACCGGCACGCCGGTCGAGCCGTTCCGCGCCTGGGTGCGCGAGCTCGGCATCACCGACCTCGATCTGCGCGACACCGCGCGCGACATTCCGCTGGCCGTGCTGCGCGTGCTCGACCTGGCGCGGGCGCTCGCCGTCGAGCCGGACGTGCTGCTGCTCGACGAGATGACGGCGGCCCTGCCCGCCAACCTCGCCGAAAAAGTGCTGGAAGTGGTGCGCCGCCAGGGCGATGCCGGTCGCGCCGTGATCTTCATCTCGCACCGCTTCGTCGAAATCTCCGCACTGTGCGACCGCGCCACCGTGCTGCGCGACGGCGAGACCGTCGGTGTCGTCGACATCGTACCCGGAGTCGAGGAAAAGATCGTCGAGCTGATGCTCGGCACCCGCATCGTGAAAACTCATGTCGCCGCCCGCAGCGCCGCCGAGAAGGCCGCGCCCGCAGCTGCCCGGCCGCGCATCTCCGTGCGCAATCTCCGCGTCGGCGCCAAGCTCAGCGACGTCTCCTTCGATCTCGCCGACGGCGAAGTCGCCGGCGTCGTGGCGCTCGAAGGCCAGGGCCAGGACGAATTGTTCGCCGCCCTTGCCGGCTCGATCCGGCCCTCCGGCGGCACGATCGAAGTCGATGGCCAGCCAGTGAAATTCGCCCACCCGATCGACGCCATCCGCGCCGGCATTGCCTATGTGCCGGGCGACCGCTCGGAAGCGCTCGCCATGCAGCGCTCGGTGCGCGAAAACATCGCGCTGCCTTTCAGCGCTGCCTTGCGCAACTGGGGGCCGATCAACATGCGCCGCGAGCGCGCGACCGTGCTCAGCGCCATCGAGCGGCTGCAGATCGACACCCGCGCCCAGGGCGAAGTGCAGCGCCTGTCCGGGGGCAATCAGCAGAAGGTGACCATCGCCCGCTGGATCGCGGCGGATGCCCGCACCATCCTGTGCTTCGACCCGACGCGCGGCATCGATGTCGGCACCAAGCAGGAGATCTACAAGCTGCTGCGCGAACTCGCCGGCAACGGCAAGTCGGTGCTGTTCTACACCTCGGAACTCGAAGAGGTGCAGCGCGTCTGCGACCGCGTCATCGTCATCTTCGGCGGCCGCCTGGTCGACATTTTTCCGGTCGAGGACGCCGACGAGCCGGCGCTGATGCGCGCCGCCTACGGCCTGCCGCGCGGCGCCAAGGCCGATATCGGCATATTGGCTGATCCGACCGCGAACACTTCGGCTTCGCCGGAGGCCGCGCCATGAGCCATTTCCTGCGCCGCCAAGGCTGGGTCGTCGGCCTGTTCGCCCTGCTCATCGTCCTGTTCATCACCACCAGGATCATCCAGCCGGCCTATGGCAGCAATGATTTCGGCTCGCTCGCCCGAGCCGTTCTGCCCTATGCCTTCGCAGTCGCCGCGCAGACGGTGGTCGTCATCGCCGGCGGCATCGATCTGTCGGTCGCCGCCATGATGGCGCTGACCAGCGTCACCGCGGCGTCGATGATGAATGGCGCGAGCGAGGAATACGCGCTGTTCGTGGTGCCCTTCGTGCTCGCCATGGGTTTCGTGCTCGGCGCGCTCAACGGCCTGCTCATCGTCGTCACCCGCGTGCCCGACATTGTCGTCACCCTCGCCATGCTGTTCGTGCTGCAGGGCGCCGCCCTGCTGGTGCTCGACACGCCGGGCGGCGGCATCGCCGAATGGCTGAAGGCGCTGATCTCCGGCACCGTGCCGATCCCCGGCCTGCCCGACGCCATAGACGCCTGGCTGCCCAAGGCCCTGCTGGTGCTGATCGTCTGCCTCTGCGTCATCTGGATACCGCTCAGGCGCTCGCGCCTCGGCCTCTCCATCTACGCCATCGGCTCCAGCGAACTGGCGGGGTTTCGCTCCGGCGTGCCGGTCAAGCGCACCCGCATCATCGCCTATGCGCTGTCCGGCCTGTTCGCCGCCTTTGGCGGCCTGGCGCTGACCATGAGCACCGGCATCGGCGCCCCCATCCCCGGCCCCTATCTGCTCGCCAGCGTCGCCGCCGTGGTGCTGGGCGGCGTCGCGCTCGGCGGCGGCAAGGGCGGCCTGCTCGGCCCCATCGTCGCCGTCTTCGTGTTGAGGCTGGTGCGCACCGACCTGACGCTGCTCGCCATCGACCCGAATGTCACCGCGATTATTGAAGGGCTGATCATGGTGGCGGTGGTGATGTTCGGGGCGTTTATCACCATGCGGGGGCGGCAATGATGGGTGTGCTGTCGCAGAGAGACGTCGGCGTTCCTTCGCGCCCCCCTCTGTCCTGCCGGACATCTCCCCCACAAGGGGGGAGATTGGATGTCGCGACGACCTTCGCCAATCTCCAACCTTGCAAGAATGAGCGAGGCGCTGAAGCTGCCAATCTCCCCACAAGTGGGGGAGATGGCCGGCAGGCCAGAGGGGGGCGCCGTAGAGCACTGTCCTCACCAACTTGCCGCACCTTGCAAACCTCATCGCGAGCAAGAGCCGCCCCATGAGCACCGCCGCCATCACCCCCGTCCCCTTCGGCCGCCGCATAAAGCGCTTCATGGCCGATCGCCCGCTCATCCCGCTGATCGTCCTGCTCGCCATCCTGGTCGTGATCCTGCAGGTCCTGCGCCCCGGCATCGTCAACGAGCGCTGGATCGCCAACACCATCAAATTCGCCATCCCGCTGGCGATCCTCGCGGGATGCCAGACCATGACCATGCTGACCGGCGGCATCGACCTGTCGGTCGGCACGGTGGCAACGATGAGCGCCTTCATCATGGCGACGCAAGTGGTCAACCAGGACCCGGCGGTGGCGTTCCTGCTGGCGATGATGCCGGCGGTGCTGATCGGCTTCGTCAACGGCATCGGCGTCGGTGTCTTCCGCGTCCACCCGCTGATCATGACGCTGGGCACCAGCCTGATCGGCACCGGCTGCCTGCAGGTCTACCAGCGCACGGTGATCGCGTCGGGCGCAAAAATCCCCGACTTCCTGGCTTGGCTCGGCACCGGCGTGACATGGGGCTTCCCCAACGCGCTGCTTTTGTTCGTGCCGCTCGCCGCCCTCATCGTCTTCACGCTCGCCCGCACCGGCTTCGGCCGCCTGCTCTACGCCGTCGGCGACAATGAGCGCGCGACCCGCCTGTCGGGCGTGCAATACTGGCAGGTCATCACCGCGCTCTACGTCACCTCCAGCGTGCTCGCCGGCATCACCGGCCTGCTCTATATCGGCCTGATCAAGGCGCCGTCGCTGTCGCTCGCCGAACCGCTGGTGCTGCCCTCGGTCGCCGCCGCCGTCATCGGCGGCACCTCCATCTTCGGCGGCCGCGGCGGCTACACCGGCACCATCATCGGCGCCCTGATCCTGACCGTGCTGACGACGCTGCTGACCATCCTGCAGATGCCGGAGGGGGCACGGCGGATCTTGTTCGGGCTGATCGTGCTGTTCGTGACGGCGGCGTATCTGCGGATTGTGGAGGAGCGGTAGGGGCTGGCGCCCGACGCTGCATTGGGCGAAGCTTCCCCATCCAAGGTTCAGGCCAAGCGCACGGGAGCAAGTTCCCCCTCACCCGGATTGCCACCGAATTGCGAAGGGCAATTCGGGGCAATCCGACCTCTCCCCGAGGGGAGAGGAGGGCGCCAGCGTCAACGCCAGCCTCTTCTCCCCAGCGGGGAGAAGGTGGCCGCGAAGCGGCCGGATGAGGGGGCTGGCACAGCCATAGGCGATTATCATCGCCCCAGACGAGCTTACCCCACCGAGAACGCGACGGAGCGCCCCCTACTTCGCAGAAATCGCCAACCCGCTCAGATCCGCATTCACCTGCAGCCCCACCTGCCGGCCCGTAAGCTCGAGCTGCGCGCCCTTGTCGTTGGTCATGACGATCACCTGCGCCCCCTTGCCGAGCGCGCCGCCACCGCCGGCCGCGCCATAAACCCCGGTCGCATCCCGCACCCTGCGGATATGGCGCACGGTGCCCCGGAAATAGGTCTTGGAAACCCCGAAGGCGAAGCCGCCCGAAACGCCGCCGATCGTGATGGGATAGGAGCGGCCGTGGAAGGTCAGCGTCCCCTCGCCGCCGGAACCGCCGACGAAGAAGGCCGCCTTGTAGACGGCAAAGCGGATCGTGCCGCTATCGGCATGCGCGGCGCTGGCAGCGCTGACGGACACAGTTGTGATGGCCGCAACCGCGAGCGAACGAAAGCTGGACGAGATGGTCATGGTGGGAGCTCCTCAAGTGCGCCGCTCACCCAACCGGCAGGCGGCGTCGAATCAAACTGGAACAGTTTAGGCTGGGATTTGGTTCCAGGGAGAGCTCTCGGTGGGTCAAGGCGCAAAGCTGGTGGGGAGAGCGGAGGAGCGCTTCATACAGAGCTGGCAATGCCAATGCCTCGGGGCAAGGGCTATCGCATATGAGCTTTTACGAAGAGGACCCCCACTCTAACTTGCCGGGGCGAGCCAGGGTTTCGCCCGTCCTTCGGACCCTCACAAGGCGGAGGGAACGCTGCCGCACGCCCAGCCCTTTTTTAAGTCGACTTAGACGGTTTTGCGGAAATCAGCGCCAACCTAGTCTCCCTCCCCCTTGTTGGGAGGGATTGAGGGCGGGGGTATTCGTAGGGCGCAAGCCTCCGCTATGGTCCCTGTGCAAACCAATCCCAGCCCTACGGATATTTCCCCGGCTTTGGTGCGTAGATTTGCGGATCGAAGTCCAAATCCTTCGGCAGCGGCAGGCTCGAGCACTGCAGATGCATCTGGCGCGCCAACAGCCTTCGCTGCTGCTGCTCATGCTCCTTGATCGCCGCCACGAGACCCATGCTGTAGGGCCCCAGCACGACGCCGGCGGCCCATCCCGGATGCTCCTTCTCGCGCCGGTCGTAGTTCAAGGCATCCGTGCGGGCCTGCTGGCATTCCGGCGTCGCCCATTTCGGGTCCTGCGGCGAGAGCGAGGCTCCATACTGGACCGGAGACGATACGCACCCTGCCACTGTCGCAGTCAACGCGACGACCATTGCAATTCTCATCCGCAAGCCCCTCCTAATGTAGGAGGCGACTACAAGACGATTCCAGCGGGAAAAAGGCAGCTTCAGGATGCGGATTTTGCAGGGCCGCTCACCCCAGCAGGTTGCGCGCCGTGCGCATGAAGATCTTCGAGCCGATCGGGATCAGATCGTCGGGAAAATCATAGTCGGGATTGTGCAATGACGGGGTGCGCTCGCCCGCGCCGAGGAAGAACATCGCCGACTTCGCCTTGTGGCCGAAAATGCCGAAATCCTCCGAGGCGCGCATCGGCAGGGCTTCCTCGCTGCGCGGCACACCCTCTTCGTCCAACGCGCGGTTGAGATGCTCCACCGCATCGGGCGCGTTGACGCTGGCGACGAAAATCTCATGATAATCGCAGTGCACGGAAAGACGGTGCTCGGCCGCGATCCTGGTGGCCAACGCTTCCGCCGCCGCGACCAGTTCCGCCATGCGCTCGTCGCGCCTTGTACGCAGCGTCGCCCACACCTCGGCGTAGCCGGGCGCGATGCCGAACACGGCCTCGCCCATCGTCGCATGGGTGACGGTGACCATGCTGAAATCATCGTCGGCAAAGGTGCCGCGTCCGAGCGCCGGCAGCAGCGGCATGAGCTCGCTCACCGCCGGCATCGGCGATACGCCGGTTTCGGGCATGGACGAATGCGCGGTCTTGCCGTCCAGCACGATGCGGATGCCGCGCGAGGCGCAGTTGACCACGCCGGGCTTGAGGCGAACCTCGCCGAACGGCACGCCCGGCAGATTGTGCAGGGAGAAAGCAAAATCGGGCGCGATCTCGTCAAAGCGCGCATCGGCGACGACGCCGGCCGCGCCATTGCCGGTCTCTTCCGCCGGCTGGAACATCAAGACGACGCGGCCGCGCGCCGGCCGTTCACGCCCGAGCTGACGGCCGAGTGCGGCCAGGATCGCGGTATGGCCGTCATGGCCGCACATATGCGATTTGCCCGGCACCTGCGAGGCATGGTCGACGCCCGAAAGCTCCTCGATCGGCAGCGCATCGATCTCCGAGCGGAACAGCACCGTAGGCCCTGCCTTGCCGCTGTCATACACCGCTGCCACACCATGGCCGCCAAGCCCGGTCAGCACCTTGTCCGGCCCGGTATCGGCGAGAAAGTCGACAACCTCCTTGGCGGTCTTTTCCTCTTCGTTGGAGATTTCCGGCTGCTGGTGCAGCTTGCGGCGCCATGCCGTCAGCTCGATGATATCGCGATTGGTCAGGGTCATGGCTTGGGCTCCGCTTTGGTGCTGCAGGTTACACAAACACGATAGGGTTTTTCTCACGCCGTGCCATACTGATCAATTCCACTAGTCCATCGGCAAATTCCCGAACCCATGGGTCGGTGCTGGATTCGATCAGTCGCAATTCGCGCTCAAGCTCGCCGAAGCTCGGCTCCTCGATGACGTCTCCAACACCGCTGGCTGAAAGGAGGACCATCCGTTCCAGCGCTGACCCTTCGCCGAGAAGACCGGCAATCAGCTCCCCGAGCGCCGCAATGTGGGCTATGTTTCCGACACGCCAGTCACGCGTTGTGACATCGTCCCAGGTGAGAGTCACGTCTTCGGGATGGATCACCTCGCATTCGCCGTTTTCCGGATCCCGCTGAAAGCGATAGCCGGGGAATTCCCGCTCCATGGTCGAAACGCTTTTAAAAACCGCCAAGTCGAGACCCATGCTCCCTCCCGCCTAACCGAAGATCATCCTTACATTCGGCTCCAACAATCGGTCAAAGCTCTTTTGGACCTATTCTCGAAACATTGGAGAAGAGATGGCCGACCGGTTGCACACTAAGGTCGTCAATCTCATCTCCGACATCTGGCGGCCAATCCTGAGGGGCATGGTGCTCGAGTCCGTGCCAATCTTCAGCAACTAGGCTCCATCCACCCGAAGGAACGGTTTCGGAGCAACAATGGCCAGGCGGTTTGCGTTTCTCTTGGTTCGCGACTTCACGCTGTCGCCGCTGTCGCTGTTCATCGACACGCTGCGGCTCGCCGGCGATGAAGGCGACCGCAGCCGCCGGATCGACTTCGACTGGGAGATCGTCGGCGAGCGTGGCCTGCCGATCCGGGCGAGTTGCGGTGTCGAGCTGCTGCCGACCAAGGCGATCGGCAATCCGCAGAAGTTCGACGATGTCGTCGTGGTCGGCGGCCTGCTCGACACCAACCGCAGCCTCAGCTCCGAAAAGGAGGCCTTCCTCTTGCGGGCGGCCGAAAAGGGCGTGCCGCTGACGGCACTCTGCACCGGCAGCTTCGTGCTCGCGCTCTACGGCCTGCTCGATGGCTACAGTGCCGCCGTCAGCTGGTTCCATATCAAGATTTCCGCAGCCAATTCCCTGATGTGAACGCCCATGCCGACAGCCTGTTTTCCGTCGATAGGGGCCGCTCGACCTGCGCCGGAGGCACGGGTGCGGCCGACCTTGCCGGCCATTTCGTGTCGCAGTTCATCGGCCGCAAGGCTGCGGAAAAAGCCGCCAAGATCCTCGTGCTCGACCGCATCCGCTCGAGCCTGGATGTGCAGCCCGTCGGCGATCTCTTTCCGGCCGCGTCGAGCCGAGCGGTGAAACGGGCGCTGCTTCTGATGGAAAGCAATCTCCAGGAGACGCTGTCGGTCGCCGAGATCGCGGGCCGGTTGCATTTATCCCGGCGCCAGCTTGAGCGGCTGTTCGGCGCCGAGCTCGGCATCGGCCCGATGGCCGCCTATCTTGCGCTGCGCGTACATCAGGCCAAGTCGCTGCTGGAGGGGAGCGACTTGGCAATCGGCGACATCGCCTACCGCTGCGGTTTTCCCAATGCCGGCCATTTCAGCCGTGTCTTCCGCCAGCAGACCGGTATCACGCCGACCCATCTCAGGCATCCGAACCGAATGTCCGGTGGGACACCCTCGCCTATCGCTCCGTGAACGCCCGCGCGAACGAGTCCAGCATCGGCCGCGCCAGATATTCGAGGAAGGTTCGGTCGCCGGTGCTGATAAACGCCTCGACCGGCGTTCCCGGGTAAAGCTGCTCGGCTTTCACGCCCTGCGGCAGCGTGTCGGTGATCTTCAGCCTGGCGCGGAAATACGCCTCATGCGTGGTTTCATCGATCAGCCGGTCGGCGGAAATTTGCGTCACCGTAGCCGGGACCTCAGGGGTGAGGCGCGCGTTCAGGGCGGACAGCCTGAGCTTCGCCGGCTGGCCGACGCGAACCAGGTCCACGTCTTTCGGCCGCAGCTTCGCGTCGACGATGAGGCCCGACGCGGTCGGCAGGATCTCCATGATCTTCTGCCCCGGCGCAATCACGCTGCCTTTGGAGTTGTAGATCGAGGATACCACGATGCCGGCTGCCGGCGCCTTGATCGTCGTGCGCCCCAGCACCGCCTCGGCTGCGGTGATCTGTTCGCCGATGTCGGCCAGGCTGGTGCGAACCTCGTCGAGCTTGGTCAGCGCGTCCTCGACGCGCTGCGTGGTCGCGCGCTCGATCTGCGCCTGGGCTTCGACGATCTGTGTCTTGGTCCCCGCAAGATCCGCCTCCAGCGCGCCGGCCTGGCCGACCAGATCGGCCTCGCTGCGCAGAAGCTGCGAATATTCGCTGCGGTTGGTGAGACCCTTGTCGAGCAGGCCGGTTTTGATGCCGAGTTCCTTCTTCACGATCTCGGCCTGTTGCTGGATGGCCAGTTTCTGCGCGTCCAGCCCCAGCGCCGACTCACGATGCATGGCGACGCGCTGCGCCAGGATCGATTGCTCGGAGCGGAACCGGGCGAGCCTGGCCTCGAACTCCTTCTGTTGTTCGTGCACCAGATTGTCGAAATCCCTCTGGAACGGCGCGGGTGCTGCTTCGGCGATCGGCGCCAGCCTGTCCGATCCGTCGCGCTCGGCCTCCAGCCGCGCGGCACTTGCCCTGAGCGCGATCGTCTGTCTGGTCAGCCGGTTGAGGTCGGTCTCGGCCGCCCTGCGGTCGAGCAGGACCAGCGGTTCGCCTTGTTGCACGCGGTCGTCTTCATGCACCAGCAACTGCTCGATGATGCCGCCCTCGGGGTGCTGGATGAGGATGTTGCCGCCCGTCGCCGAGATCGTGCCGGAGGTGATCACCGCGCCGGAGAGCGGCGCGTTCGCCGCCCAATAGCCGAAGCAGCCGACGAAGAGCGCTATGGCCACGTAGCCGACGACGGCCATGCGGCGGAAGTCGGTGCGCGGTCGACCTTCGAAGGCGAGGCTCTGCTGCATCATCGTCTATGACCCGAAGCGGACGCTGTGCGGGCGCACGGTCGGCACGAACGAGCCTGTCACCACCGCGCTCCCGGCCTTGCCGGCCGCCGGTTGCCTCAGCACCTCGCTCGCAGGGCCGAAAGCTTCGACCATGCCGTTGCGCAGGACCATGACGCGGTCGCAGGCCGCGGCGATCGAAGGGCGATGCGTGATGACGACTGTCGTGACGCTTACACTTCGCGCGGCCGAAAGCATCCCTTCGAGCGCCGCCTCCCCACTGCCGTCGAGATGGGCGTTGGGCTCGTCCAGCACCAGCATGCGTGGCTTGCCGTAGAAGGCGCGCGCCAGCCCTATCCGCTGGCGCTCGCCGCCCGACAGCACGGTATGCGACGGGCCTATCATGGTCTGATAGCCGTCGCGCAGCGTGAGAATCAGCTCATGCGCCTCGGCGCGCCTGGCCGCTTCGACGATCGCGGCGTCATCGGCGTCGGGTTCGAAGCGGGCGACATTTTGCGCGATCGATCCCGGGAAAAGCTCCACCTCCTGCGCGAGATAGCCGATATGCCTGCCAAGCTGGGTTTCGTCCCAGCTCCTCAGGTCGGCGCCGTCGACCCTGACCGCGCCGCCGGTCGGCTGCAGCGCGCCCACAAGCAATTTCGCCAGCGTCGATTTGCCGGCCCCGCTCGGGCCGACGATCGCCACCGCTTCGCCGGCGCCGATGGCAAAATTCAACCGCTTGAGGATGGGCTCCGTGCCGAAAGCCGCAGTCGGCGCGATGAAGAACAGATCCTGCACCGAAATCGCGCCCAATGGATCGGGCAGTGCGAGCTTGCGCCCCTGCGCTGGTTGCGCCGCAAGGGCGGTGTCCAGCCGCTTCCAGCATCGCCTGGCGTCGACGATCTGCCGCCAGGATCCGATCAGCTGGTCGAGCGGCTGCAGCGCGCGCGACGACACCAGCGACGAAGCGAAGATCATGCCGGCGGTCATCTGCCCTTGTAGCACCAGCCACGCGCCGGCGCCGAGGATCGCCAGTTGCAGCATCATGCGCAGCGCCCGCGACGTCGCGCTGAAGATCGCATTGGCGCTTCCGGAACGGTCATGCAGGGTCAGCGCCTCAGCAACGTGCTGTCCCCAGACCGCGGCGGCATTTTGCACCATGCCCATGGCGCGCAGCGTGTCGGTGTTGCGGGCGAAGGCCTGCTCCGCCTGGCTGGCCACCGCCGAGCGTTCCGCCGACATGGCATCGTTCCTGCCGATGGCAAGCTGGTTGGCCACGACCAAGAGAAACAGCAGCACGGCGCCGGCGAGCGTCAGCCAGAACAGGACGGGATGGATGAAATAGAGCAAGGCCAGGAAGACGGGCGCAAACGGCAGGTCGAACAACACCGCCACGCCGCGCGACCTGATGAAGGCGCAAGTCGTGGCAAGGTCGTTCAGCGGCGACAGCCCGCTGCCGGCATGTCTGGCGCCAAGCGAGGCGGCGAATGTCCGCGCGCCCAGTTTCTGGTCGACGGTGGCCGCAACACGCTGCGCGTAGATGGCGCGGACCGCGTCCAGCAGGCCGAGGAAGGCGAGCGCGAGGACCGCCATGGCCGAGAGATAAAGCAGCGTCTCGACGCTGGAGGACGGCAACACCCGGTCATAGACCTGCAGCAGATAGAGCGGGATCACCAGGAGCAGGATGTTGATCAGCAACGAAAAGATGCCGATATCGGCGATGCCGCGCAGGAAAACCGGGCGCAGGCCGATGGCCGCATCCCTGAGTGGCGCGCGGTCCCGTGACATCTAGACCGCGTGCTCGGCTGTCGTGCTCAGATGGCTCTGCTGCAAATCGTTCAGCGTATAGGCGTGGATATAGTCGATCTTCATTTGCGCGGGCGTCGCCAGATGGTCGGGCGGCGCGCCGGCTTGACCGCCGACCGCAAGGTCGACCAGCATATACATGGGCTTGTTCATATCGGACGGCGTCGCCGCTTCCGCGACCTGGACGCCATCATAGGTCCAGACCAGCTTGTCCGGCGTCCACAACAGGCCATAGGTGTGATAGCCGTCGGTGTTGGAGACATTCACCGTCGACCCGACCGTGGTGTGGGTTCCCGTCTCATTTGTGTGCGCGGTCATGAGAAGCGCATTCGGTTTCTGCCCATACATTTCGATCACGTCGAGTTCCGGGGGCCATGAACCGTCTTCGGGCAGAAGCCAGAAGGCCGGCCACGCGCCGGCGTTTTCCGGGAGATCGGCCCGCATTTCGAAATAGCCATAGGTCTGCGAGAAGGTGTCGTGCGTCGTCAGTATGCCGGAAGTGTATTCGTAATTGTTGATCAGCGGCTTGATGTCGTCGGGCGCATGCGCCGCGGTTATGGTGAGCACGCCGCTTGCGACGCTGAACGGATGGACCGAGCTGGTCGGCGCATAATTGGCGTCGATATACCATTGCAGCTCGCCGTTCTGGGGCTGCGAGCTGCCGTTCTGCGCCCCCCACCAGAAATTGGAATCCCAGATGCCGCTCTGGCCGTTCCACAGGCTCAGCGTGTTGAAATCGTCGTTGAAGGACAGCGTCATGCCGGTCTTGTCGATCGGCAGCTCGAACTGGCCGGGCTGAAACTTGTCGATCGTGGTGTTGTGGAACACCAGCACCTCGCTCGAGCCGAGGTTCAGCTGCACGTTCGATCCCACCTGGACCATATTGGCGTGGACGGCCTCGAACGAGGTGAAGGCATAGCCGTTGAGGCGCACCGTGTCGGTCGCGCCGAAATCGGAGATCAGGTCGCTGCCATTGCCCTTGGTGACGATGAAGGTGTCGGCGCCGGCGCCGCCGATCAGCACGTCATTGCCCTTGCCGCCGTCCAGCGTCTGGCTGCCAGCGCCGCCCGTTATGATGTTGTCCTGAGCATTGCCGAAGGCATAGTGGCCGTCGCCGGTGACGACGAGGTTCTCGAAATTGGCGGGCAGCTTGTAGCTCATCCAGGTATCGATCGTGTCGACGCCCGCGCCGTAGTTCTCGACCGCTTTGTTGATCGTCGAATAGAGATGGTAATAGTCGTCGCCCGCGCCGCCATACATGGTGACCTTGACGTTGGTGTCGCCCCAGAAGGAATCGTTGCCCGAGGTGCCGTAGCGGTAAGACGCGCCTCCAGTCGCCGAGAACCAATGGGTGGAAGCGCCGGTATAGGGAAGTGGAATGCCTTTGGCGTTGAGGACTGTGGCCATTCCGACACTCCTTGCGCGTGCTGCCTTGGTCGTTCGACAACCTTCGAGCGACCATTTCGGATCAACTCTTAAATTGATCCGTCGTTCCAGGGAATCATTCTATAGTACACCAAGGAGATCGTCGCCCATCATTTAATAGATAATGCCGAAGGCGTTAAGCCGATCCTAATACAACTTTGTAGGAGAGACTTACAATTTTAATAAATTGTGAGATCCGCGCCGAAAAGTTAAGCAATCTGTCAATGATGCATGCAAATTTGACGCGACACGGCCGCCTGCCTGAGGCGGCGGTCGAAGTCGTGGGCGGATGGCCGCCGGCAAAGGGCTCAAGAAAATTTGACAGGCTGTGTCGGACCGGGTGAGGTTCACCCGTCCTTGGGGCATCGAACAACGAAACCACAAAGGATACCGAAGAGATGCCAAGCACCGTACGTTTGCACCGCGTTCTGACGACCAGCCCGGAGAAGGTCTACCGCGCATTCACAGAAGCCGACGCGCTGGCGAAATGGCTTCCGCCGAACGGCTTCACTTGCACGGTACACAGCTTCGACGCGAAAGTCGGTGGCGCCTTCAAGATGTCGTTCCGAAACTTCACGACGGGCGGCAGCCATTCCTTCGGCGGCGAATATCTCGAACTCGTTCCCGGCGAGCGCCTGCGCTACACCGACAGATTCGACGACCCCAATTTGCCCGGCCAGATCGAAGTGACCGTGCTCCTGAAGAAAGTGTCGGTCGGCACGGAACTCGACATCACGCAGGCCGGCATTCCGGACGTTATTCCGGCCGAAGCCTGCTATCTCGGCTGGCAGGAGTCGCTGCGCAATCTGGCAAAGCTCGTCGAACCCGAGATCAATCAGTAGAGCCCATCGGATCGGCGGCGCCGCCCAGCCAGTCCGCGCCGCCGACAATGCCGAGCCGAGGACTCATCCCTCACGGCCCGGTGCAGATCGGCAACGGTTGCGGCGGCGGTGGCGGGTTGTCCTTGGCGTATTGCGCGATGATCGGCTCAAGGCTCTTTCGCGGCCAGAATTTCGGCTTGCCGATCTCCTTCAGGCAGGACGCATTCCAATAGGCGCCCGATTTACCAACGGCGGTGATGTCGCGCGATTCCGGGTAGATATAGAGCGTCGTCGGATTGCCCTTCACCATCGAAATGATCTGGTCGGCGTCGGCCGGCGACCAGCTGGTGCAGCCATTGCTGCGGCCGCCGGCATAATCCACCAGCTTGCCGTATGGCACGAAGCCGTCATGGTCGGCATAGGAGCTGTTCGGGTTCTTGCGCAGGCACATGCCGCGCAACAGCCGCGCCGCGTGGCCGCCGATCACCCGCTGCCTGGCATTCGCCGTCTCCCCCTCACCGTCGAACTGGATGAAGGTGCGCAGCAGCGCCTGGTCCTTTTTTGCGCCGATGCGGTAAAAACCCTTGAATGAGGTCTTTGCCTCGCCGGTCATATAGGCGCCACCGGTCGTCAAGGACGAGTCCAGGGCATTGCCGAAGTTTCTCGCGCAGCGTTTGCCGTTGGAGAAATCGACCACGCCTTTCAAATTGCGGCCGCCGCCATGGCCCGACGAGATCGCCCTGAACGACTGCTTGGCCTCGCAAATGACGTAGTAGCGCCGCCCTAGCACGCCATTGCCGAGATCGCCGGGGCGCGTCGCATCCATGGCGAAATAGCAGCCATTGTGGACCGCGCCTTGCGCGACCTTCTTCAGGTAAAGCGCGCGCGCCCGCTCCAGCACCACTTGCGAAATCTCGCCGTCGTCATTGCCGACATGGGCCTGCAGCCAGGCCGGTATATCGGAGGACGCGGCAAAAGACCGGGCAGACATCGTCAAGGCGATGCCGGCGACGGCGAGGAGGCCAAAGACAAAGACAGCCAGAGATTTCAACCGCACCGGACAACCCTCCCGCCCGAACCGTTCTGCGATTCTCGGAAACCCATCATAAATCGTCGCGCGCCGATCGGCGAAACACATCTTGTTCAGAACCGCGCAAGCAAGTCAGGTAACTGCCTGTTCGCCTTTCACAGCGCCAGGCTGCCCTGTTCCGCCTCCGCGGCATTGGGGTCGCCCGGCGCCGTCGCCCAGGCGAGCTCGACCAGCGTCACCGTGCGGCGGCCGGTGCCGTCGAGCTGGCAGACGATGAGGCCCTGCTCCTCGATATAGGTGAGCAGCCGCCGGGCGCGCCGCAGCGAATGCGAGCCGTAGGCGCGCGCGATCGCCGCGTCGCTCGGGCACGGCCAGCCCTCCTTGGCGGCGCGGGCGATCATCATGAACACGCCCTGCATGTCCTCGGGCAGGAGCGAGGCGCGCACGGAAACGTCCTGCCAGGCGTCATCGCCTGCCATGTCGGCGCCGAGCCCGGCGCGGGCACGCGTCAGCATGCGACGGAATTCTGAGAGGTCCGGCACCACCGAAGCGAGGCCTTCGATGCGGCAGCGGACGACGAACTCCTGATAAAGCACGCCGATGACGCGGAAACCCGCATCGGGCTGCGCCAGGATGGCGCGCAGGACACGGTCCACCCGCTCTCGCCGCTCGGCCCTATCCTCGGCGCTTACCGCCGGTTCCGCAGGTTCCGGGCGGATCTCCATCGCCGCCGATTTGGCCGCCATCAGCTGGTCGAGCAGCTCCGGCGACGCCATCCGGCGCGGCGCGCGCATCGTCTCGGGCGGCGGCGCCGCCAGGATGATGGCGCGCGCGTCTTCAAGCGCTGTTTCCGGCATTGCCATCAGCCGCGGCGTACCGTTGCGCGGGCTGGTCTCGGTCTGGCCGATGCGCACGCCGAGCGGACGGCGCGACAGCGCTGGGCCCAACGCCATGAAGTGCCCGCGCTCCAGGTCTCGAAACGCCTCGGCCTGACGCCGTTCCATGCCCAGAAGGTCGGCGGCGCGCGCCATGTCGATATCGAGGAAGGTACGGCCCATGAGGAAATTGGACGCCTCCGCCGCGACATTTTTGGCGAGCTTTGCCAGCCGCTGCGTGGCGATGATGCCGGCAAGGCCGCGCTTGCGGCCGCGGCACATCAGATTGGTCATGGCGCCGAGCGAGAGTTTGCGCGCTTCGTCGGACACTTCGCCGGCTACGGCGGGCGCGAACAGCTGCGCTTCGTCGACCACCACCAGCATCGGGTACCAATGTTCGCGGGCGACCTCGAACAAGCCGCCGAGGAAGGCCGCGGCGCGCCGCATCTGGTTCTCGGCATCGAGCCCTTCGAGATTGAGCACCGTGGAGACGCGGTGGATGCGCGCCCGCTCGCCGGCTGCCTGCAGGCCACGCTCCGTATGCTCCTCGGCATCGATGACCAGATGGCCGTAATGGTCGCCCAGCGAGACGAAATCGCCTTCCGGGTCGATGATGGTCTGCTGCACCCAGGGCGCGCTCTGCTCCAGGAGCCGGCGCAAAAGGTGCGATTTGCCGGAGCCGGAATTGCCTTGCACCAGAAGCCGGGTCGCCAGCAGCTCCTCAAGGTCGAGCGCCGCCGGCGCACCCGCCGTCGTCTGTCCCATCTCGATGGCTACGGTCATGTCACGACTCTCCTTGCGGACAGGGCTTATCAACCCGGCCGCGAGCCGTCGAGCGCGCCATGGCAACTCGCCCGCTGTTCCACACCTATGCTGCCAAAGCGCCACACATCAGCCCATCTGCCCAAAGGGAAGCACATCAAGCGGAGTTGACCGGCGGCAGAAGCGGCGCGTCCAGCCCGTCGAAGGGATCGCGCCAGGCATCGATGGCTTCGAGCCGGCGATACCAACCCAGAACAGAGGGATAGTCCGCCAGCGGCAGGCCGGCTGCATCGTTGAACGGCAAAAACGTCGCCATACGGAAATCGGCATAGGAGAGCGACTTGCCCACAAGCCATGGCCGCTTGGCGAGCTCCGCCTCGAGAATCGCTGCCGCGATGCGGAACTCCGCCAGCCCCTCCTCGACCTTGCCCTGGTCGACGGGCCCAATCCCGTAGCGCTGCTTGGTTCCGCGCTCGAAATGCACGATGTCGCAGGCCCGCACGAAATTTTCCTTGCCCCAGCTCAGCCAGCGGATCATGTCGGGTTGGTCGCCGCCGCCGCGCCAGAAATCCGAACCCGCTTCGCGCGACAGAAGGCAGGCTATGGCGTCGGCTTCCCACAGGCTGCCGCCCGTCCATGCCAATATCGGCAGGGTAAGATTGGGATTGAGCTGACGAAACCGCTCAGCCTGCCCGGGCGCCATGGGTGCCGCGAACTCACACTCGACCTTGGCCTGCAGATGACGTGCCGTTGCTACCGCAAGGCGCGGATTGGGATTGCGGCTGAAGTACAGTTTCATATCCGGTCCTGGACGCTGTGGGCTCGACCCTATCAAACACGCAAACGTGCCCTCCCGGCAATCTGGTCGGACCACGATTCCGCTGGCACACGCCGTCGTTCGGCGTATTATTTCCTTCGGGAGAGGGTTCTTGGCAGGAGGAAGCCATGAACGTAGTGCCGAGCGTACCTGTCATCGACGTGACAACCCAGAACCTTGTTTCCTCTGCGCTTTCCAGATTCCGCGCCGGCGATACCGTCTCGACTAGAGCGGCGCTCGACGCCATCCGCCGCATGGATCCAACCTGTGTCGACAGCGACGACGATCTCGTCGAACTCGTCGTCATGGCGGCAATTGGTAAGACCATGGCGGTCGTGTTCGACCACCGCTCCCGCTAGCCCTGTGGGACGAACCTGTCCCGTTCAACTCGCTTGAGCTCGAGTGAGTTCGGTTGGCGAGCTTTTACAACTGCAGCCCGGGAGGCGCACGTCTTCGTGCGCGAAGGCCGGCAGTAGCATAAGCGGCAAGACTCAGATCCCCAAGGGATGTGGCATGTAGCCGACGAAGCCGCCGATCTTCCAGTGGCCCGCCACCTTCCTGCAAAAATACAGCGTCTGCCATTTCAGCTTGTCGACGCTGCCATCGGCCTTGGCCACCGAGCCGTTGAACTTCTTGTGCAGCACGGCGCGGTCGCCATCGACGTCGATGTCGCGCATGTTGGTGACGCGAAACAGCGCCTCGCGCAGCGGCTCGGCGAATTCGGTCGCCGCCGTCTCCTTGGCCTGGCGCAGCCATTCGTCGCGATAGACGGCAAGGCTCGGGAATTGCAGACGCCAGGCGTCGGCATCGCTGAGGAAATGCGCATGCATGCCGAAGAAGCTGTCGGCGAGGAAATTATCCTCGACCATCGACCAGTCCTGACCGATAAAGGCGTCGATGTCGCGCCGCACCAGCATTTCCCAGAGCGCGTGACGATCGGCATCGCCCTCTGGAAACGGGTTCTTGTCGAAGGTCATTGAAATCTCCTGTCGGGAAAATGCGACGCGCAAGATGCTGGCGAGCCTGCGATAAAGCAACACGCGTTTGGAAAAATGTTGCTTTCCAAAAAGCCCCCTATGAGGATCACCGGGACAGGCGTAGAGCGGTCGGCGAAAACGGGGCGCGGCCCGCCATTCTGAACAGGAGTTTCCCTTGCCCAAAGAGTGTTTTGGAACATCCCACGTGCCGCTGTCGCCGGCCGTGCGCGCCGGGGATTTCGTCTACATCTCAGGTCAGGTGCCGGTCGACGGCGACCGCATCGTGGTCAAGGGCGGCATCACCGAGCAGACCGAGCAGGTGCTGCAGAATGTGAAGGCGGCACTCGCGCTGGCCCGTTGCACCATGGACGATGTCGTCAAGACCACGGTCTGGCTCGAGGACGCGCGCGACTTCGGCGCCTTCAATGCCGTCTACGCCAAGCACTTCCCGAAGAATCCGCCGGCCCGCACCACGGTCGAATCGCGGCTGATGATCGACATCAAGATCGAGGTCGAAGCCGTCGCCTACCGGCCGGTTTGACCAGCCGGGGCATGATCCCGAAAAGTGGAGACGGGGTTTTCTCGGACAAACGGAAACCGTTTTGTCCAGAGATCATGCCCCAAAACGAAGAGAGGCAGGCGCCGATGCAGTTCGATCTCCTGATCAAGGGCGGCCGCCTGATCGATCCGGCCTCGGGCCTGGACGCGCCGCGCGATGTCGCCGTTGCGGGCGGACGCATCGTGGCCATCGAGGCGGCGATCGATGCCGAGCACGCCACCGAGATAGTCGACGCTCGTGATTGCATCGTCACGCCCGGCCTCATCGATTTGCATAGCCATGTCTATTGGGGCGGCACCTCGCTGGGCGTCGACGCCGACCGGCTGGCGGCCAAGAGCGGCACCACGACCTTCATCGATGCCGGCAGCGCCGGCGCCGGCAATTTTCTGGGCTTTCGCCGCCATGTCATCGAGCGCTCGAAGGTGCGCATCCTGGCCTATGTCAACATCTCCTTTGCCGGCATATTCGGCTTCTCGCAAAGCGTCTCTGTCGGCGAATGCAGCGATCTCAGGCTCTGCGAGCCACGCGAGACGGTGGCCGCGGTGCGCGAGCACGCCGGTGTCGTCGTCGGCGTAAAAGTGCGCTCCGGCAAGCATGCCGGCGGCACCAGCGGCATCGCGCCGGTGGACCTCGCGCTGGAAGCCGCCGACCGGGCCGGCCTGCCGCTGATGGCGCATATAGACGAGCCGCCGCCCGGCCGTTCCGAGGTGCTGCCGCGCCTGCGCAAGGGTGACATCCTCACGCACTGTTTTCGCCCGTTCCCCAACGCGCCGGTGTTCGCTTCCGGCGCGGTGCGGCCGGACATGCGGCTGGCCCGCGAACGCGGTGTCATCTTCGACATCGGCCACGGCATGGGATCGTTCGACTTCGCCGTGGCGAAAGCGATGCTGGCCGAGGGCCTCGCGCCCGACGTCATCTCCAGCGACGTGCATCTCTACTGCGTCGACGGTCCGGCCTTCGACATACTGGTCTGCATGTCGAAGCTGATGGCGCTGGGCATGCCGCTGGTCGAGGTGCTGCGCGCCGCCACGCAAAGGCCAGCCGAGGCGATCGCCAGGCCGGAGCTTGGGACGCTGAAAGTTGGCGGTGTCGGCGATGTCGCGGTGCTGAGACTGCGCCCCGGGCGCTTTACCTTCGTCGATGCGGTCGGTGCGGCGCTGATCGCGGATCAGCGGCTGGTCTCAGAAGGCATTGTTATCGGCGGTGTCTGGTGGCCGAACGAGGCGCCCGACCACAACGAGACCGAGCGCTTCGAGCCGCATGCGGCACATACGCATGTCGAGGTCGCGGCACGGCATTTCGGGCGTGGATAATCTCCCTCCTTGAGGGGGAGATGGCCGGCAGGCCAGAGGGGGTCGGTTCGACCGGACGCAAGCTCCTCGCGGCAGCTGGAGGTCAGCGCTCCACGCGCGGCGACCCCCTCTGTCGCCTTCGGCGACATCTCCCCCTCGAGGGGGGAGGAGATCGCTAGCGCCCTGCGTTACTCACCGCCCCAAACACCGGCGTCGCAATCCCTTCCATCCGCGCCTTGATCTGCAGCGCCACATATTTCGAGTAAAACCGCGACAGCGCCAGATTGCCGCCGTGGAACCACAGCGCGTCCTGCGCCGTCGGCTTCCACATGTTGCGCAGCTCGCCTTGCCAAGGACCGGGATCGCCCTTGACGCCGGAGCCGAGGCCCCAGCATGGCCCGACCTTGTCGGCGACCTCGCGCGAGACGATGGCCGCCACGGTCTCGTTCATCGACTGGTAGCCGGTACAGGCGACGATCGCATCGACGGCCAGCTCGCTGCGGTCGTCGAACAGGATGCCGGTCGGCGTCAATGAACTGATGCCGACGCCGCTCTTCACTTTGATCTCGCCATTGATGATCAGTTCGCAGGCGCCGACATCGATGTAGTAGCCGGAGCCGGTGCGGTAGGCCTTCATCAACAGCCCGGTCTCGTCCTCCCCGAAATCGATGGCGAAGCCGGCGGCGCGTAGCTGGTCGTAGAAGTCTGCGTCGCGTGCCTTGATCACCTCGTAAAGATCCCGCTGGCCCTTGGGTACAAGCGCGAACGGCGTGGACGCGACGATCAGGTCGGCCTTGTCGGTGCTGATGCCGCGCGCCAAAGCCTTTTCCGAGAAGATCTCGAAGCCGACTTCCATCAGAGTGTCGGATTTCACCACTGTCGTCGGCGACCGCTGGATCATGGTGACGTCTGCGCCGCTCTCCCAGAGGTCGACGCTGACATCGTGCCCCGAGCTTGCCGCGCCGATGACAGCGACACGTCTGCCGCGGAATTTCTCGCCGCTTGCATACTGGCTGGAATGCAGGAGTTCGCCCTTGAAGGTCTCGGCGCCGGGCAGCGCGATCTGGCGTGGCGGGCCATAGGCGCCGGTGGCAAAGACAATGTGCTTCGGCTTCAGCGTGATCTGCCGGCCGACGCGGTCGACCACCACAGTCCACACCTTCTCGGCCTCGTCATAGCTGGCGCTGAGGCATTTGGTGGCGACCCAGTAGTTGAGCTCCATCACCCTGGTGTACATCTCCAGCCAGTCGCCCATCTTGTCCTTGGGCGTGAACACCGGCCAGTTCTCCGGGAACGGAATGTAGGGCAGATGGTCGTACCAGACCGGATCGTGCAGCACGAGCGAGCGATAACGGTTGCGCCAGGAATCGCCGGGGCGCGCATTTTTCTCGATGATGATGGTGGGCACACCGAGCTGCCTCAGCCGCGCGCCGAGCATGATGCCGCCCTGCCCGCCGCCGATCACTAGGCAATAGGGCTGCTCGGTGGCGCCGAGGTCGCGCGTCTCGCGCGCCCGCGCCTCCGCCCAGGTTTCGCGCTTCGGATCGGCCTTGTGACGGATACCAAGCGGCCGCGCCGGTCCCTTTTGTTCCTCGAACCCCTTGAGCTCACGCACCGCCGTGAACAAGGTCCGGCAGCGGCCGTCCGTAAGGCGCACAATCCCTTCGCCCCGCGCGACCGCCGTTTCGAACGTGAACCAGGCCTCGACGGTGCCCTCATCCGAGGTCGCCTCGCCGGACAGCGTCCAGTGTGAGGGCTTCGCTTCCGCCAGCGTCGCTTGCAGCATGTCGCGGATCTCATCGCGGCCTTCCATCGTGGTGATGTTCCAGGTGAAAGCCAGCAGATCGCGCCAGTAGCAATCCTCGACGAACAGGTTGGCGGCGGCCTCGGCGTCATAAGTTTCCAGCGCCCGTGCAAGCGCGGAAAGCCATGTCGCCGCCTGTTTCGATGGTGCCATGTCGAGCATCTGTTTTTCCCTCATTTTGCGTTCCCATTGTTTCGAAAGACGGAGCCGCCGCAAGAGGGGTCGCGATATCATAGCGTCGGTTTCTAGCGGCCCGGAACGAGCCATCTCCCGGAAATCTTTATAGGAATTTTATATCTTTCCTCCGCGGCCCGTCTCGAACCTTTATGGCGATCGGGTCCATATTCCACTTCGAGCAAAACGCTCCGGGCGCCGTAGCCATCGAAGCTACGGCGGGTCGTTCTCATGGAATTTCTGGCTCGCCAGTCGCTGGCGCCAAATACAAGCAGAAGCAAGGACCAACACAAATGGACATCGTCGTCATCGGGATCGAGGCTTTGTTCTTCGGTCTTTCCCTCGCCTACATCAAAGCTTGCGACGCTCTTTAAGCGGAAGGATCGCACCATGCTTGTCGATTACATCCTCGGTGGCGGCGTGACCTTGTTCCTGCTCGTCTACCTGACATACGCCCTCGTTCGCCCAGAACGCTTCTGAAGCAAGGCACGGAAAGCCATGACACTCAACGGATGGATACAGATCCTGGTTTATTGCGGGATCGTCGTTTTGCTGGTGAAGCCGCTCGGCGGCTACATGTACCGCGTCTTCAATGGCGATCGCACCTTTCTCTCGCCCATACTCGGGCCCGTTGAGCGCGGCCTCTACCGCATTTCGGGAACCAGCGAGCGCGAGGAGCAGCACTGGACGACCTACGCGGCAGGAATCATCTTCTTCAGCCTTGCCAGCTTCCTGGTGCTGTACTTTCTGCAACGCCTGCAGAGCGTCCTGCCTTACAATCCGGCCGGGATGGCATCGGTCGAACCCAATCTCGCCTTCAACACTGCCGTCAGCTTCGTCACCAACACCAACTGGCAGAATTACGGCGGCGAAAGCACGTTGTCCTACCTCGTGCAGATGGCCGGCCTGACCGTGCAGAACTTCATGTCGGCCGCCGTCGGCATTGCCATCGCGGTGGCGCTGATCCGCGGCTTCGCCCGCGCCTCGGCAAAATCGATCGGCAATTTCTGGGTCGATATGACCCGCTGCACGCTCTACATCCTGCTGCCGCTCAGCATCGTGCTCACCCTCGTCTATGTCTGGCTCGGCATGCCGCAGACGCTCGGGCCTTATGTCGACGCCACCACGCTGGAGGGCGCCAAGCAGACGCTCGCCCTTGGGCCGGTCGCCTCGCAGGTCGCCATCAAGATGCTTGGCACGAATGGCGGCGGCTTCTTCAACGCCAATGCCGCGCATCCTTTCGAAAACCCCGACGCCATCTCCAACATGATCCAGATGGTGACGATCTTCGCGCTGGGTGCTGCACTCACCAACCTCTTCGGCCGCATGGTCGGCAACCAGCGCCAGGGCTGGGCGATCCTGGCCACGATGGGTGTGCTGTTCATCGCTGGCGTCGTTATCTGCTACTGGGCGGAAGCCGCGGGCAATCCGCTGGTCCATGCTCTGGGCGTCGACGGCGCCAACATGGAAGGCAAGGAGAGCCGCTTCGGCATTGCCGCTTCGGCACTATTCGCCGTCATCACCACGGCTGCGAGCTGCGGTGCGGTGAACGCCATGCATGACTCGTTCACAGCACTTGGCGGCCTGATCCCGATGCTCAACATGCAGCTCGGCGAAGTCATCGTCGGCGGCGTCGGCGCCGGCTTCTACGGCATCGTCATGTTCATCGTCATCACCGTGTTCGTCGCCGGCCTGATGGTTGGCCGCACGCCCGAATATCTCGGCAAGAAGATCGAGGCCAAGGAGGTCAAGATGGCAATGCTCGCCATCCTCGCTCTGCCGTTGGTCATGCTGGTCTTCACGGCAATAGCGGTCGTGCTGCCAAGCGCCGTCGCCTCGACGGCCAATGGCGGTCCGCATGGCTTCTCCGAGGTTCTTTATGCCTACACTTCGGCGGCGGCCAACAACGGCTCGGCCTTTGGCGGCCTTTCCGGCAACACGCCCTGGTACAACATCACGCTCGGCATCTCCATGTGGGTGGGTCGCTTCTTCGTCATCATTCCAGCGCTTGCCATTGCCGGCTCACTAGCGACGAAGAAGACGGTTCCGGCTTCCGCCGGCACCTTCCCGACCGACGGCCCGCTGTTCGTCGGCCTGCTCGTCGGCGTCATCCTGATCGTCGTCGGCCTGACCTTCTTCCCGGCACTGGCGATCGGACCGATCGTCGAGCACCTGGCTGCCATCAACGGCCAGACATTCTGAGGCTTGTCATGTCCTGGTTCTACCCAAAACGCATGAAGGCCCGGCCGCGAGCCGGCCCACGAGCCGGCAATGAGGGGGAGGAAACGCCCCCTCCCTTCCCCAGCGTATCTACCTTCCTCGGCCTCGCGGCAGTCATGATCGTGATCTGGCTGCTGGCCTATGGTCCGCCGCCCCTCTTTTCGGCATCCGATCGGTCGGTGCCGGCCAACAGTTCAGATACTGGAGCCACCAAATGAGCCAGTCCAAATCCGCGAGCATCATGGATGCCCGCATCCTGTGGCCGGCCATCGGCGGCGCCTTCAGGAAACTCGACCCCCGCACGCTGGTCAGGAACCCGGTGATGTTCGTCGTCGCCATCGTCTCGCTTCTTACCACGGTCCTGTTCGTCAAGGATCTCGCCACCGGCGGCGGCGATTTCGGCTTTACGCTGCAGATCATCATCTGGCTGTGGTTCACCGTGCTGTTCGCCAACTTCGCCGAGGCCGTCGCCGAAGGCCGCGGCAAGGCGCAGGCCGATTCGCTGCGCAAGGCGCGCACCGAAACCCAGGCCAAGCTGCTTGCCGGCGAAGACCGCTCCAGGTTCAAGCTGGTGCCCGGCACCAGCCTGAAGGTTGGCGACATCGTGCTGGTCGAAGCCGGCGACATCATCCCGTCCGACGGTGAAGTGATCGAAGGCGTGGCCTCGGTCAACGAGGCGGCAATCACCGGCGAGTCCGCACCCGTCATTCGCGAATCCGGCGGCGACCGTTCGGCGGTCACCGGCGGCACGCAGGTTCTGTCCGACTGGATTCGCGTGCGCATATCAGCCGCCTCCGGCCACACCTTCCTCGACCGCATGATCTCGCTGGTCGAGGGTGCCTCGCGCCAGAAGACGCCCAACGAGATCGCGCTCAACATCCTGCTCGTCGGCATGACGCTGATCTTCGTGCTGGCCACCGCCACGATCCCTAGCTTTGCCTCCTATTCCGGCGGCTATATCCCGGTGACGGTGCTGGTCGCGCTGTTCGTCACCTTGATCCCGACCACCATCGGCGCCCTGCTGTCGGCCATCGGCATTGCCGGCATGGACCGCCTGGTGCGCTTCAACGTGCTGGCCATGTCCGGCCGTGCCGTCGAAGCGGCAGGCGACGTCGATACGCTTTTGCTCGACAAGACCGGCACCATCACGCTCGGCAACCGCCAGGCCACCGAATTCCGCCCGGTCAAGGGCGTCACCGAACAGGAACTGGCCGATGCCGCGCAGCTCGCCTCGCTCGCCGACGAGACGCCTGAGGGACGCTCGATCGTCGTGCTGGCCAAGGAGAAATACGCCATCCGCGCCCGTGACATGGCAACCTTGCATGCCAGCTTCGTGCCCTTCACCGCGCAGACCCGGATGAGCGGCGTCGACATCGATGGCTCGTCGGTGCGCAAGGGCGCCGTCGATACGGTTCTCGCCTATGTCAGCCAGTCGACATCGGCCACTCACGGCACGCGCCCCGGCAGCGACACCGTCAAGGATCTCCAGGCGATCGCCGACGAGATCGCCAAGTCGGGCGGCACGCCGCTGGCCGTCGAGCGTGACGGCCGCCTGCTCGGCGTCGTCCACCTCAAGGACATCGTCAAGGGTGGTATCCGCGAGCGCTTTGCCGAACTGCGCAAAATGGGCATCCGCACCGTGATGATCACCGGCGACAATCCGATGACTGCGGCGGCGATCGCAGCCGAAGCCGGCGTCGACGATTTCCTCGCCCAGGCCACGCCCGAGGACAAGCTGAAGCTGATCCGCGACGAACAGGCCAAGGGCAAGCTGGTCGCCATGTGCGGTGACGGCACCAACGACGCGCCGGCCTTGGCGCAGGCCGATGTCGGCGTCGCCATGAACACCGGCACGGTTGCCGCCCGCGAGGCCGGCAACATGATCGACCTCGATAGTGACCCGACCAAGCTGATCGAGATCGTCGAGATCGGCAAGGCGCTGCTGATGACGCGCGGCTCGCTGACGACCTTCTCGATCGCCAACGACGTCGCCAAATACTTCGCCATCATCCCGGCCATGTTTGCCGTCTTCTACGTTGCGCCGGGACATACAATCGGCCCCCTGCAAGCGCTCAACATCATGCATCTGGCGACGCCGCAGAGCGCCATCCTGTCGGCCATCATCTTCAACGCGCTGATCATCATCGCTCTGATCCCGCTGTCGCTTAAAGGCGTCAAATACCGCGCCATCGGCGCCGGCGCGCTGCTCAGCCGCAACCTGCTGGTCTACGGCCTCGGCGGCATCATCGTTCCCTTCGTCGGCATCAAGGCGATCGACATGATCGTCACCGGCCTCGGCCTCGCTTAAGGAAATACGTCCATGCTCACTCAGATAAGACCCGCTGTTATCATGATCGTCTTTTTCACCGTTTTGACCGGCCTGATCTATCCCCTGGGCATGACCGGCATCGCCCAGGCGCTGTTTCCGCACAAGGCCAATGGCAGCTTGATCGAGAAAAACGGCACGGTCATCGGCTCCGAACTGATCGGCCAGGGCTTTGCCGACGACAAGTATTTCCATGGCCGCCCCTCGGCTGCCGGCGACGGATACAACGCCGCAGCGTCCAGCGGCTCCAATCTCGGTCCAACCAACCCCAAGCTGATCGACCGCATCAAGGGCGATGTTGCAAAGCTGAAGGCGGAGAACCCGAACCAGCCGGTGCCGATGGATCTGGTGACGACGTCCGGCAGCGGCCTCGACCCCGCCATCAGCCCGGACGCCGCCTATTTCCAGGTCGCTCGGGTGGCCAAGGCCAGGGGCTTCGACGAAGCCAAGGTCAAGGCGCTTGTCGACAGCCATGTCGAAGGCCGCGAACTCGGCTTCCTCGGCGAGCCGGTCGTCAATGTGCTGGCGCTCAACCTGGCACTGGACGATACCAAGCAGTGAGAGACAATCTCTGAAGCCAGGGGCCAGGGATCGACACGATCCTCGGCGCCGTTCATGATCGAGCCTGATGCCGGACGCCAGAAGCAACTATACCAGACCCTCTCCGGACGCGCTGCTCGAGCATGCGGAACGGGAAGAGCGCGGCCGCCTGCGGATATTTCTGGGTGCTGCACCCGGTGTCGGCAAGACCTACGAAATGCTGATGACCGGCCGCGCCATGCTTGCCGACGGCATCGACGTGGTCATCGGCATCGTAGAAACCCACGGCCGCAAGGAAACCCTGGCGCTGGTCGAAGGCTACGAGGTCATCCCGCGCCAGAAGGTCGACTACAAGGACCGCGTGCTGAATGAGATGGACATCGACGCCATCCTCGCCCGCCGGCCGGCGCTGGTGCTCGTCGACGAACTCGCCCACACCAACGCACCCGGCAGCCGCCACCCCAAGCGCTATCTCGACGTCCAGGAAATCCTTGCGCGCGGCATCGATGTCTACACCACGCTCAATATCCAGCATGTCGAGAGCCTGAATGACGTCGTGGCACAGATCACCCGCGTCAGGGTGCGCGAAACGGTCCCGGACTCCATCATCGACCAGGCCGACGACATCGAGATCATCGACCTCACGCCCGACGACCTGATCAAGCGGCTGAAAGAGGGAAAGGTCTATTTCCCCAAGACTGCCCAGCGCGCAGTCGAAAACTATTTCTCGCCGGGCAATCTGACCGCGCTTCGGGAATTGGCGCTGCGCCGCACCGCCCAGCGCGTCGACGAGCAGTTGCTCAACCACATGCAGTCGCACGCGATTCCCGGCCCTTGGGCGGCGGGCGAAAGGGTGCTCGTCTGCGTCGATGCGCGTCCGGGCGGAGCGTCTCGTGTCCGCTATGCGCGCCGGCTGGCCGACCGGCTGCGCGCACCGTGGACGGCGCTGCATGTCGACACGCCGCGTTCGGCCGCCATGTCGGAGGAAGACAAGGACCAGCTGGCCACGCTCTTGCGCCTGGCCGAGCAGCTCGGCGCCGAGGTGACGACCATTCCGGGCCAGAACGTCGCCCAGGACATCGTCCGCCACGCCACGGCCAACAACTTCACCCATATCGTCGTCGGCAGGCCGACCCGCTCGCGCTGGCGCGAACTGATCGAGGGTTCGCTCACCTACGATCTGATCCGCAATGCCGGCGATATCAGCGTCCATGTCATTTCAGGAACGGAGCGCGACAACGAGGCCACGTCGAGGGTCAAGGCGGCGGCCGAGCAGACGCCATTTCAAATCTGGCCTTATCTTTTCTCGACCGTCTATGTCGCCGGCGCGCTTGCCGTCAGCGCCGTCCTCGATCAGTTCCTCGACGTTCGCAACCTTGCCAGCGTGCTTCTGCTGGCGGTGCTGACATCGGCAGTGACCTTTGGCCTGTGGCCGGCGCTGTACGCCTGTTTCCTCAGCGCCATTGCCTTCAACTTCTTCTTTCTCGAGCCGCGCTACACGATGACGATCCGCGATCCGGAGAGCATCGTTGCCTTCGCCGTCTTCCTCGTCGTTGCCGTCATCGCCAGCAATCTGACGGCGCGTGTGCAGCGTCAGGCAGCCGCCGCCCGTTCACGCGCCCGGGCCACCGAGGACATCTACCTCTTTTCAAAGAAGCTCGCCGGCGCCGGCACGCTCGACGACGTTTTGTGGGCCACAGCCTTCCAGATCGCCTCGATGCTGAAGCTGCGCGTGGTGCTGCTTTTGCCGGAAGAAGGCACGATCACCGTCAAGGCCGGTTATCCCCCCGATGACACGCTGGCCGAGGCCGACATAGCGGCTGCACGCTGGGCTTGGGAACACAACCGGGCTGCCGGCCGTGGCGCCGATACCCTGCCCGGGGCAAAACGCCTCTACCTCCCCTTGCGCACCGCACGCGCGGCCGTCGGCGTCGTCGGCCTGGACAATGACAAGCAAGGCCCGCTGCTGACGCCCGAGCAACAGCGCCTGCTCGACGCGCTGGCCGATCAGGCGGCGGTTGCCATCGAGCGCATCCAGCTGGTCGCCGATGTCGACCGCGCCAGGCTGGCGGCCGAGGCCGACCGCTTGCGCTCGGCACTGCTGACGTCGATCTCGCATGATCTGAAGACGCCGCTGGCGGCCATCATGGGCGCGGCCGGCACGCTCAGGGAATTTGCGCCGGCACTGCCCGAGAACGATCGGGCCGAGCTGCTGACCACCGTGCTCGACGAGTCCGAACGGCTGAACCGCTTCATCGCCAATCTGCTCGACATGACCAAGATTGAATCGGGCGCCATGGAACCGAATTTCGCCCTGCACTATGTCGGCGATGTCGTTGGCTCGGCCTTGCAGCGGGCACGCAAGATCACTGCCGGGCACAAGACCGAGGTTGATATTCCGGCCGACCTGCCGATGCTGAAGCTTGATCCCGTGCTGTTCGAACAAATGCTGTTCAATCTGCTCGACAATGCCGCGAAATACGCGCCACAGGGATCGACAATCCGGCTGCAGGGCTGGGCCGACAATGGCTCCGTCGCGCTGCAGATCATGGATGAGGGACCGGGCATTCCGCCCGCCGACCTGGAGCGCGTCTTCGACAGCTTCTACCGGGTGCGCAAGCGCGATCAGGTCCAGGCCGGCACCGGGCTCGGCCTGTCGATCTGCCGGGGCTTCATCGAGGCGATGGGCGGCACGATCATGGCGGCGAACCGCAGCGATCGCCAAGGCGCGGTCTTCACCATCCGCATGCCGAAGCCGGCACGATCGCCCGGCCTGGACGAACGGAACGCGGACGGGCAAAACTCTGGTGATCCGGCATGACAAATTCCAATGTCAGCATACTGGTCGTCGACGACGAGCCGCCGATCCGCAAACTGCTGCGCGTCGGCCTCGGCAGCCAGGGCTATGCGGTCAGCGAGGCGCCCAATGCCGGGGCCGCGATCGAACTCGTCGATGCACAAAAGCCGGATCTGATCCTGCTCGACCTCGGCCTGCCCGGCATGGGTGGCCTCGATCTCCTGCGCAAATGGCGCGGCGACGGCCTCGACGTGCCCGTGGTCATCCTGTCCAGCCGCACCGACGAAGCCGGCATCGTCGCGGCGCTCGAACTCGGCGCTGACGACTACATCACCAAGCCGTTCGGCATGAACGAGCTGGTCGCCCGCATCCGCGTCGCGCTGCGCCACAAATTCCAGCAGCAGGGCGAAAAGCCGGTGTTCCACACCGGCGATCTCAGCGTCGACCTGGTCAAGCGCATCGTCAAGGTCGAAGGCAAGGAGATAAAGCTCTCCCCCAAGGAGTACGACATATTGCGCATTATGGTGCAGCATGCCGGCAAGGTGCTGACCCACCATTTCCTTCTGAAGCAGGTGTGGGGCGATTCGACCGACGTGCAGTATCTCAGGGTCTATGTCCGCCAGCTCCGGCAGAAGATCGAAAAGTCGCCCGACCAGCCGCGCTACATCACCACCGAAACCGGGGTGGGGTACCGGCTACGCGAGGTTGAGTGACCGCGCGCTCGCTGCTCAGTCGACCGACAATTCCGCCGTCCGTGCCAGTGCGCCGCCGAAGCCGTTGAGCGGGATGGTGAAACTCACCGCTTGACCGGTGTCGGCCGCGAAGGCGTCGATCTTCAGCGTGGTGGCTGCCTTGAGCAGCGGCGTGACGCTGGCATCGAACGCCACCGGCACCAGGCAGCCGACGGCCTGGCAGGTGTTGAACGGCAAGCTGCCTTCCAGCTTCTGGTCGTCGATGGTCAGGCTGACTCCTTTGGCGAGCGCCAGGCCGAACGGCAGCGCCAGCGTTCCGGCGGCATCCTCGCCGCTCTTGCTCGACAGCTCGATCGCCAGCAGGCGCTGGTTGGACTGCTTGTTGAACTGCTGATGCGACAGGCTGCAAACCTTGGCCGTGCCGGTTACCTGGCAATTGACCGTCCAGTCGCCATGTGTCTCGGACAGCGCCGAGGCGCCGCCAGGCAATGTCGGGCCGGCAGCAGGGGCGGGCGCTGCGGCGGCAGGCGCCGCCTTGTCGGTCTTGGTTTGCGCCGCGACTGCCACCGGGCCAAGAATACAGATGCTGCCCAGTAGCGCCGCGAAATATACTTGCCTGCTTTTCATCAATATGCTCCCGATTGTGCCTCGAGTCAGCAGCGATTGAGCCCGAGATCCGCGCCCGATAGAGCGGTCAATCGATCTTTTCTGTCAAGTGCGGCCAGGCCGCTTCCTCAGGGACTTCGCCAACCCGTGGCAGATCGGCCCATGGCAGACCCGCCCATGGCAGATCGAGACGAACGCCCTATATAGAGAGGAGGTTATATCTGTACGGGAACGAACTGATGTCGACGCTTCGCCTATCGACAGTTCTGATGTCGGCAATGCTGGCGGTGGCAACGCTCGCCGGAATCATGCAATCTGCTGCGGCTCAGTCCGTCAATCCCAGCGCCAACCGGCTGATCCAGCAGAACCAACTGCAGCAATTGCGCAACAGCCTGCAGCGGCAGCAGTTCCAGCAACAGCAGCAGCAATATCGCGAGCAGGACCGTCGGATCGTGCCGCAGCCGCGCCCCGAAGTGCCCGTCGTCCGGCAAGCTTGTCCGATTCAGATCGTCAACAACCAGATTGTGCGTGTTTGCCGTTGATATCGGTCGCCTGCGATTTACTTAGTCGACTTATTTACTAAAGATGCTCATTGCCTCGCGGGCATATCAGGGGTTTGCAGGCGGCGTGCGGCTGTGCGCCCGCCCACCGGATTTCAGCACATGGCGACGACCAAGAAAAAGGCGGTACGCAAGGCAAGGCGAGGCGAACACATTCGCCAGGTCGCCGCCATTCCCTTTCGCCTGGACGTTTCAGGCAATTTCGAAGTGATGCTGGTGACGTCGCGAGCGACGAAGCGCTTTATCGTGCCCAAGGGCTGGCCGATGAAAGGAAAGAGCGGGCGCAAGGCCGCCACCATCGAGGCGCGCGAAGAAGCCGGCGTGCTCGGCAAGACCCGCAAGGCGCCGGCCGGCAGCTATTCCTACTGGAAACGGCTGGAGCACAATTTCGTGCGTGTCGACGTCGTCGTGTACCTGTTGGAGGTTTCCGAGGAACTGGCCAACTGGCAGGAGGCCAAGAGCCGCCAGCGGGCATGGCTCAAGCCGCAGGACGCGGCGTTGCTCATCGATGAGCCGGATCTCTCGACGCTGATGGCCAACCTGGCGCCGCCTCAGCCGGCAGTGCCGGACCCGGCCTGACCAACCTCACTTGCCCTCGTCCCCTTCAGCGGGACCCTCATCCCCCTCAGCGGGAAATGGCCGCAGCGGCGTGCCCGTATAGGCCCACAGCCATTCGCGCGGCAGCGGCCCTTTGTTGCGCTCGCTTTGCTGCGACTGTTCCCATGCGTGCGCCAGGATGCCGACCGAGCGCGAGAGCACGAACAGGCCGCGCGTCAACGGCGGCGGAAAGCCGAGCTCGCCATAGATGACGGCGGTGGCGCCGTCGATGTTGAGCGGTATTTTCTTCCCCTTGCGCCGTGCCACCTCTGATTCGACGGCCTCGGCGATGTCGGCAAAGCGTCCGCTGACGACGCCGCGCGCGGCAAACTCGCGCGTCACTGCGATCAGGCGCGGCGCGCGCGGATCGACCGGGTGGAAGCGATGGCCAAATCCCGGCACATAGCCTTTCTCCTCGGCGAAGAAACGGTCGAGCCGTGCGGCTACGGCTTGGTCCAGCGCAACACCCTGGTCAAGTGCCACGGCAATGTCGCCATAGAAGGACAGCGCCTGTTCGCCGGCGCCGCCATGCACGTCACCCAGCACGTTGACGGCGGACGCCATGGCGCTGTTGATGCCGACGCCGCAGGTGATGGCCATGCGGGCAATGGCGATCGACGGCGCCTGCGGCCCGTGGTCGACGGCCGCCCCCAGCGCAATGCCGAGCAGCGCCGCCTGCTCCTCGCTCGGCAATTCGCCGCGCAGCATCAGCCAGATCGTGGCCGGAAAGCTGACGCGGCCGATCAGCTCCTGGATTTCATAGCCGCGCAGCCGGATAATGCCGGGGCTCATCTCGATGATGCCGGTCTGCCACCATTCCTCGCCGCGTTCGCGGCCGGTTTTTCTCTCGCTCACGCGCTTCTCCTGGCGCGCGGCGGCAGGGTGGAAAAAACCTCGTCCATATGCTCGCCCAGCACAGGCGGCGGCAGGACCGGCAAGGGTGCCGCGCCATCGACCATGAAGCCGCCGCGCACCACGGTCAGCGGCTGCGCCATGCCGGGCAGACCCTGGAAACGCGTGGTCATGTCGCGCTCGACCACCTGGCGCTCGCCAAGCACTTGGGGGATCGTCAGCACCCGGCCCGCCGGCACGCCGGCGCGGTTGAATTTTTCCTCCCAGGCTGCGGCCGAGGCGCTCGCCAAGGCCGTCTCGATCAGCACCTTCAGCACAGCGCGGTTCTGCTTGCGCGTCTCGCGCTCGGCAAAGCGCGGATCGTCGGCCAGTTCCGGCTGGCCGATCAGCCGGCAAAGCGTGACGAACTGCTCCTGCTTGTTGGCGGCGATGTTGAGCAGGCCGTCGCCGGTGCGAAACGCGCCGGAGGGCGCAGCCGTCATGTTCTCATTGCCCATCGGCTGCGGCTCGACGCCGGCGGTCAGATAGTTGGACACCGGCCAGCCCAGCGCCGACAGCGTGCATTCGAGCATCGAGACATCGAGAAACGCGCCCTCGCCCGAGGTCTTCTGCTTGACCAGCGCCGCGGCGATGGCGAAGGCCCCGACCAGCCCGCCCAGCGTGTCGGCGACGGGATAGCCGACCCGCAAGGGTGCGGTCTCCGGCGTGCCGGTGATGCTCATGATGCCGGACAGCCCCTGGATGATCTGGTCGTAGGCCGGATTGTCGCGCATCGGCCCGGTCTGGCCGAACCCCGATATGGCGCAATAGACGAGACCCGGACGAACCGCTTTCAGCGCCTCATAGCCAAGCCCCAGCCGCCCCATCACGCCCGGTCGAAAGTTCTCGACCAGCGCATCGGCGGAGGCGACGAGATCGAGGAAGCGTTCGCGGTCGGCTTCGCTTTTGAGATCCAGCACCACCGATCGCTTGCCGGCATTCTGCGCCAGGAACGACGCGCCCATCCCCGCCTCGTTGAGCGCCGGCGAGGCGCCGAGCTGGCGCGCCAGATCGCCGCCTTGCGGCGTCTCGACCTTGATGACATCGGCGCCGAGCAGCGCCAGCTGGTAGGCACAATAAGGGCCCGCCAGCACATTGGTCAGGTCGAGAATGCGGATGCCGGCAAGCAGATCGGTCATGATGCTCCAGGTCGCTCAGGCATCGCCCGGCACATGCTCGGGTCCGCGCCGGCGCCGATGCTCGATGAAGGCCCAGATATGCGGACCGGCGAGCCCGATGAAGGCAAGGATCAGCAGCACCAGCGACAGCTTGTGGGTGTAGAACACCGACCAGTCGCCGTTCGAGATCGTCATCGCCCGGCGGAACTGCGTTTCGGCAAGCGGCCCCAGGATCATGCCGATGATGACCGGCGCGGTCGGGAAATCGAAGCGCCGCATCAGGAAGCCGGCGGCCCCCAGGAGATAGAGGATGACGAGGTCGATCGGCGATTGCGAGATGCCGTAGGTGCCGACGGTGGCGAACACCAGGATGCCGGCATAGAGCTGCGGCGCCGGGATTTTCAACAGCCGTACCCACAGCCCGATCAGCGGCAGGTTGAGAACGACCAGGATGACGTTGGCGATGAACAGGCTGGCGATCAGGCCCCAGACCAGATCGGCCTGCGTCGTCAACAGCAGCGGTCCCGGATTGATGCCGTAGCTCTGGAAGGCCGACAGCATGATTGCGGCGGTCGCCGAGGTCGGCAGGCCAAGGGTGAGCATCGGCACCAGCACGCCGGCGGCAGACGCATTGTTGGCGGCTTCCGGTCCGGCAACGCCCTCGATGGCGCCGACCGTGCCGAACTCCTCCTTGTGCTTCGACAGCTTCTTTTCGATGGCGTAGGACAGGAAGGTCGGGATCTCGGCGCCTCCGGCAGGCATGGCGCCGATCGGGAAGCCGATGAAAGCGCCGCGCAGCCATGGCTTCCACGAGCGCCCCCATTCGGCCGCGGTCATGTAGAGCGAGCCCTTGAGCGGCACGATCTCGTCCTTGCCGGCATAGCGGCGCGAGGCCATGTAGAGCGTCTCGCCGACGGCAAACAGGCCGACCGCGGCAATGATGACATCGACGCCATCGAGCAGTTCGTTCATGCCGAAGGTGAAGCGCGGCTGTCCCGTCTGCAGGTCGACGCCAATCATGCCGATGACGAAACCGATGAACAGGCTGGTGAGGCCGCGCACGGAGGACGAGCCGAGCACCGCCGACACCGTGATGAAGGCAAGCACCATCAGCGAGAAATATTCGGCCGGCCCGAAGGCGAGCGCGAACTTCACCACCACCGGGGCCAGGAAGGCGACGCCCATCGTGCCGATGGTGCCGGCGACGAAGGAGCCGATCGCCGAGGTCGCCAGTGCCGCGCCGCCGCGACCCGAGCGGGCCATCCTGTTGCCTTCCAGCGCGGTGACGATGGTGGCGCTTTCGCCCGGCGTGTTGAGCAGGATCGAGGTCGTCGAGCCGCCATACATGGCGCCGTAATAGATGCCAGCAAACAGGATGAAGGACGCCTCCGGCGCCACCTGGTAGGTGATCGGCAGCAGCAGCGCGATGGTCAGCGCCGGCCCGAGGCCGGGCAGCACGCCGATGGCCGTGCCGAGCGTGGTGCCGACCAGGCACCACAGCAGGTTCATCGGCGAGAAAGCGACGGAAAATCCGTAGGCGAGATGGCCGAGCGTCTCCATGGCGTCAGCCCCTCGCAGTGGCGATGATCGCGTCGATCACCGTGTTCAGCTGGTTTTCGATGAAGCCGGCGCCAATGTTGACGCCGAGCGCCCTGGCAAAGCCGAAATAGGCGGCAAGCGCCAGGATCAGGCCGGTCAGCGCATCGCGCAGCGTGTGCTTGCTGCCGAAGCCATAACAGACGAGCACGAACATGATGACCGAGGCGGCGGTGAAGCCGAGCGGCTGGATCAGCACCAGATTGGCGACCAGGCCGGCAACGACGATGCCCATGGCCTTCCAGTCGGTCGGCGTTTCCTTTTCCTCCTGCGGCTGCCAGCCGCCGCGCAGCGCGGCGACGATGAGCAGCAGCGAAAGCACGATCATGCCTGTCATGGTGATGTAGGGGAAGACGGTCGGCCCGACCTTGGAATAGAGCGGCGAAACCGGGATCGCCAGGGTCTGCCACGCCACGGCCGCGGCACAGGCGAGAAGCCCGATGCCGATCAACAATTCGGGCATGGCAAGGCGCGGGGGCGCCGGCTGCTGGTCGCTGGTGCTCATCGATGTCCTCCCGAGATGGCCGGCATCCTCCCGCCGGCCGCATCCGCAGTTTCACTCCCAGCGCATGATATGTCCATCTCGCAGGCTAATGTCGGAAGGGGCGGCCGTGGCCGCCCCTGAAGACATCAGGCGAGGCCGAGATCCTTGAGGATCGCGGTGATGCGGGCGGTGTCGTCGACGAGGAATTTCGCATAATCGTCGCCGGTCAGAAGGATGGGGGTCCAGTTGCGGTTCTTGCATTCGGCTGCCCAGGCATCGCTCTTGGCCATGGTCTCGATCATCGTGACCATCGCCGCCTTGTCGGCGTCGGAGACGCCTGGCGGTGCGAATACGCCGCGCCAGTTGAACAGTTCGACGTCGATGCCGGCTTCCTTCATCGTCGGTGCGTCGATGCCGTCCTGGCGCTTGTCGGCGGAGATCGCCAACAGCCGAAGCGCGCCCGCCTTGACCTGCTCGGAGAACTCGCCGAAGCCGGAAATGCCGGCCGCCACCTGGTTGCCGAGCAGCGCCGACAGCGCCTCGCCACCGCCGGCGAAAGGCACATAGGAGAGGTTGGTTGCCGGAACGCCGACCGTCTTGGCGATCAGCCCGAACAGGATGTGGTCGGAGCCACCGGCCGAGCCGCCGGCCACCGGAACCTTGGTCGGATCCGCTTTGAGCGCGGCGACGAAATCGCCGGCCGTCTTGAACGGCGAATCCGCCGGCACCACCAGCGCCTCGAACTCGCCGGTGAGGCGAGCGATGGGCGTCACTTCGGAGAGGTTGTTGGCCGATTTGTTGGCGATGATGGCGCCGACCATGACCATGCCGGCCACCATCAGCGAATTGCCCTTGCCCTTCCACTGGCTGATGAACTGCGGCAGGCCGACCGTGCCGCCGGCGCCGCCGACATTGGTGATCTGCGAGCCGGAGATCAGTTTTTCACTGCGCAGCACCTGGTCGATGGTGCGCCCCGTCTGGTCCCAGCCGCCGCCGGGCGCGGCCGGCACGAAGATCTGGATCTGCGGTGCATCCTGAGCGAGGGCGGGCGTCAAATGCGTTGCAACGAATCCGGCAGCGCCTGCGGCCGCGGTGCTCATCAAAAATCTGCGTCTGTTCAGCATGGGATTCCTCCAAATCACGACACCTCCTCCGGTGCCTGCCAGAAACGTAGCCTGAAAACAGACCCGCTCGGCAAAAATTCATGCCGATTTCGGTATGTTCTGTCAACAGGAACGCTGTTCTACTAGACAGAACCATGGATGTGCGGCACAATCGCTTCGGCTGGCCTTTGTCCGAGCAGGTAAACTGGAATGAAACTGTTCGTGAGATGACCGAAGCGCGATCCCAGCCGTTGCCGGCCGATGGTGTTGCCGCGCTCGACCGCGCGATCGCCATTCTCGACGCGTTCGCGACCGCCGACCGCTCGCTCAGCCTGGCCGAGATCGCGGCGCGCACCGGGCTCTACAAAAGCACCATTTTGAGGCTGGCGAACTCATTGCTGCGCGGGCAGTTGCTGGAGCGGCTCGACGATGGCCGCTACCGCATCGGACCCGCCACCTTTCGGCTTGGCGCGCTTTACCAGCGCTCGGTCGTGGCGGTCGACATCCTGCTGCCGATCATGCGTGATCTTGCCGAACGCAGTTGGGAAAGCGTGGCGTTCTATGTCCGCTCGGGCGACGCCCGCACCTGTCTCTACCGCGTCGAATCCAAGCATCCTATCCGCTACACGATCCGGGAAGGCGACCTGCTGCCGTTGCTCACCGGCTCTGGCGGCCGCGTGCTGGCAGCGTTTTCAGGCCAGCCGGGCGAACCATACGAGACCATCCGCAACGCCTGCCACTATCTGTCGATCGGCGACCGCGACCCTGAGACGGCGGGCGTCTCGGTGCCGGTGTTCGGACCGGGCCGCGTTCTGCTCGGCGCCTTGACGCTCGCCGGCCCGTCGACACGCGTCGACACGGCGTTCCTGCGCCGCATGACACCGGACCTGCTGGAGGCCGCCGCTCGCGCCACCCGCGCCTTCGGCGAGGATGCCTCGATGCTGGAGCAGGCAGCGCGCCTAGCCGGCGCTGAAACCGTGATCGGCCTCAGTTCGCCTTGACCAGCACCACACGGCGGTTCTTGGCGCGGCCGGTTTCGCCGTCATTGCTGGCGACGGGCGCCATCATGCCGGCGCCGGCGGCGGTCAGCCGGCCGCCATCGATGCCGTATTTCGAGACCAGCGCCGCCTTCACCGACTGCGCCCGCCGCGACGACAGATCGATATTGTAGTCGAAGGCGCCCTGGTTGTCGGTATGACCGACGACGATCACCGCCATACCGGGCTCGTTGGTCAGAAGCGTCGAGATCTCCTTCAGCGTCGGTTCCGATTCCGGCTTGATGTCGGCCTTGTCGGTGTCGAAGAAGATGCCGTAGAGCGAGATGGAGCCGGTGGCCGACAGCGAATCCGCCATCTTGGCCGCTTCGACCACCACCATCTTCTTGTCGCGCGCCTTGGGCTCCAGCACCTGAACGACGGCGATGGTGCGGCCGTTGAGTTCCTTGCAGTAGAGGTCGTCGATCAGCGAATAGGCCTGAACAGTGACATAGGCGTCGCCGCCATCCTGCGGCACCTTGGCAGCGAAGAAGCGCTGGTCGTTGATACCGGTGGTTACCGCACAGGCGCCATTGGAAAAGGCCGCGTCCTTGAGGTCGCTTTCATGGAAGAAATACATCATCAGGCTCATGTCGCCGCCGCCACCGCTCGACGACCGGTCGGCGGCGCCGCCGCACTCTTCCTTCTTGCATTCGAACAGGACTTCGCCGCCGGCGGCCGCGATCACATCCTGGTAGTTGCGCAGCACTTCGAGCGGGGAGCGCTCGGCCGGCAGCACATAGGCGATGCGGGTCAGCGCGCCTTCGACCTCAGCCTTCTTGTCCGGCGCGAACACACGGTTGTTCATCGTGTCACGGGCATCCGGATCGGCGCTCGGCTTCAGCGGCGACAGCGGCACTGTAAAATCGGTATAGGCGAATTTTTCGTAGGAGACGATGAACGACCCCTCGTAGCGCTTGGCCAGATGATTGTCGGCACCGCCCTCGATGTCGGCGGTCGGCACCGTCGCATCGGCGCCCGCCAGTTGCACGGCCGCCAGCAGCAGCAGCCCCGCCCAGAAAAGCTTCAGAAATATCGCATTGATCGTACGCATGGTCGGCTCCCCCAAAGAGCAATTCCAGGAAAAGTGTGAGCGGTTTTCCCACAGGAATTGCGTAGCTAGATTAGAATAGCCAACCCTGGCAGAACGTGGAAATTGCGTCGATGAAGCGCTTCACACCCGCCGTTCGAGCAGGATCGTCAGCCCGTCGTGATAGGTGGTTTCCAGGACCTTGGTGTAGCCGCACTTTGCCGCAACGTTCAACGAACCGGTGTTTTCCGGATCGATGATGCAGACGGTTCTCGCGCCGGCAAAGGTTTCGTCGCCCCAGGCCAGGGCCCTTCTGACGACTTCGCTGGCAAGACCCTTGCCATGCGCTTGCGGCGCCAGCGCCCAGCCGGCTTCCGGAATGCCCTCGAGCGACGGCTCGATGTCGCGCTTCAGATCGTGGAATCCGGCCTCGCCGATGAAGCGACCGCTGGCCTTGTCCTCGACCGCCCAGAAGCCGTAGCCGAGCAGCGACCACAGGCCGGCATGCCGCAGGAACCGCATCCAGCTTTCCTCCCGCGTCCGCGGCTTGCCGCCGATGAAACGGGTGGTGACGGGGTCGGCCCACATGACGGCATAGTCGTCGAAATCTTCGATCCGGTGCGCCCGCATGATGGTCCGTTCCGTTTCGAGAACCGGGACGCCGGCTGTTTTTGGACTGCCCATGAAACTCTGCCTCCGTTGACGGTCAGCGCTTAGCAAACCAGCGCGCCCGGACAAGGGCCAAGCCGGATCATCATTCAGCCAGGGAAGCTTCCGAACGGCCTGGCGCGACCAGGCGGTCGAAGCGAACAGCGTCGGCTTACTTTCAGCCGTGCCAGACCATCTTCATGTAGAGCCCACCGCGCCGCAATTCGTCCAGCATCTGGTCGAGCCGCTTCTGCCTGGTGTCGCTGCGTTTGGCGCGGGCGACCCAGCCGAGATAATCGTTCTTCTGGTAGTCCGGCCGCGCCTCGTAGGCCGCTGTCAGTCCTTTTTCGGTCAGGGCGATGCGGATGTCGTCCGGCATCGGGTTCAGGGCGCGCTTCAGTCCGGTCATTTCAGAAAACCCCAGCTGTCAGGATGGCGACGCCGATGGTCCAACCCAGGTCCGCCTCTGGGAATTCTGCCGAACGATGCTACCTTTCGCAACCGGTCCGGCAAGGGCCGGTCTCGATACCGCCAATGGGAGGAGAACGCCATGGACACCACCGATCTCGTGCTTGCCATTCTCCATCATCTGCTGGTGTTCTCGCTGGCCGGCATCGTCGGCGCCGAATTTGTCCTGATCCGCGGCGACCTCTCCGCCGCCGCGCTCAAGCGGCTTGCCCGCATCGACCGCCATTATGGCATCATCGCCATGCTGATCATCATCATCGGCATCTGCCGCGTCATCTACGGCCTGAAGGGCTGGGAATTCTACGTCTACAACTGGGTGTTCTGGGCCAAGATGGCGGCATTCGGCATCGTTGGCCTGCTGTCGATCATCCCGACCATCCGCTTCATCTCCTGGAACCGGCAAGCCAGTGCAAATCCCGGCTTTCAGGTGCCGGTTGCGGAACTCGCCTCGGTGAAGACCTATGTGCGCGCCGAAGCCTTCATCTTCCTGCTGATCCCGATCTTCGCGGCGGCGATGGCGCGCGGCTACGGTTACTAGAGCTTTGTTTTTACGCAATTCCGGACGGAAAACCGGGTGCTGTCCTAATTAGCGGGCAGTCGTCCTAGTTTGGCGGTAACTGGCTATATTCCGTATCGGGCAATGGATGATCGCGAAGATAACCCCACGCGCCATTCCCGGACTCCGACGCGCGAGCGCCGATTTCAATTAGAAGACGGGCGGTGTCTTCTTCCGTGAGACCAACCACGGCAGCGAGAGTGCTTAGTTTGCGCCAGCCATTTGGCGAAGCTTTGTCGAGCATTTGGCGCAAAAGATTCCGACGGCTATCATCTCTGGCCCGGTCATGATTGGTTTCCCATCGATACTTTATGTATTCGGCCGCTAGCGTCAGTGCGCTGCCGACGATAGCGCCAACTAGGCCCGCCCAAAATTCCGTTCCCATCGCCGCCTCAGTCTGGTGACTTAGCCCGATTTTCGCGCATCTCTTCGACTATCGCATATAGGCCATCAGCAATCGATCTCATCGCAGCGGCTTGTTCGGCTTGTGCGACAATCGCGGCCTCGTCTGCGGTCAATTCGACCGCATCGCCCTGATAGCTCCAGTCCAGAAGGCTTGAATTGCTGTCCAATCGAAACTTGATAGCCATTTTTCCTCGCGGCTTTTAAGGGGTAGCCGACGACGTTTTGATTTCGAGCTCAATCGGAGCATCGTCCTCATCGTAGATTTGAGAGACGTTCATCGCAAAGGTCTTGAACCAGCGCAACCGCTGTGGTGAGGGCCACCCCATTTCAGCCGGTGGAATCTTCTTAAGAAGCTCAATCAGCAGCGGGTCGAGGTCAAGCTCTACTCCACCGCCGCTACCAGTTCCGCTACCAGTACCAGTACCGCCATTGCCATTCTCTCCACCGGTCTGATTGGCCGGGAGAGTTAGACCCGCGACCGTTGCCGGCATAACCATCCGGTTCTTGCCGTGTTCGAAGAAGCCGGCTTGCTCCGCCGATTTCTCAAAGCGCTGCCGCGCTCGGTCCTTCACCTTTTCCGAGACGCCCAACCCGACAATCTCGCGTTCCAAGGCGGCCGCCTGTGCAGGCAACACGCCGTTCTTGTAGTTGTCGAAAATTGCCTTGAACAACGGCACGTTCATGAACGCTTGCGCCTTGGCCGCACGCGCCTGATTTGGATCGATAATGGCCGCGCCAAGGTCGGTGACCTTGTGCTTTCTGCCTTCCGACACGATCAAGCCGAACAGCTTGGCTGCCGACAACTGCAATCGGAAACCGCTGCTTTTGACGCTCTGCTTGCTCCACGCGGCAAGCTGTGCGTCGTCGCACTCTCCACGACCTGCATTGCCGTGAATAGCCGTCGCCAATTCCATCGCCGAATCGAGGTCGTCGTAGGGGAAAGCGATGGTCGACCGCTGCCGGGTCTGTACATCGTCGGCGGGCTTAACTGCCTCCGACATGGATACGGTCTCGCCACTCATGAGGCTGCCTCCGTTCGTGCCGCAGGATTGCGGTCAGCCTCTTTATGCGGAGCCAGTGGCTTAGTCAAGGTATTTGTTGCGCGAAATGGATAAGGCAGTTGACGCTGTCCAATTCTCGCAATAGATTGTTCTAAGGAAAGAGGGAATCACCATGACAACAGTTAGAGCCCCGGCACGGCAGCCGACGCTACCGGGGCGAGGATGATGGAAGGGCCGGCACCCTGACCCCGCGAAGGAAAGGTGACCGGCCCTGCAATAGGCTACTTAGTTCTCCCCGTTCGTCTAACGGCAGGACGCCCGCTCTTACAGGCGAGGGAATCCAGGTCCGAATCCTGGCCGGGGAACCAAGAATCGATGGGCCGATCTGCGCGAACAGCCGGCCCCGGATCACTTCACAGGGATTTGGCCCCCTGCGTCATGGCCACTCCGCTCTATATAGCGGATTCCCGGTATTTCCGCCAGAGGCGGACGCAAGCCAATCCCATAGCCCGTTGGATTGGCCCCAATGAACATTCTTCCCCAAGACCGGCAAGTTGCCGTCATCAGCGCCCTGATCGAGGGTTGCTTGATCCGCGCGACCGAACGCATGACCGACACCCACCGCGATACCGTCATGCGCCTTGGCGCTCGCATTGGCCGTGATGCGCCGCCCTTCACGACATGATGTTTCGCGACTTAACCATCAACCAGCTTCAATTTGAAACATCAACCAGCTTCAATTTGACGAGCTGTGGGCCCACATCGGGCAAGAAGCAGATGCGCGTGAAGCGCGACGACGATCCGACTAAGGGCGACTGCTACACGTTCCTCGCACTGGACCCGTTGGATAAGGCGATCATCAGCTACCGGGTCGGCAAGCGCACTGGCGAAACGACCATTGATTTTGTCAGGGATGTGCGCGCCCGCGTCCTAGGAATGCCGTTCATCACGTCCGACGCCTTCCCGACCTATGAGCCGTCGATCCGCGCCGTGTTTGGCCCCGGCGTACACTACACGCAGATCGTTAAGACCTATGTAAACGAGCCGCCGGTAAACGCTGCCCGCCGCTACTCTCCCGGCGCTATCGTAAAGGTAGCCAAGGAACGTGTATTCGGCGCGATGCCAGATTTCATGGCTTCAACTAGCCACGTCGAACGCGTCAACCTTTCCGTACGCATGGGATCGCGCCGGTTCACCCGGTTGACGAACGGCTACAGCAAGAGGGTCGAGAACCATGAGGCAGCGGTCGCACTGTTCGTCGCGCATTACAACCTCTGCCGGGTGCATGAGAGCTTGAAGATGACGCCGGCAATGGCGCTCGGATTGACGGATCGCCCGTGGTCGGTTGCGGAGCTAATTGATGTAGCGGTAGCCATGATCGAAAACGCAGTTCGTCCTAATTAGGACAGCACCGAAAACCGCTTCACACTTTCCCGGAATTGCTCTGAAGCAACGCCAACACCAAACCCATCTCCTCCGGGCATACTCCCCACTGATCGCCATGGTTGCGCACGACTGTATTTTGCAGTTTGCGTCAGGCGACAATCTGTTAGCTTGCCTTTGTTGCACCCTCGCTGCCTGACCTGCACAGCGATCGGAGATTGATATCCTGGGAGGAGAATTACGATGAGGAAAATTGTAGCCGCCCTGGCCGCCGCCGCGGCCGTCACGCTTTATTCGTTCACCGCCAGCGCACAGACCTATCCCGAGCGCACCATCACCATCGTCGTGCCGTTTGCGGCCGGCGGTCCGACCGACACGGTTACGCGGCTCGTCGCCGAAGCCATGTCGAAGGATCTCGGCCAGCAGATCATCGTCGAGAATGTCGGCGGCGCCGGCGGCACGCTGGGCGCCGGCCGCGTCGCCAACGCCGACCCGGATGGCTACACGCTGCTCATCCATCACATCGGCATGGCGACCAGCGCCACGCTCTACAGAAAACTCGCCTACGACACGCTCAACGCCTTCGAGTATGTCGGCCTCGTCACCGAGGTGCCGATGGCGATCGTCGCCCGCAAGGACCTGGAGCCGGCCGACCTGAAAGGGCTGGTCGAATACGCCAAGACCAACAAGGACACCATCACTGTCGCCAATGCCGGCATCGGCGCTGCCTCGCATCTGTGCGGCATGCTGTTCATGAGCGCCATCGGCACGCCGCTGGTCACCGTACCCTACAAGGGCACCGGCCCGGCCATGACCGACCTTCTCGGCGGCCAGGTCGACATCATGTGCGACCAGACCACCAACACCACCAAGCAAATCCAGGGCGGCACGATCAAGGCCTATGCCGTCACGACGCCGGAGCGCCTCGACGTGCTGAAGGACGTGCCGACGACCATCGAAGCCGGCCTGCCCGCGGTGCAGGTCGGCATCTGGCACGGCCTCTATGCGCCGAAGGGCACGCCGGCCGAGATCACCGGCCGACTGTCGAAATCGCTCCAGGTCGCGCTGAAGGACCCCAACGTCATCGCCCGCTTCGCCGAACTCGGCACCAAGCCGTCGTCCGAGGCCGACGCGACGCCGGCAGCGCTGAAGACCAAGCTGGAAGGCGAGATCACGCGCTGGAAGCCGATCATCGAAGCCGCCGGCCAATACGCCGACTGAGGCTTGAACGGGGCGCTGCCGGCGCCCCGTTTTCGCTTCGACGTCCGTTTTCACATTTGCAACGGCAAGCCCGTTGCAAGGGTCAGGGGAGGACCGCCATGAAACCTTTCGCCATCGACAGGACAAACGGCCTGTGCGCCGCGCTGTTCATCTTTTTCGGCGCCTTTTTCGCGATACAATCGCTCGGCCTCGAAATCGGCACCGCCTTTCGCATGGGACCGGGCTATTTCCCGCTGGTGCTGGCGATCGTGCTGATCGTGCTCGGCGCCATCATCCTCGTCCAGGCGGTGCGCGTCGAGGGCGAGCCGATCGGCCCCATTGCGTGGCGCGGCATGCTGTTCATCCTGCCGGCGCCGATCTTTTTCGGCATGACCGTGCGCGGCCTCGGCTTCGTCCCGTCGATCTTCCTGACGGCGTTGATCGCCTCTTTTGGCAGCGCCCGCATGAAGCCGCTGACGGCACTTCTGCTGTCGGCCGGCCTGACGCTGTTTTCGGTGCTGGTCTTCAGCTACGCGCTCGGGCTGCCATTCCAGCGCTTCGGCCCCTGGTTGGCCCAATGGCTGGCATTGTGAGGCGCTGAGATGGACCTCCTCAGGAACCTCGAACTCGGCTTTTCGACGGCCACCACGCCGGCCAATCTGGGTTTTTGCCTCATCGGCGTTCTGCTCGGCACGCTGATCGGCGTCCTGCCCGGCATCGGCGCCACCGCAACCATCGCCATGCTGCTGCCGATCACCTTCCAGATCGGCGACCCGGTCTCGTCCCTCATCATGCTGGCCGGCATCTACTACGGCGCCCAGTATGGCGGTTCGACCACCGCCATTCTCATCAACATGCCCGGCGAATCCTCCTCGGCCGTGACCGCCATCGACGGCTACCAGATGGCCAGGAACGGTCGCGCCGGGGCGGCTCTGGCGATCGCCGCGATCGGCTCGTTCTTCGCCGGCACGGTGTCGACCTTTCTCGTCGCCGTCTTTGCCCCGCCGCTGACGGCAATAGCCCTGCAATTCGGCGCGGCCGAATATTTTTCGCTGATGATCGTCGGCCTCGTCTCGTCCATCGCGCTCGCCCACGGCTCGATCGTCAAGGCGCTGGCGATGGTCGTGCTCGGCCTGCTGCTCGGCATTGTCGGCACCGACATCTACACCGGCACGCCGCGCTTCACGCTCGGCATCCGCGAATATGCCGACGGGCTGAACTTCGTCGCGGTGGCGGTCGGCGTCTTCGGCGTTGCCGAGATCCTGCGCAATCTCGAAAACGAGCACGAGCGCTCGGTGATGATCAAAAAGGTCTCCGGCCTGATGCCGACCCGCGACGACTTCAAGGCGATGGCCGCGCCCATCGTGCGCGGCACGATCATCGGTTCGGCGCTCGGCATCCTGCCCGGCGGCGGCGCGGTGCTTGCGGCCTTTGCCTCCTACACGGTCGAAAAGCGCGTGTCGAAACACCCGGAGGAGTTCGGCAAGGGCGCCATTGCCGGCGTCGCCGGACCGGAATCGGCCAACAATGCCGGCGCCCAGACCTCCTTCATTCCGATGCTGACGCTGGGCATTCCGGCCAATCCGGTCATGGCGCTGATGATCGGCGCCATGATCATCCAGGGCATCGTGCCCGGCCCCAATGTCGCGATCGAGCAGCCGGCGCTGTTCTGGGGCATCATCGCCTCGATGTGGATCGGCAATCTGATGCTGATCGTGCTGAACCTGCCGCTGATCGGGCTGTGGGTGAAGCTGCTGACGATCCCCTATTATGTGCTCTTCCCGATCATCATGGCGTTCTGCTCGATCGGCGTTTACAGCGTCAACACCAACGCCTTCGATCTCTACGCGGTCGCATTCTTCGGCCTGCTCGGCTACATCCTGACCAAGCTGCGCTGCGAACCCGCACCCCTGCTGCTCGGCTTCGTGCTTGGCCCGCTGCTCGAGGAAAACCTGCGCCGCGCCATGATCCTGTCGCGCGGCGACCCCTCGACCTTCGTGACGCGGCCGATCAGCGCCGGCCTGCTGCTCGTCGCACTGGCCGTGCTCGTCGTCGTCTTCCTGCCGTCGGTCAAGAAGAAGCGCGAAGAGGTGTTCGTGGAGGAAAGCTAGTTGTCGGGACGCCGGGCGCCGCGATTTCCACCAGCGGCGCCGGCACATCGGTCGTCTTCACTTCGGCCTTGCAGAGATCGGCGATGACGCAGGCCGGGCAATCGGGTTTGCGCGCCTTGCAGACATAGCGGCCATGCAGGATCAGCCAGTGATGCGCGTGGCGCATATACTCATCCGGAATGATCCGCAGCAGCCCTTGCTCGACCTGCTCCGGCGTCTTGCCTGGCGCCAGGCCGAGGCGGTTGCCGATGCGGAAAATATGGGTGTCGACCGCCATCGTGTGCTGGCCGAACGCCATGTTGAGCACGACATTGGCGGTCTTGCGCCCGACCCCCGGCAGCTTGACCAACTCATCGCGCTCGCTGGGCACCTCGCCGCCGTAATCGCGTATCAGCGCCTCCGAGAGCGCCACGACATTCTTGGCCTTGTTGCGCCAGAGTCCGATGGTGCGGATGTACTCGCTGACCCTGGCTCCGCCCAGCGCCAGCATCTTTTCAGGTGTGTCGGCGACCTTGAACAACGCCCGCGTCGCCTTGTTGACGCCGGCATCGGTCGCCTGCGCCGACAGCACCACGGCCACCAGCAGCGTGAAGGCGTTGACGTGCTCGAGCTCGCCCTTCGGCTCGGGCCGCTGCACCGAAAACCGCCGGAAGATCTCATGCACCTCGGCGGCGCTGTAGAGCGAACGGAGCCGCGCCGGCCGCGGTCGCGGCTTGGCATTCGAGCCGTCGCGCCGCCCGGGCGGCAGTTCACTTTTGGATAGGGAAAGATTTTTGGACTTGGGGCTGGCCATTTCCCTCCTATAATATCCCGGGATGAGCGACACAAACGCCTCGTTTCAGGCCGACGAGCCATTCTTCCAGGCGCTGCTGACACCGCACCGCTCGCTGGGCCGCACCGGCTTTGCCGTGCTGATGGGCGCGCTGCTGTTCGGCTGGGTGGTGACCGGGGCGTTTTTCCTGTCGCGCGGCGCTTGGCCGGTGTTCGGCTTCTTCGGCCTCGACGTCATCGCCGTCTACGTCGCCTTCCGCGCCAACTATCGTGCCGCCCGTGCCCGCGAGGAAGTGTCGGTGTCGCGCACCAGCCTCGACATCCGCAAGACGGCGCCCTCGGGCCGGTCGGAAGCGCATAGCTTCAACCCGTTCTGGGCGCGCTTTTCCGTCGCTCGCCATGCCGAGATCGGCATCACCAGGATGACGGTGGAAGCACAAGGACAGAATGTGCCGATCGGGTCATTCCTGGACCCTGACTCCCGCGAGAGTTTTGCCACTGCATTTTCACGTGCTCTGACAAAAGCCAGGACGCATTAGAGCCGGCGCGTCAGAACCGGTAGCGTAAAATCCTGCCGACCTTGCGCAATGCGGGAATGTGTCTCCAGAGCCCGATGAACAGTTTTGCGGACCAGCTCATGTGCGCTGTGCGTTCCGCGCTGTAGGCCGAGATATCGTCGACAAAGCGCAGCTTCGGAACGGCACGCTCCAGTTCCTGTAGGTCGTCGATCGCCCAGTGAACCTCGGCGCCCGTCGCCCTGATGGTCGGATTGAGGCGCAGCATCTTCAGGCCGAAGTGGCTGTAGGCGTCGAACATCAGCTCGCCGCCGGCAAGATGCGCGACAAGGCGTGACAGCAGCCGTGGCCCCTCCTCTACCGGGAGATAAGGCGTCAACCCCTCCATCACCACGACGGCCGGACGATTGCGCGGCACTTCTGCCAGCCAGTCCGGGTCGGTTACCGAAGAGCCGACGAGGTGGTAATGGTCCCGGGACGGGTAAAGCTTGCGCCGGAGCGCGATGACATCCGGAAAATCGACATCGAACCACTCCACGCCTTCGGGTGGATCGACACGGAAAATGCGCGTATCGAGCCCGCAGCCGAGATGCAGCACGATGGCGCCGGGATTTCTGGCGATGAAGTCCTGAACGCGGACATCATACGTCTTGGCCCGGATCGCCAGGCCGATGCCGAGATTGGCGTCGACCTTGAGGCGCGAGAAATCATAGTCGATCTTGCGCACGGCCTCGTCGGCGAAGCGATCCCCGAGCAGCGAATGCGGCAGCCGGCTTTCCAGTGCCTTGCCATAAAGCGTCATCAGCAAGGTCTCCCTTGCTCCGCTCAGATTCACCCTTTCGCCGGCCATTGGCATCTCCCGGGCGCAATCCAGTATTTATCTGGGAACAGGCGGCAACAAGGCAAGTTTCGGGTGGTTGCAAGGGGCGGAAAGACCGATATTCGCGGTCAAGGAGATATTGCCATGAACGCCCAGATGACCATGAATACGCAGATGAAACCGACAGCGATCCTGCAGCACGACATCACCCCCGAGGGCAGCGACTACGAGGTCGTGCGCCGCGCCATCGAGAAGATCAGCCTCGACTATCGCGACCAGCCCTCGCTGGAAGCCCTGGCAGCCGATGTCGGCGAGACACCCACGGGCCTGCAAAAGCTGTTCACCCGCTGGGCCGGCCTGTCGCCAAAAGCCTTCCTGCAGGCGGTCACCCTCGACCATGCCCGCAAACTGCTCGATTCCGGCATGCCGCTCCTCGAAACATCGTTCGAACTCGGCATGTCCGGCCCCGGCCGGCTGCACGATTTGTTCGTCACCCACGAGGCGATGTCGCCGGGCGACTACAAGACGCGCGGCGCCGGCCTGACCATCCGCTACGGCTACCACATCTCGCCCTTCGGCATCGCCCTGATCATGGTCACCGACCGTGGCCTTGCGGGGCTCGCCTTCAACGATCCGGGCGGCGAGCGGGCGGCTTTCGCCGACATGTCGGGCCGCTGGCCGAACGCCACCTATGTCGAGGACATGAGCGCCACCCAGCCCTATGCGGCGCGCATCTTCGATCCGACATTGTGGCGCGCCGACCAGCCGCTGCGCGTGGTGATGATCGGCTCCGACTTCCAGCTGCGCGTCTGGGACGCGCTGCTCAGGATCCCGATGGGCAAGGCCTGCACTTATTCTTCGATCGCCTCCAGGATCGGCGCGCCAAACGCCAGCCGGGCGGTGGGGGCGGCGGTCGGCGCCAACCCATTGTCCTTCGTCGTCCCTTGCCATCGGGCGCTGGGCAAGTCCGGCGCACTCACCGGCTACCACTGGGGCCTGACCCGCAAACGCGCCATCCTCGGTTGGGAAGCGGGCCAGACCGCGTCCTGAAGCTGCCCGCATCAAACAACACCGGCGAAATCCCTTCGCCGGTGTTTTTCTTTTTGCGAGCTCCCGGCGCAAAACATCCGCACGCTCTGGCAAGCCGCCGGCTTACAGGTTAGCTTCCCGCGCATTCCGCAGGAGGCTTTCTTGATCATCGTTGTCGGCTCGATCAACCTCGACCTTATCGCCAATGTCGACCGCCTGCCTTCGCCGGGCGAGACGGTCCGCGGCTCCGGCTTCGCCACCGCGCCCGGCGGCAAGGGCGCCAACCAGGCGCTGGCTGCGGCGCGCGCCGGCGCCAAGGTGCGCATGGTCGGCGCCGTCGGCAAGGACAATTTCGCAACCGAAGCCCTGGCTTTGCTCGTGGCCGGCAAGGTCGATCTCTCCGGCGTCGGCCAGAGCTTCGCCTCCACCGGCACGGCGCTGATCCTCGTCGGCGCCGATGGCGAGAATGTCATTGCCGTGGTGCCGGGCGCCAATGATTCGGTGCTGCCCGGCGATCTCGCCAAGGCCTTTCTTGCGAAGGGCGACGTCGTCCTGCTGCAGCACGAGATCCCGTTGCAGACTGTCGATGCAGCGCTCGACGCCGCACGCGCCGCCGCCGCGGTCACCGTGCTCAACACCGCGCCGTTCCGTAGCGAGGCGGCAGCGTTGCTCGGCAAGGCCGACTACGCCGTCGCCAACGAAACCGAATTCGACCTTTACGGCGAGGCGCTGTCGCTGAAAGGCCGCGACCGCCCGGCGCGCATGCGCGACTTCGCCGGCAAGACCGGCCGCACCATCGTCGTCACGCTCGGCGGCGACGGCGTGCTGGCGGCGACCCCGGAGGATTTCCTGACCGTGCCGGCGCTGAAAATCACGCCGGTCGACACCGTCGGGGCCGGCGATACTTTTTGCGGTTATCTCGCCGCCGGGCTGGCGTCCAACCTGCCGCTGGAGCAGGCTCTCACCCGCGCCGCCGCTGCCGGCTCGCTCGCCTGCCTGAAGCCCGGCGCCCAGCCGGCCATCCCGCTGGCGGCGGATGTCGACACCGCCCTGCGCAACAACGCCGGATGACAGCCCTGCGCCCCGCAACGAAGCACGCCATGCCCACCGCCGGCGACATCTGCCGGATGTCCGCTGTCGACCTGGCCGAGGCGATCCGGCTGCGCCGCCTGTCCGTGCGCGAGTTGGTCGCCGCATTCCTCGACCGCATCGACGCGGTAAACCCGCTGGTCAATGCCATCGTCTCGTTGCGCGAGCGCTCCGACATCCTGCGCGAGGCCGACGCGGCGGACGCGCATCTAGCGCAAGGCGGGCCGGCCGGCTCGCTGTTTGGCCTGCCGATGGCGATAAAAGACCTCGCCATGACGCGCGGCTTGAGGACCAGTTTCGGCTCGCCGATCTTCGCCGATTTCGTGCCGCAGGAGGATGATTTCTTCGTCGAGCGCATCCGCAAGGCCGGCGCCATCATCATCGGCAAGACCAATGTTCCCGAATTCGGGCTGGGATCCAACACCTATAACAACGTGTTCGGCCCGACGCTGAACGCCTTCGATCCGGCGCTCACCGCCGGCGGGTCGAGCGGCGGCGCTGCCGTCGCCCTTGCACTCGACATGGTTCCGGTCGCCGACGGCAGCGATTTCGGCGGCTCGCTGCGCAATCCGGCGGCGTGGAACAATGTCTATGGCTTCCGCCCGTCGCAGGGCCTTGTCCCCGGAGGGCCGGACCTGGAAGTCTTTCATGCTCAGATGGGCATAGACGGGCCGATGGGCCGCAGCATCAGCGACATGGCGCTGCTACTCGATGTGCAGGCAGGCTACCACCCGCACGCGCCGCTGTCTTGGGAGAAACCCGGCTCATTCCTCGAAGGGCTGGCAACGCCGGCAAGCGGCGGCCGCGTCGGCTGGCTCGGTGATCTCGGCGGTCACCTGCCGGTAGAGCCTGGCATCCTCGATCTGTGCGAGGCCGCACTCGGCCGCTTCGCGGAGGCATCCTTCCTGACCGAGCCCTTGCTGCCGGATTTCGATTTCGAGGCACTGTGGCAAGCCTTCGTGACGCTGCGGCAGGCGAGCAGCGGCTCGGCGCTGAAAGTCCATTATGACGACCCGCACAAGCGCGCCCTGCTGAAGCCGGAAGCCGTCTGGGAGGTGGAGAACGCCATGCGGCTGACGGCGCCGCAGATCCGCGCGGCCTCGGTCATCCGCACCTCCTGGCACCGGACGCTGCTGTCGCTGTTCGAGCACTTCGATCTCATCGCGCTGCCGACGGCGCAGGTGTTTCCTTTCGAAGTCGGCACGCATTGGCCAAGTGAGGTCGCCGGACGGACCATGGACAGCTACCATCGCTGGATGCAGGTTTCGGCCTTCGCCACGCTCGGCGGCTGTCCGGCGCTCAACGTGCCGGTCGGCTTCGACGACAAAGGCCGCCCCTTGGGCATGCAGCTGATCGGCCGGCCGCGCGGCGACCTCGCCGTGCTAAGGGCCGGAGCGGCCTATGAGGCGACCTTGCCTTGGCAGGCTGGGGCGTCCTGACGCGAGGGGCGGCACGGTATGCGACCGGCTTGCACCAGCCCCGCCGCCATGCATTGATTGCAGCCAGCCGCCTAAGCGCATCCTCGAGGAAATCCCCATGTCGCTGGAACTCTACGCTGCCTATGTCCTTGCCTGCATCGTCATCATCCTGGTGCCCGGTCCGACTGTCACGCTGATCATCGCCAACAGCATCCGCCATGGCTACCGCGCCGGCCTTGCCAATGTCGCCGGCACGCAGGCCGGGCTTGCCATCATGATCGCCATCGTCGGCATCGGCCTCAACACGCTGATATCGGGCATGGGCCACTGGTTCGAGTGGGTGCGCCTGATCGGCGCCGCCTATCTGATCTGGATGGGTGTGCAGATGTTCCGCGCCAAGGGCACGCTGAATGCCGACGGCACGGCGAGAAAGCCGCGCGGCGGCTTCTTCCTGCAGGGCCTGCTCGTGGCGCTGAGCAACCCCAAGACGCTGGTGTTCTTCGGCGCCTTCTTCCCGCAATTTATCGCCCCGCAGGGCAATTACACGCTACAGATCGTCGTCATGGGCCTCACCGCGATGATCTTTGCCGCCGCCTCGGATTCCACCTATGCGCTCGCCGCCAGCCGCGCCGGCCGCCTGCTCTCGGCCAGCCGCATCAAGCTGATGTCCAGGATCAGCGGCAGCTTTCTGGTCGGCGGCGGCCTGTGGCTGGCTTTTTCGAAGGCGAAGTAACAACCGCGAACGGCTATCCCCGATGCAGTATGAGCCGGAATAGAAAGGCTGATTGAAAGTCTGCCTTTACGCCACCACATGAATCGGCGTGGGGGATTCACGTCGATGTCATGGACTTACGCTGGCATAAAAAGGGACGCGCCCGGCGTGGTCCTGATCGTCGCCATGTTCGCGATGATGGTTCCTTCGGCGCTCTACAAATGGACGAATGACGCGAGCCCTATCCGGTCAGTCGAGCCAATCCACGCAACGGTCAAAAGCGCCCAATCGGACCACGACCACACCCTTTATCTGGTTTCGCTCGAAAGCGGTTCGTCCATTCTTGTCGATGACGACCGGCCGCATCTGATCGGCGCGACGGCAAACATGGAGCGCGTCACGCGCGAGAATGGAATGGTCTTCTATCGATTTGCAAAGTGAACGGCGGCGGCGCCTTCCTTCTCCCCCAGGGGGAGAAGGTGGATCGGCGCGATAGCGCCGAGACGGATGAGGGGTGTTCCAGCGGAGTGAGACGTGGGCGTTCCCTGGAACACCCCACATCCGTCGCCTTCGGCGACACCGCCCGGGGGCGAGCCACTTGTCTCGCCCCGTCCCTTCGGAACCCACAATGGGAGAAAGGAAAGACAGAGCTAAAGCCGCGCCAACCGCTCCACCAGCAGCGCAAAGAACGCGTCATGGTCGATGTCGCGCATCACCATGGCGTTCTTCGGCCGCTTGGTCACGCCCCACCAGTCGATCACGGTCATGCCCATAGTGAGTTCGGAGGTGGTTTCCACGGTGACGTTGCAGTTGCGGCCCTTGAACAGCTCCGGCTTCAACAGATAGGCGATGACGCAGGGGTCGTGCAGCGGGCCGCCATCGGTGCCGTATTTCTCCTCGTCGAAGCGCTCGAAGAACTCCAGCATCTCGGCCGTCGCGGTGCCGACCCTGGTGCCGAGCTGGCGGATGGCCTGCGTGCGCTTGGCCGTGGTCAGCGCCTTGTGGGTGACGTCGAGCGGCATCATGACGATCGGAATGCCGGATTTGAACACCAGGTCGGCGGCTTGCGGATCGACATAGATGTTGAATTCTGCGGTCGGCGTGACATTGCCGCCTTCGAAGAAACCGCCGCCCATCAGTACGATTTCCTTGATGCGCGGCGCGATCTTCGGCTCACGGATCAGCGCCAGCGCGACATTGGTGAGCGGGCCGAGCGCGCACAGGGTGATCGTACCGGCCTCTTCCTTCATCAGGGTCTCGACGATGAAGTCGACCGCATACTGGCCCTGCAGCTTCATCTTCGGATCTGGCAGTTGCGGGCCGTTGAGGCCGGTCTTGCCATGCACTTCCTCGGCGGTGACCAGTTCGCGCGCCAACGGGCGGATGGCGCCTGCATAGACCTTGATATCGGGCCGTCCGGCCAGTTCGCAGATTTTCCTGGCGTTCTTTTCGGTCAATTTCAGCGGCACGTTGCCGGCAACAGCAGAGATGCCGACGATCTCCAGCTCGGCGCTGCCGAGCGCCAGCAATATGGCGACGGCATCGTCCTGGCCGGGATCCGTGTCGATGATGATCTTGCGGGTCTGGGGCATTTCATTTCCTTATGCGGGGGAGTCTTTTTGGCGGGGGTGTTCGGCGGCTTGAACTTGGCCGCGGCGCGGACCATATCAAGACCATCGGGAAAAATGCCATCCGGGTTTTTCCAGTTTATGTCGCTCCAAAGAGGACAGTGTAACATGAGCCGAATGACGCCCTTCTCCAGCCCGCTTCTCCTTGGTTTCGATGCCATGGAAAAGACCCTGGAACGACTGGCGAAATCCGGTGACAGTTATCCTCCCTACAACATCGAGCGCCTCAGCGGTGCTGACGGCAAGGCCGAAAGGCTGCGCATTACGCTGGCTGTCGCGGGTTTCGCCGAAAGCGATCTCGATGTCACCACGGAGGAAAACCAGTTGGTCGTGCGCGGCCGTCAAACCGACGACACCGAGCGCGAATTCCTCCACCGCGGCATCGCCGCGCGCCAGTTCCAGCGCTGTTTCGTGCTGGCCGACGGCATGCGGGTGATCGCAGCGGAACTGAAGAACGGCCTTTTGTCGATCGATCTCGATCGGCCGGATACCGAACGGCTGGTACGGAAAATAAATATATCGGTGAAAGACTGATCTTTACCGATGGCTCTCATGCGGGATGGCCTTGAGCGGCGTCCTCGCGCCAAGGAGGCTTGAAATGACCAGAACTGACGAAACCATCACCATGACCAGCGGCGAATTCGCCCATCTCGGCGAAGGCTCGGTCGCTTATCTCCGCAAGGTCTCGAGCGACGAATTGCTCGGGCGCTTCCCCAACCTCGGCGAAATAGCGCCTGGTATGGTCCTGTGGGCCCTGTTTGCCGCCAACGGCCAGCCGATCTTGCTTTCGGATGCGAAGGACCGGGCTTTGGCCGGCGCCATGGAAAACGACCTGACCACTGTCGCCATTCACTAAGGCGACCGCTGGCGGTTGAAATGGAGAGGGCCGCCTTCGGCGGCCCCTGGAAGACTTAATTCCGAAGAACTTCAGGCGGCGTGCGAGGCCTGCGTGTCCGACAGCAGAGCGTGGATGGCGACCGCGTCGCGCGTGCCCCTGATCTTGGCCACCGTGTCGGCGTCGCGCAAAACCCTGGCGATGCGCGACAGTGCCTTGAGGTGATCGGCGCCGGCGCCTTCCGGGGCCAGCAGCAAAAACACCAGATCGACCGGCTGGTCATCCAAGGCCTCGAAATCGACCGGCGTCTCCAGCCGGGCAAAGACGCCGGCGATGCGCTTCACCCCGGCGAGCTTGCCGTGCGGAATGGCGATGCCGCTGCCGACGCCGGTGGAGCCCAGCCGTTCGCGCTGCAGGATGGTGTCGAACACTTCGCGCTCCGGAATGCCGGAAATCGCCGCCGCTCTCTCGGACAGCAACTGCAGAAGCTGCTTTTTGGAGTTCGCCTTCAACGCCGGCAAGATCGCCGGAACGTTGAGAAGATCGCTCAGATCCATATTTGAAATCCCTTATTCGCCTGCCGTCGCCAGTCCTCGCCCCTCGCGCGGCTGGCTATTATCCCTGTGCGACCATTGTCGTCACCTGCGCGACCATTGTCGTTGTCGTCACGCCTGTGCGACTTTGGTCGTCGACGGGTCGATCCAGCCGATATTTCCGTCCGGCCGCCGATAGACGATGTTGAGGTGGTCGTTTCCGGCGTTGCGGAATACGAAAACCGGGCTGTCCTTGGTGTCGAGTTCGATAACCGCCGACGCCACCGACATGGTCTGCAGCGTCATGGTTGATTCGGCGACGATGGCCGGGGCGTAGTCCTCCGGAATGTCCTCATCGTCATCGGTCAGCGGCGCCATCACCGTATAGGCAATGTCGGTGATTTCGCCATTTCCATTGCCTGAATTGTGCGATTTCAGACGGCGTTTGTAGCGCCGCAGCCTGGTTTCGAGGCGGTCCGCGGCCGCCTCGAAGGCAAGTGTCGGATCCTGGGAATCGCCGGTTGCCTGCAGCGAAGCGCCGGAATCCAGCCTGATCATGCAATCGGCCGAGTAACGCGACCCCGATTTGATGACCGTGACGTGCCCTGAAAAACCGCGATCGAAATATTTTCCAATCGCCTCGCCGACACGATCGGTAATGCGCGTACGCAACGCATCGCCGATATCCATGTGTTTACCCGATATGCGCAATTTCATCTGAAAACTGACCTTCCTTGCTCAGGCTTCAAACTGGCCAGAGTTTATACTCGTGATCCGTGCGCACAAGCTTTGCGGCGTCAACTCGCGCCGATTTTAGATCCGAACTTTCCGGTTGATCACAATCCGCCTTCTTGGCCGTCCCGTGGCCTTCATCGTGACGGACCATCCGCATGCGGGCCGCGAGCCCGTCTCATGCGGGCGGGCTTCTAGACACTTCATTGCAGCTTGTCAATTAATGCATGTCGCCCAGAAGTGCGCTGCGGTTCTGGGACAACGACATGCATTGAAACAAAGACTTAAAGCGCGTCGTATGAATCCGTTTCAGCGCGATGCGCTTTAAGGTCGGAAAGTTGTGGAATCCAGCCATAGCAAAAACCCCTGTCGGGCAAGCAGAGCTAGCGCCCCGCGCTCGCCAGAGCGCGCTTTTCACGCCGCCGCTGCACCGACGAGGGAATATTCATACCCTCCCGGTACTTGGCCACCGTGCGCCGGGCAATATCGACGCCGCTTTCCTTCAACATATCGACGATTGCGTCATCGGACAGCACATCGGCGGGCTTTTCCTCGTCGATCAGCTGCTTGATGCGGTCGCGCACCGCTTCCGAGGAATGCGCATCACCGCCGCCCGACGCCGCGATCGAAGCCGTGAAGAAATAACGCAGCTCGAACACGCCACGCGGCGTCAGCATGTATTTGTTGGCCGTCACCCGGCTGACGGTCGATTCATGCATGCCGATGGCATCGGCCACCGTGCGCAGGTTGAGCGGCCTGAGCTGGCGCACGCCATGGACGAGAAAAGCGTCCTGCTGGCGCACGATTTCCGACGCCACTTTCAGGATCGTCTTTGCCCGCTGGTCGAGGCTCCGCGTCAGCCAGTTGGCATTCTGCAGGCATTCGGCCAGGAAATCCTTCTCCGCCTGATTCTTCGCATGCGGCGAGACCTGGGCGAAATAGATGTGATCGACCAGCACGCGCGGCAGCGTCTCGGCATTGAGCTCGACCGTCCAGCTACCGTCATTGGCGGCACGGACTTCGACATCGGCGACGATGGCATCGCTGGCGCCGCCTGAAAATGCCGTGCCCGGACGCGGATCGAGCGCGCGGATTTCGGCCAGCATGTCGAGGAGATCCTCCTCGTCAACCCCGCAAAGCCGCTTCAGCGTCTGGAAATCGCGCCGCGCCAGGAGTTCGAGGTTGCCGATCAGCGTTTTCATCGCCGGATCGAGACGATCGCGCATGGCAAGTTGCAGCGACAGGCATTCGGCAAGGTCGCGCGCAAACAGGCCGACCGGCTCGAATGTGTGGCAGGCTGCCAGCACCTTGGCCACCATCGCCTGATCGGCGCCGAGCCGTTTGGCGATCTCGGCGGGATCGGCGCGCAGATAGCCGGCCTCGTCCAGGCCGTCGGCCAGTTCGGCTGCGATCAGCCTTGCGGCCGGATCGGCAAAGGCAAGCGCGATCTGCTCGCCGACATGCTGGCGCAGCGTGATCGCCGCGGCGGCCATGTCGCCGACGTCGAAGCCTTCGGAAGAACCGGACGAACTATTGCCGGTGGCCGACTTCCACTGCGCCGTCAGGTCCGGACCGAGCCGCTCGCTGGTGCCGGGATCGTCGGGGAACAGATTTTCCAGCGAGCTGTCGAGCTTGTCGGAGATCGCTTCGGCGCTCCACGCCGTCTCGTTTTCGAACCAGTCACCATCGGCGGCAGGCTCAGGAGCGGCATCGCCCTTCTGCACCTGGTCGCTTGCGGCGTCATCCTGGGGCTCGGCGCGCTCCAGCAGCGGATTGCGCTCGATCTCGTCGTCGATGAAGTGGTCGAGCTCGACATGGGTGAGCTGCAACAGCCTGATCGACTGCATCAGCTGCGGCGTCATCACCAGCGACTGGGATTGTCGTAGCTGTAGTTTCGCCGCCAACGCCATGGTTCGGTTTCAAACGCCCTTCTGCACCCGGAAGCCTACACATCAGAAGCTGCCGGAAAATGAATTTTTCCGACCTTCCATAGAAACTGGCCCGGCTTTTGCTTGTCAAGGCGAACGATGGCAAAAGGCCCCTACCGAAGCATTATCTCACGCAAAATCGGAGAAAAAAGCCCGGCGGGGCGGCAAAAATCACGTCAGGAAACAAATTTCACGCTCAGAGCGTGAAACCTTCGCCGAGGTAGAGCCGGCGCACATCGGGGTTCGCCACCACCTCGTCGGCACGGCCATGAGTCAGCACCTGGCCGGCATGGATGATGTAGGCGCGGTCGATGAGGCCGAGCGTTTCGCGCACATTGTGGTCGGTGATCAGCACGCCGATGCCGCGCGCCGTTAGATGACGAACCAGCTGCTGGATGTCGGCGACGGCAATCGGGTCGATGCCGGCGAACGGCTCGTCGAGCAGCATGTAGGCCGGGCGCGTCGCCAAAGCTCGGGCGATCTCAAGACGCCGCCGCTCGCCACCCGACAGCGACATGGACGGCGACTTCCGCAGATGGCTGATGTGAAATTCCTCGAGCAGTTCGTCGAGATTGCGCTCGCGCACCTTGCGGTCCTTCTCAACCACTTCGAGCACGGCGCGGATGTTCTGCTCGACATTCAGGCCGCGGAAGATCGAGGCTTCCTGCGGCAAATAGCCGATGCCGAGGCGGGCGCGGCGGTACATCGGCATCGAGGTGACGTCGAAACCGTCGATCTCGATCGTGCCCTCATCGACCGGCACCAAGCCGGTGACCATGTAGAAACAGGTGGTCTTGCCGGCGCCGTTCGGCCCGAGCAGCCCGACAGCCTCGCCGGCGCGCACGCCGATGGTGACACCGCTGACCACCTTGCGGCCCTTGTAGCTCTTGGTCAGACCCTTGGCGATCAGGGTGCCCTTGAACTTCGAGGAATCAACGGTGACTGTGGCCGGTGCTGCAAGTTTACTGGCCGCCCGTCCCGGAAGGCGGGTCAGCAGCGAAGACACGCCAGTCATTCGGGCTTCGGGGCCTCGGATTTCGGTGGCGGCGTCATCGACATGATGACGCGCCCGCCGCAGCCATCGACCTGAGCCAGGCCGCTTTTCATCTGCACGGTGAGCTTGCAGCCCTTGAGGACGTTGGGTCCTTGGGACAAGACGACCTCCTTGCCCGACAGAACAAGCACCTGCGTCTTCATGTCGAACGTGGCGTTGTCGCCGGTGGCGATCTGGTCATTCGACTTGATGTAGACTTTGTTCTTGACCACCAGATGGTCGATATTGGCCGAACCGGTCATCGCCGAAGCGCCGGCGGCAGCACCTTTGGCGGCGTTGGGGTCCTTGACGTAGTAGACCTCCATGCTGCCGGCCTTGAGCAGCGTTGGCCCTTGCGTGACGGTGACGTTGCCGCTGAACAGCGCCATGCTGTCGGCCTGGCGGACCTCAAGTTTGTCGCTCTCGATCTGGATCGGCTGGTCGCCCGACAGTTTGAGCCCGGATTGGCTGCTGGCGCTGGACTGAGCCCAGGACGGCGCCATACCCAGCAACAGCAAGGCCGAAGCTGCGGCGACAAGCCGTGCCGAATTACTGGGACGCATTCGATTCTCCGCTCTTTGCCTCTGTCGCCTTCATAGTGGCCGGATCAATGTGGACGCTTACTTTATTTTCAAAAACGACAACCTTGCCATTCTCCTCGACCGACATCGAACCCGCGGTGATCCGCGAGCCGTTACGGCTGACATCGACCGCATCCCCTGTCTTCATAGAGCCTTTGCCCATATCGAGGAAGACCGATTTGAAGATGGCAGCGACGCCGTCAGTGGTGGTGACGGTAACGTCGCTGGTCATGTCCATCGTGTTGGCGCTTCTGTTGTAGATGCCGCGCTTGGCGTCGACGGTCGCCACATTGTCGGCCGTCAGCGGCAATTTGGCATGGATGCCTTCGAGTTCGATGATGTCCTGCTTGCCGACATCCTGGATGGCGCGCAAGGCCGTCAGCGAATAGGGCAGCTTGTCCTTGGTGAAGCCGTTGAGCTTCGGGTTGGCCATCACCAGCTTGCCATCCGCGAAAGCGGTGCCGTCTGCCTGTATCGAAATGTTGATCGGCGCCGCCAGATAGGAATAGACCGGAAACGCAACCGCGATCCCGGCGGCAAGCACCGGCACGGCAAACTTAAGCACGCGCACGCGGCGCGAGTGGCGCTGGGCGCGGTCGAAGGCGTCGCCGCGCGTGCCCGCTGGCGCCGTGGGCGCCAAGGCCGCATCGGCATTGGTCGGTTCGTTCGATCGCGCAAGCATGACTGACTTCTAATAAACCCTTGTCCGCCAAAACACCTGCTATAGGTGGGTTGCCGGCCCCCGCAAGCAAGCACAAGCGGAGGAAAACCGCAAAAATGTGACGGCCGCTGTTTTACAGACGGAACTCAGGCGACACAATTTCGTCGCTTCATAGCAGAAACGAACGCGCCGCGTCATTTTTTCCTGAAATGCCTCCGTCGTGAAGGTCGCTTCGTCGCAGGCTCTTGAGGAAGAGGTAGCCGGGCGCGGACGCTTGCTTTAAAAGCATCGCTTCCCACCGACTGTGAGGCAGACCATGGCACTGAGAGCCGACGACCTGATCGACCGCCGCCGCTTGCGGCGCAAGCTGACCTTCTGGCGCGGCGCCGCCATTGCCATCGTGGCCCTTGGGGTGATTGCGCTTGCAAGCTGGTTCTATGGCGGCGACCTCGGCGGTTCCTCCGTCGACCACATCGCCAAGGTCAGGATCGAAGGCACCATCACCGAGGACGAGGAACTGATCAAGCGGCTGGAAACCATCCGCACATCCTCGCAGGTCAAGGGCGTTATCCTGGCGATCGATTCGCCCGGCGGCACCACGGTCGGCGGCGAATCGATCTACGAGGAGGTGCGCAAGCTTGCCGCCGACAAGCCGGTGGTGGCCGAGGTCGGCACGCTGGCCGCATCGGCCGGCTACATGATCGCCAGTGCCAGCGACCATATCGTTGCCCGCAAGACGTCGATCGTCGGCTCGATCGGTGTGCTCATCCAGTATCCCGATGTCAGCGGTCTGATGGACAAGGTCGGCATCAAGCTCGAGGAAGTGAAATCCTCGCCGCTGAAGGCATCGCCCTCGCCCTTCAAGCCGACCAATGAAGACGAGCGAGCCATGGTCCGCAAGCTCATCCTCGACAGCTATGACTGGTTCGTCGGCATCGTCGCCGAGCGCCGCAAAATGACCCGCGATCAGGCACTGGCCCTTGCCGACGGCTCGATCTTCACCGGCCGCCAGGGCCTTGCCAACGGTCTGATCGACGCTGTCGGCGGCGAGAGCGTGGCGATCGACTGGCTGGCGACCAAGGGTGTCGACGCCAAGCTCAAGGTGGTGGAATGGAAGGACACCGAGCGGCGTGGCGGCTTCCTGTTCTCGAAAGCAATAGCGCGCAGCGTCGGCAGCGCGCTCGGCATGTCGGAGGCCGGCGGCGACGTGCTTCACGAAATTGGCGCGGATCGCTTGTTTCTTGACGGTCTCGTTTCCGTCTGGCACCCTTGATCTGCCGGTTGGGGCGAGTAAAAAAGCAATAAAATCATCCTGATAATTTGACCGCAGCGCTTTCACGGGGACCTTTCTGATGATCAAATCCGAGCTTGTGCAGATCATTGCCACGCGCAACCCGCATCTTTTCCTGCGCGACGTCGAAAACATCGTGGGAGCGATCTTCGACGAGATCACCGATGCCCTGGCGGAAGGCAACCGGGTCGAATTGCGCGGCTTCGGCGCTTTTTCGGTGAAAAATCGCCCCGCCCGCACCGGCCGCAACCCGCGCACCGGCGAATCCGTCGAGGTCGAGGAGAAGTGGGTGCCGTTCTTCAAGACCGGCAAGGAATTGCGTGAAAGGCTGAATGGCGGCAAGTAGGCGCGGACCAACGCGCCGGCGTTATCAAGGCCTGCCTTCTCCAGGGAATCTCTATGCTGAACCGCTTCATACTTATCGTGGTCTTCGTGCCGCTCGCCGTCATCCTGATTGCGCTGGCCGTCGCCAACCGCGAGCTGGTCGCCTTCACGCTCGACCCGTTCAACCCCGGCAATCCGAAACTGACGCTGACCTTGCCGCTGTTCATCTTCCTGTTCGTGGCGCTCGCCATCGGCATGGTCGTCGGCAGCCTGGCGACCTGGTTCAAGCAGGGCCGCTACCGCAAGCTGGCGCGCCAGCGCGGGGTCGAGGCCGAGAATTTGCGCCAGGCGGTCAGCCGTATACCCGCCGTGCAGCAGGGCGCGGCCGCCGGGCCGGCGCTGCCGAAGCCAACGGCCTGAAGCCGGCGCTTTTATCTTCGCGGAGTTTTGCATGCTGACCATTTCGGCCGACGCTGTCGACCAGGCGCTGACTTTTCCCGGGCTGGTCGAGACATTGCGCGCGGCCTTCCGCGAGGGTGCTGTGCAACCCGTCCGCCATCATCACGGGGTCGAGCGGCCCGACGGTGCCACATCCACGCTGCTTTTGATGCCGGCGTGGACCGACTTCCATGCGGCCGGCACATCGGTCGGGGGTCATATCGGCGTCAAGATCGTCACCGTATCGCCCGACAACAACGCCATCGGCAAACCGGCGGTGATGGGGCTCTACCTCCTGCTCAACGGCGCCACCGGCGAGCCCGAAGCGCTGATCGACGGCCAACGGCTGACACAGTGGCGCACCGCTTGCGCCTCGGCGCTGGCGGCCTCCTATCTCGCCCGCGAGGACGCATCGCGGCTTCTGGTGGTCGGCGCCGGCGCCCTGTCGCCGTTCCTCGCCAAGGCGCACTCCGCGGTGCGGCCGATCAAGACCATCCGCATCTGGAACCGCACGCCCGCCAATGCCGAAAAGGTCGCGGCTGATTTGCGCGCGGACGGTTTCAACGCCGAGGCCGCAAGCGATCTCGACGCCGAACTCGCCGAGGCCGACATCGTCTCATCGGCGACGATCACGACGACGCCGCTGGTCAAGGGTGCGCTGCTCAAGCCGGGCGCGCATGTCGATCTGGTCGGCGGCTTCACGCCGACCATGCGCGAAAGCGACGACGACGCGATCTCGCGTGCCCGCGTCTATGTCGACACCCGCGCCGGCGCCACCAAGGAAGCCGGCGACATCGTCCAGCCGCTCGCCTCCGGCGTGCTGAAGCCGGAAGCCATCGTCGCCGATCTGCATGAACTGGCGCGCGGTGAGAAAAAAGGCCGGCAGAGCGCCAGTGAAATCACGCTGTTCAAGTCGGTCGGCGCCGCGCTCGAAGACCTTGCCGCCGGCATTGCCGTCTACAACGCGCTCAAGCAGTAGCGTCTGCGCCGATTCTGCGATCGAACTTCCTGATCGCTTCCGCGCTGACCGGGGTGAAGAAGTTCACCAGATTGCCATCGGGATCGCGCAGCAGCAGCGACCGGTTACCCCATGGCATCGTCGTCGGCGTCTGTACGAAATCGCCGATAATTTTCGCCAGCCTGCTGTACTCAGCATCAACATCGGCGACGTGAAACTCGAGGATCGCTGAGCGATTGGCGGCCGGCTGCGCCACATCAGTTCCGAACAGGGCCAGCGTGCGGGTGCTGCCGATCGCCAGTGTGCAGGACGGCGTTGCCAGTTCGGCGAAATCGTCTGTGAACCAGGTTGCGGTAAGCCCGGTGATCGTGTCGTAGAATGCCACCAAGGGCTTGATCTGATCGGCAATGATGCGGATCGAGACGAAGTCCATCTTATTCTCCTGGGGCAAGCGCGACGCTATCTGAAGACAATCGCTTGTCGCACAAGGCTGCTGACAACTTGGTGTCAGCAGCCTTGTCACGGTGCCTTGCCGATCCGGCGGCTGGATGCTTCAGCCTGCCTTCATGGAGCGCCCATCGCCTCGACGATCAGCGCGAAATCATGCGCCGTAATTTCGAACAGGCCAAAGCGCAGTTGATAACCCCAGTTCGATTTGCCCGCGGTGAAGTCGAGCTGCTCGAGCAGCGGCTTGATCGGCGCCTCCTCGGCCTTGGCCCATTCGACATCCCTGCGGAACGGCGTGAAGCCACCGCCCATGTCGCCCTGGTAAGGCTCGCCTTCTCGCACGGTGCCGATTGCCGTGAAGGCCTGCAGGCCGTCCTTCTCGCGCAGAATTGTGGTCGGCGAGTAGTAGATGATGCCGTCGCCGGGCTTGATGCGGCGCAAAGGTGCCGCCTTGCCGTGGTTGACCTGCATGAAGCCGGCCTCGCGGCCGCGCCGGACATGTTCGGCGGAAGCGACCGCGATCCAGTGCGCACTCATTTCTGTTCTCCATTGGCCTGTTCCCCATTGGCCTGTTCTCCGTCGTTCAGCCAGTAGACGCGCAGCCGGTGCTTGTCGGGATCGAGCGCAACGAAGGTGCGGCCGAAGTCCATGTCGGTCGGCGTCTGCAGAATGGTCAAGCCGCGTCCTGCCCAGTCCGTGTAGGCGGCGTCCACCGCATCAGGCCGGTCCAACGCGAAGACGAGCTCCGCACCGCCGCCCGCGGCCGCGGCCGACGGCTCCACCGTGTGGCGCGACCACAGGCCGAGCTTGAAGCCATTGTCGAGCACGAACAGCACGAAGGTCGGCGACGTCTCCACCGGCTGGCGTCCCAGCAGCGCACCGTAGAAGGCGCCGCTCCGCTCCGGGCTGTCGACATAAAGGATGACGAAATTGGGGGTGTTCATGTCTGCTCTCCAGGGTTTCGATTGGAGGAGCATAGGTGACCCCACTGTCAGATTCTGGCAGCAGCGTCTTGTGGGCGCGTGGAAAGGAGCATTAAGCGCCAGGCTGGCGCTTCGGTGCGTCCAGCGTCGCGCGCCATTCCTTCAGCAGCGCCTGCCGACGACGCGGATAGCGGATATCCGTGGTGTTGAGCCCCGACATCCGGTCGGCGCGAAAATGTCTGAAATCCTGCCGCGTCTCGCACCAGGCCACCACCACCCGCACCTTGTCGAAAAAGCCGAGCGCGAATGGCCAGATCAAGCGCTCGGAGGCGGCGCCGCCGGCGTCGCGGTAAAGAAAGCCGAGTTTTCTCTCGTTGCGGATCGCCTGGCGCACCAGGCCAAGGTCGATGCTTTCGACAGCATCGCCGTGCGGCCCGACCAAAAGCGCGGTCGCATCGAGGTCCTCGCGCAGATCATCCGGCAGCACAGCGGCAATCTTGGCCAGCGCGTCGGTGGCGGCGGCCGACAGCCGCTTGTCCGGTTGTCTGGCAACCCAACGCGATCCCAGAACGATGGCCTCGATCTCCTCGTCGGTGAACATCAGTGGCGGCAGCATGAAGCCGGGTTTCAGCACATAGCCCAGCCCAGCCTCGCCCTCGATCGGCGCGCCTTGCCCCTGCAGCGTGGCAATGTCGCGGTAGAGCGTTCGGATCGAAACGTCCATCTCGCCGGCAAGCGTGCGACCGCTCACCGGCCGGCGATGCCGGCGCAGGATCTGGATCAAGTCGAGCAGGCGTTCGGAACGGGACATGATTCGAGATTTGCCTGTTTCCTCAGCGAGGTCCACCACCTCAGACATTCGCACGCTGACCATTTTGTTTGCGCAGCCGGTGACCCTATGTCAAAAGCGGCCTGCCGCCTCCGGAGACGCTCCTGCTTGAAGTCCTTTCGAGACAAACGCCGCGACAACCGTCCGCCCGCAAAGGGCAGGACCGAACACGCGCGGCCGCAGCCGGGCACCGTACCAGTCCGACCCGAAGCCAGACAGCCACGCCACGAAACAAAACCGGACGACCGGTCTGATCCGAAGCCCGCCCCCCGTATCCTGGCGCGTCGCGAAGGCATCCTGCCCACTGAGCGCCTGCCGGTGATCCTCGAAGTGGCGCCCAATCGGGATTATGCGCTGCTCGACAGCGGTGCCGGCGAGAAGCTCGAACAATACGGCCCCTACCGCATCGTGCGGCCCGAGGGACAGGCGATCTGGCAAAAGGCCTTGCCCGCCAGGGACTGGGACCGCGCCGACGCCATCTTCACCGGCGACACCGACGAAGAAGGCATCGGCCGCTGGCGGTTCCCGAAGGTACCGCTGGGCGAGACCTGGCCGATGAAGCATGACGGCATCGACTATCTCGGCCGCTTCACCTCGTTTCGCCATGTCGGCGTCTTCCCCGAGCAGGCTTCGCACTGGGACCATATGGCCAGCCTGATCGCGGCGGCCAACCGCCCGGTCAAGGTGCTGAACCTGTTCGGCTATACCGGGCTCGCGTCTCTCGTAGCCGCCCGTGCCGGCGCCGAGGTCACCCATGTCGATGCCTCCAGGAAGGCGGTCGGCTGGGCGCGCGAAAACCAGGAAATGGCCGGTCTCGGCAGCAAGCCGATCCGCTGGATCGTTGACGATGCAGTGAAATTCGCCGAGCGCGAAGAGCGCCGCGGCAGCCGCTACGACATCATCCTGTTCGACCCGCCCGCCTATGGCCGCGGCCCCAAGGGCGAGGTCTGGCAGTTGTTCGAGGACCTGCCCGGCCTGACCGATCTTTGCCGCGCGATCCTGACGCCGAAACCGCTCACCGTGGTGCTGACCGCCTATTCCATCCGCGCCTCCTTCTTCGCCATCCATGCCTTGATGCGCGACACTTTTGCCGGCATGGGCGGCACGGTTGAATCAGGCGAACTGATCATCCGCGAGCAATCCGCCGGCCGGGCGCTGTCGACATCGCTGTTTTCGCGCTGGGTGGCCTGAATGCCCGGGAGACCTGAATGCCCGGGAGTCCCGAATGAATGAGCGGCACGCAGGTGCGCCCGGGCAGGTCAAGGAAGTCACCAGCCTTGCCAATCCGCTGATCAAGGACATCAAGGCGCTCGCCCAGAAGAAATTCCGCGACCAGCAGAACGCCTTCATGGCCGAAGGGCTGAAGCTGGTCATCGACGCCCTCGACCTCGGCTGGTCGATCAGGACGCTGGTTTTCGCCAAGGCCGGACGCGGCAATGCGGCGGTCGAAAAGGTGGCGGCGCGCACGGTTGCCGCCGGCGGCACCGTGCTCGAAGTGTCCGAAAAAGTGCTGGTCGCCATCACCCGCCGCGACAATCCGCAAATGGTGGTCGGCGTCTTCCGGCAAAAACTGCTGCCTCTAGGAGACATCCGCGCTCACGACGGCGACGTCTGGGTGGCGCTCGACCGGGTGCGCGATCCCGGCAATCTCGGCACCGTCATCCGCACCGTCGATGCCGTCGGCGCCAAGGGCGTCATCCTGGTCGGCGAGACTACCGATCCTTTTTCTGTCGAGACCGTGCGCGCCACCATGGGCTCGATTTTCGCCGTGCCGGTGACCAAGGCGACGCCGGAAGCATTTCTGGCTTGGCGAAACAGCTTCTCGGGCCTGGTGGTCGGCACCCATCTGAAGGGTGCGGTCGACTACCGCTCGGTCGATTTCTCCCGAGGACCGGTGCTCTTGATGATGGGCAATGAGCAGCAGGGCCTGCCCGACAATCTGGCGGAAAGCTGCGACCGGCTGCTGCGGATTCCGCAGGCCGGCCGCGCCGATTCACTCAATTTGGCGGTCGCCACCGGAATCATGCTGTTCGAGATCCGGCGCGGCGCGCTGAAACTTGCCCCCGAGGACGCCACATCGTGAAATCATGGTCTCCCTATGCGCTGCTGGTGGTGGTGGCAATCGCGCTCGACCAGTGGATAAAGCATCTGATCGAGACCGGCCTCGGCTTCCAGGAAAAGCTCGACCTGGTGCCATTCCTGGCGCTGTTTCGCACCTACAATACCGGCATCGCCTTCTCGATGTTCTCGTCCTTCGGCGACACCGGCCTGGTTGTCATCGCGGTCGTGGTCGTTGCCTTTGTGCTTTACCTCGCAACGCGTACGCCATCCGGCCATGTGCTGGCCCGCATCGGCTTTGCCCTGATCATCGGCGGCGCGATCGGCAATCTGATCGACCGCGCCGTCTACGGCCACGTCATCGACTATATATTGTTCCACACGCCGGTATGGTCCTTCGCCGTCTTCAACCTCGCCGATGCCTTCATTTCGGTCGGCGCGGCGCTGGTCGTCTTCGACGAGTTCATAGGCTGGCGGCGCGAGGCCAAGCCGCAAGGCCCAGAAGCCTGACGGCCCGGCTCTTTTGACCAATTGACCTCGCCGGACGGTCGCCGCACAGTTCGGCCAGAGCCAGCCAATGCCGACCGCCAGCCTTTGCGAAGCCGAGGAGAAGAGATGCCTGAAACCTTCAAAGCCATCCTCGTTTCGCGCGACGCCGAAAAGAAACAGTCGGTGGAGGTCGTCGATTTCGGCGAAGCCGATCTGATGGAAGGCGACGTCACCGTCGCGGTCGAGGCGACGACGGTCAACTACAAGGACGGGCTGGCCATCACTGGGAAAGCGCCAGTGATCCGCCGCTGGCCGCTGGTGCCGGGCATCGATTTCGCCGGAACCGTCCTCTCCTCATCGCATGCCGACTGGCGCAAGGGCGACAAGGTCATCCTCAATGGCTGGGGCGTCGGCGAGACGCATTTCGGCGCCTATGCCGGGCGCGCCCGCGTCAACGGCGACTGGCTGGTGCCGTTGCCCGACGGCATCAGCGCCCACGATGCGATGGCGGTCGGCACCGCCGGCTATACGGCCATGCTCAGCGTCATGGCGCTGGAGCGGCACGGCATCCTGCCGGATCGCGGCCCGGTGGTGGTGACGGGTGCAGCCGGCGGCGTTGGGTCGGTCGCGGTCTCGATCCTGTCCAGCCTTGGCTATCACGTCATCGCCTCGACCGGCCGCAGCGCCGAAAGCTCCTATCTGATCGACCTCGGTGCCGCCGAAGTGATTTCGCGCGAGGAACTCTCCCAGCCGGCCAAGCCGCTGGCCAAGGAGCGCTGGGCCGGCGGCATCGATGCCGTCGGCAGCCACACGCTGGCCAATGTGCTGTCGATGACCGCCTATGGCGGCGCGGTCGCCGCCTGCGGCCTGGCGGGTGGCATGGATCTGCCGTCGAGCGTCGCCCCGTTCATCCTGCGCGGCGTCTCGCTGCTCGGCATCGCTTCAGTGATGGCGCCAAAGGCTGTGCGGCTGGAAGCCTGGCGCCGCATCGGCAGCGATCTTGATCTCAAGAAGCTCGCCGGCCTGTCGACGACCATCGGCTTCGACGGCATCATCACCGCCGCCCATGACATCGTCGAGGGCAAGATCAGGGGCCGCGTGGTTGTCGATATGTGAGGCTCCCGAAGCATGATCCCGAAAGGGAATCAGGTTTCGGAAAAGATCAGGCGATGCGGAAAACCGCCAAAAATGCATGACCGCTAAAATTCGAACGATCCGCCGCGCTTTTCCATAATCTCTATCTGCAAGGAGTTCCGCATGATCGCGGAGTCCGCCAGGAAAGAGAAGAGCCGTGCCGAAAGCGTCGACGGGCCGAGTCCGGCGACGGCGAAGCGGCAGCGTGTTGCGCCGCCGCCTCTGGCGCCGGATTTGCCGCGCGCCACGTCCGAGGGCCTGCCGTTCCTGACGGTGGTCGCCAGTGTCGCGCTGGCGGGCCTCTCCCACCTCACCGGTGCGCCGATCTTCATCACCCTCGGCCTGCTGGCGACAGGCCTTGCCGGCGTCGCCATGCACCTGCGCAGCCGCCGCACCGTCCGCCGCGCGGCGGCCTTGCTCGACGAAACCGCGGCCCGTAGCCGCGCCGAAATCGAGACGCTGGCCGACCGTATGTGGGAGATGCAGGAGAGCGAGGAGCGTTTTCGCGGGCTGATCGATGCGCTCGGCGATCTCGTCGTCCACCGCGACCGCGATGGCCACATCGTCTACGCCAACAAGGTTTTCGCCAGCCTCGTCGGAACCGACCAACGCGACCTTGCCGGCAGGACCCTCGCCGAACACGGCATTGATGTCGGCATCGTCCCCGACGCCGCCTTTTCCGATCATGAATGCCTGAGTTCCACCGACGTCTCCATACGCACCCCGAACGGTCCGCGCTGGTTCTCATGGATCGAACTGTCGGTACGCGACAAGGATAGCGGCGCCGTCTCGCACCGGGCGATTGCCCGCGACATCACCGCGCGCAAACGCGCCGAATCCTCGCTGATCACCGCGCGCGAGCGCGCCGAATATGCCAGCCAGGCCAAGTCGCGCTTCCTCGCCACCGTCAGCCATGAGATCCGCACGCCGATGAACGGCATCATGGGCATGGCCAAGCTTCTGGCTGACACCAATCTGTCGCCCGAGCAGCGCACCTATGTCGGCGCTGTCTCGACCTCGGCCAGCGCCCTTTTGGCGCTCATCGAGGATTTGCTCGACTATTCCAAGATAGAGGCCGGCCGTTTCGACCCGGAGCCGCAGCCGACATCGCTGCGCGAAATCGCCGACAACATCGTCGAACTGATGGCAGCGAAAGCCTTCGCCAAGAAAATCGGCCTCGGCTGTCATGTCGAGCCCGACGTGCCGCAGATGATCATGGCCGATCCCGGCAGGGTCAGGCAGGTGCTGCTCAACCTGATCGGCAATGCGATCAAGTTCACCGACACCGGCGGCGTGCTGGTCTCGATTGCGCGCGCCCGCACCGATACCAGCGACCGCATCTGCTTCACCGTTACCGACACCGGCCCCGGCCTGCGCGAAGACGACATGGAGCGCATCTTCGAGGAATTCGAACAGTCCGACGGCACCTCGACCCGCACCCATGGCGGCGCCGGCCTCGGTCTGGCCATATCGAGGCGCCTGGTCGCCGCCATGGGCGGTGCCATTTCGGTGTCGAGCCGACTTGGCGAGGGATCGGAATTCGTCTTCGAGATCCCGGCCGCAGGAGCAACCGAAGCACCGCAGAACCGGCAGAACATCCTGGCCGGCCGGCGCGCCGTGATCGTGTCGAAGAACGCCGTCGAGGCGGACGCCATCGCCCGCACCATCCGCGCCCATGGCGGCGCCGTCGACGTCGCCGCAACCGCTTCCCAGGCGACGCCCTTCGCCGAACATTGCGATGTGCTGTTGATCGACGCGGCCCTGGAGGACGGCGACGGCAGACTGCTCAAGCGCCTGCGCCAGAGTGGCTTTGCCGATTGCGAGGCGATCACGCTGATCGCGCCGACCGACCGCGGCATGCTTGGCGAATTCCGCACCAGCGGCTACGCCACCTTCTTGGCGAGGCCGGTGCGCGGCGAAACCCTGCTGCGCGTGCTGCTGACCAGTCATGCCCCTGCCTTGCCGCCGCCCAAGCCGGAAAAGACCGGCGCGTCCTCTCTTCGTGCCCATGGCGCACGCCAGCAGGGCTTGTCGGTGCTGATCGCCGAAGATAACGACATCAACGCCATGCTTGCCCGCGCCACGCTTTTGAAGGCGGGACATCGCGTGAAAGTGGTCGGCAATGGCAAGGCCGCGGTCGAGGCGGTCACCGAGGCCGGGCTGAAAAATCGCTTCGATGTGGTGCTGATGGATTTGCACATGCCGGTGATGGACGGGCTGGACGCGATCGCCGCCATCCGCCGCCACGAGGAGGAAATGGCTGTGCCGCCGGTACCAATCATGGTGCTTTCGGCCGACAGCCAGGAAAAGACCCGCCACACCGTGCTCGCCCATGGCGCCAGCGGCTTCGTCACCAAGCCGCTCGATCCCGACGCGCTGGTCCATGCCGTCGAGGGCCAGGTGGCCGCCTGAATTCATGTCGCTCACCTGAATTCATGTCGCTCAAAAGTGGCCCCGGTTTTGAGAAGACGACATGCACAAAACAAAGACTTGAAGCGCGTCGCGTGAATCGTCCCAGCGCGACGCGCTTCAAGGCGACGCTGGCGCAATCCTCGCGTCACGTAGGTAGCCGAATGAGGGTTTTCGCCAGCCGACGAAGTATTGCCCGTCGCGCCGTATCACGGTACTGTCACAATCCTGTTGCACCTACACCGTATCCCCGTGCCAAGAGGGATGGCTCGAAGGAGAATCACTCGTGCATACAGTTATGCCGGAATGTGACACTCGGCCCAGCGCAGGCGGCGCTTTGCTCGCCGCGCGGAACGCCGATGCCGTCGCAACAGGCGCACCGCTGGGCCGTATCGGCAATCTCGAAGTGCGGCTTGCCCGCAATGAGGCCGAGATCGCCGCCGCGCAGGAAGTGCGCTACCGGGTGTTTTATGACGAGCTTGGCGCCAGGAAGGACCTGTTCCAGGCGCAGGACCGGCGCGACGCCGACCGCTTCGACCCGCTGTGCGACCATCTGCTGGTGCTTGACACCTCGATCTCCGGCCCCGAGCATCGCCGCATCGTCGGCACGTACCGCCTGCTGCGGCAAGAGATTGCGGCGACCGCCGGCGGCTTCTATTCCGAAGGCGAGTTCGAACTGACCAAGCTGATCGCCCGCCATCCCGGCCAGCGCTTCCTTGAGCTCGGCCGCTCATGCGTGCTGCCGGAATACCGCTCGAAGCGCACCATCGAGGCGCTGTGGCAAGGCATCTGGGCCTACATCAACCACTATGAGATCGGCGTGATGACCGGTTGTGCCTCGTTCCCTGGCACGGTGCCGGCTGCGCATGCCGAGGCGCTCACCTACCTTGCCCATCACTGCCGGACCAACTCCGCCTGGGATGTGCGGGCGGTCTCCGGGCGCTATTGCTCGATGGACCTGATGCCGATCGAGGCGGTCAACGCCAAGGCGGCGATTGCGGCCATGCCGCCGTTGGTCAAGGGCTATCTGCGCGTCGGCGCCCGCATCGGCGACGGCTGCGTCATCGACCGTGAGTTCTCCACCGTCGATGTGTTCGTGGTGATGCCGGTCAAGGAAATCGGCGCCCGCTACGTCAACTATTATGGCGGGGAAGCGCAGCGCTTTGCGGCATGAGGCAGTAGGCAGTAGGCAGTAGGCAGTAGGCAGTAGGCAGTAGTGAAGGCTGCCGCGAATTGCTGACTACCGACTATTCCCTATTCCCTATTCCCTAATCCCTCTCCCTACGGAATATCCTCCGGTCGCCGTCCCGGGCGGCTCTTGTAGGACGGAAAGGTCCAGCCGAATTTCAGCGCGCCGCCCCGCACCAGGAAAGCCGCGACGAAGCCGGCGATATCCGAGGCGAGCGGCGGCAGGCCGGCAAGATCGCCAAGTGTGTAGAGGCCGGCGCCCGCGAGTGCGGCGGTGACGTAGATTTCGGGCCTGAGCAGCACCGATGGCTCGCCGGCCAGCAGATCGCGCAGGATGCCGCCAAATGTGGCGGTCAACACGCCCATAACAACGGAGACGACCGGCGAGCCGGTGATGGCCAGCCCCTTGGCCGCGCCCATTACGGAAAAGGCCGCCAATCCGATGGCGTCGAGCCAGAGCAGCCATTTCCAGCGGGATTCGACGCGGTGGGCGATGAAGAAGACCAGCACCGCAACCGCCGCGCAAACCAGCACATAGCCGGAGTTGGCGACCCAAAAGACGGGCAGGTTGAGGATGACGTCGCGAAGCGTGCCGCCGCCAATGCCGGTGACGCTGGCCAGAAACAGGAAGCCGATAATGTCGAGCTGCTTGCGCGAAGCCGCCAGGGCCCCGGTCGCGGCAAAGACGGCGACGCCGGCATAGTCGAGGAGGTCGATGGGTGTCAGGGACATGAGGTAGTAGGGATTGGGAATTAGGGAAAGTATGAATAACACGAAGCCGCGCGATTGATACGCCTGCCTATTCCCTATTCCCTATTCCCTATTCCCTATTCCCTATCCCCTATTCCCTATTCCCTATTCCCTACTGCCTACCCTACTCACGCATCCTTCTCGGCCTGCTCGTTCACCGGCCCCGGCTCGACCGGCGCTTCGGTGGCCGCGATCTTGGGGCCGCCCTTGGCGACCCCGACCATGGCCGGCCGCAGCACGCGCTCGCCGATCGAATAGCCCGGCTGCACGACCTGGACGACGGTGTTGGCCGGCACATCGGGATTGGGCACTTCGAACATCGCCTGGTGGAAATTCGGGTCGAACTTCTCACCTTCCGGTTCGAGCTTCTTCACCCCATGCCGTTCCAGCGTCGACAGCATGGCGCGCTCGGTGATCTCGACGCCGTCGATCAGCGCCTTGAAGCCGGCATCTCCGGCCGCTTTCGCCTCGGCGGGGATAGCATCGAGCGCGCGGCGCAGATTGTCCGACACCGACAGCATGTCGCGGGCGAAATTGGCCACCGCATAGGCGCGCGCATCATGCACGTCGCGGGCGGTGCGGCGGCGCAGATTCTCCATCTCGGCTGCGACGCGCAGCGCGCGGTCCTTCAGCTCCTCGTTTTCCTTCAGCAGCCGCACCAGCGCTTCATAGTCGCCGTCGATGCCGCCTTGCGTGCGCTCGGCCTCGGCCGTTTCGATATCCTCGGGCGCGCGTTCGTCTTTTGTCTGGTCGCTCATCGCCATTTCCCGTCATTCGAATGGTTTGGATTTGCGCCCGATATCGAGGTTTGGCGGCCAAAAATCAAGGGGCAAGCCCAGGAGGACGCCCCACAGCAGGCAATGTTGCGGGCTGCCCGTCGGACTTGGTGCGGGGCGCAAGGACGTTCAAAATTAATTCAAACTTTACCGTAACGGCAGCCTTTGCTTGCCAATACCCCGCTATGGGGAACCATTCAAAGCTTGGAGGAGTTTTGAAACCGACACAGGATTTGAGACAATGGACCGCAATACTGGCAACAGAAGCGAAGAGCTCGCCGCCGACATCAGGCGCCAGTTCGGCACCGAGGCGACGACGCGCTTCTTGCGCACCTTGCCGGCCTTCCGCACCGAGGCCGACATTCCCGCCCGTTTCCGGGACCTGCTCGATCGGCTGGACGGCATAGAAGCCAGCATGGCCGGCGGCCAACGCCGTCAATAGCGATGCAATCGCGCGACAATTACGCGCAGTAATTTCGCGTGAGCTTTTCCTTGCAGCAGCGGGACGCCCCGCCTATGCTTCCTGATGAACATGATTTCCCCCGAGACGGCCGCCAACAGCAAGCGCGCCTGGTTGAAGATCCTGGCGCGCTACAAGAAGCCCGACCGGCGACGCAGCACTCTTGAACTCGCCATCACCCTTATTCCTTTCGTTACGCTGTGGGCGCTGTCTTCGGCAGCCTATTCCTATGGCCACTGGTGGGGCTTGATCCTGATCCTTCCCGCCGCCGGTTTTCTGGTGCGGATCTTCATGATCCAGCACGATTGCGGCCACGGCTCCTTCTTCGCCAACCGCACTGCCGACGACTGGATCGGCCGCGCGCTCGGCGTGCTGACGCTGACCCCTTACGATTGCTGGCGGCGCGCGCACGCCACCCATCACGCCAGCGCCGGCAATCTTGACGAGCGCGGCATGGGCGATATCAGGACGTTGACGGTTGCTGAATACCGCCGGCTGTCTTGGCGGGGACGCCTTGCCTATCGTCTCTACCGCCATCCCCTGGTGATGTTCGGCCTCGGGCCGATCTGGCTGTTCATCTTCGAGCAGAGGCTGCCCGTCGGCATGATGCGCGGCGGCCTGACGCCCTGGGTGTCGTCGATGACCACCAATCTCGGCATCGCGGTTGCGGCAGCGCTGCTTATCTGGCTGGTCGGCCCCGGCGCTTTCCTGATCGTCCATTTGCCGATCGTGATCCTGGCCGGATCGGCCGGCATCTGGCTGTTCTACGTCCAGCACCAGTTCGAGGAGACGGAATGGGCGAAGGACGAAGAGTGGGAATTCCAGCGTGCCGCCCTGCACGGCTCGTCCTATTACGATTTGCCGCCGGTGCTGAACTGGTTCACCGGCAATATCGGCGTCCATCACGTGCACCATCTCTCCGCCAAGGTGCCGGGGTACCGGTTGCAGGAAGTGCTGCGCGACTATCCGGAATTGCGCGGCATCGGCCGCGTCACGCTTCTCGACAGCCTGCGCTGCGTCAAGCTGGCGCTATGGGACGAGAATCGCCGCAAGCTGATCTCGTTTCGCGAAGCGCGGGCCTTGGCCTAAAAGCATTCCAGCAAAGTGAAGCGGTCTTCCCGGGAAAACCGCGCAGCGCTTTCCCTCGGGATCGCATAAAACAAGAAATAAACCGCCGCACCAAAGGGGCGGCTGCATCTCCCAGAAGATCTGCTCAGGTTGCCTTGCGCTCCGCATCAGGACCTTGCAGCCCTGATCACGTCAGCCGCCTTTTCGGCGATCATGATGGTCGCTGCATTGGTGTTGCCGCCGATCAGCGCGGCTTCCTCCCTGGCGGATACTTCCGTCCGGACAGCCAAGAGATCACAGTCTTTGTAAAGACAGGCGAAATTACCGCTGCGTCAGCTGTTGCGAACGCGCCGCCAGGAGTATTTCGGCCCCTTCGGCTCCGACGCTTCGGTCGGCTGATAGTAAAGGCCCAGCCCGCCTGTGCGGCCTTCTTCGAGGCGCTTCAGCAGAACCGGGTTGGAGATTTCGAACTCGTCGAAGCCGAGGCGCAGCATATGCGGCAGCTGGTCGACGAGCACCTGGCCAGTGGCGCGGACCGCGCCCTCGAAATGGTAGCGGCTGCGCAGCAATTCGCCCTTGGAAAACGAGCGGCCGTCGCTGAAGGCCGGGAAGGCCAGCGCCACCAGCGACAGCTGGTCGAGCAGATCCACGATCTTTTCCAGCTGGTCGCCGGGCTGCAGCGCGACGCCAAGCCGCTCCTTGGCCGAGCGCCGCACTTCGGCATCGAGGCCGAGAAATGCCTGCAACGGCAGGATGAAGCGGCCATTGCTCGCCAGTGCATCCGCACTTTCGGCATGTGTCCACTCGTCTTCGCGAAAACCCGTCCGGGTCCAGAGGCGGGTCTCCGCTGTGGTCTGTTCAGTCATAGAAAATTCCTAAAGCCCTAAAAATCGAAAGTCCGCGAAAGCCGGTCCACACCAAACCGGCGGCCTCCGGGCGGAAGCCGCCGTTGCAGGCCAGCCTCACCTGAATATCACCATAGCTTAAAGGGATGCGTCGGTCAGCGACACTTCCAGTCCCGACAGATGGATGCCGCACTCGGTCTTGGCATGACCGGCCCAGCGTCCGCTTCGCGCATCCTCGCCCGGCTGCACCGGCTGCGTGCATGGGAAGCAGCCGATCGACAGATAGCCGTACGCAACCAGCGGATTTTCGCGCAGCGCATGCGCGCGCATGTAGTCAGCCTGGTCGGATGTCGTCCAGTGCGCCAGCGGATTGACGCGTACGCGCGGGCCGACCGCCTCGAACACCGGCAGCGCGGCTCGCGTCGCCGCCTGGAAGCGCTTCCGGCCGGTCAGCCAGGCGCGGAAGGGGGCGACGCCGCGCGCCAGCGGCTCGACCTTGCGCACGTCGCAGCAGGCATCGGTATTGCTCTGGTGCAGATTGCCGGTCGGATCGACCCGCTCGAGCGCCGCGTCTTCGGGCTTGATCACCCTGATGTTGGTCAGCCCGAAATCGGCGACCAGCGCATCGCGATAGCCCAGCGTCTCTTCGAAATGCTTGCCGGTGTCCAGGAAGATGACCGGCAGCGTGCGGTCGACCTTGGCGATCATATGCAGCAGGACGGCGGAATCCGCGCCGAAGGACGACACGGCGGCGATCTCGTCATGAAACAATTCGCTCGCCGCGCGTTCGATGATGTCGAGCGGGCTCAGATGTCCATACAGCGCGTCGAAGCCCGCCGCTTTGGCGGCGATGCTGTCGTCGACGTCGAGGATGCGGTCAAGCGGCCTTGGTTTCGCCAGCATAGAGCGCCTCCTTGAACGGCGCGGGACCGACACGGCGGTAGGCGTCGATAAAACGTTCACTGGGACCGAGCCGAAGGCCGAGATAGGTGTCGACGATCTGCTCGATGGCGTCGGTGATCTCTTCCGAAGAGAAGCCGCGGCCGATGATTTCGCCAACCGAGGTGTTCTCGTCGGCCGATCCGCCAAGCGTCACCTGGTAGAGCTCGGAGCCCTTCTTCTCGACGCCGAGGATACCGATATGGCCGACATGGTGGTGGCCGCAGGCATTGATGCAGCCGGAAATCTTGAGCTTCAATTCGCCGATCTCACGCTGCCGCTCGAGCGAGGCGAAGCGAAGCGAAATCTCCTGCGCGATCGGGATCGAGCGCGCCGTCGCCAGCGCGCAATAGTCGAGGCCAGGGCACGCGATAATATCGCTGATCAGGTTGGAATTGGCCGTCGCCAGACCAATATCGACCAGCGCATCATAGACAGCCTTGAGATCGGCGCGCGCCACATGCGGCAGGATCAGGTTCTGCTCATGGCTGACGCGCAGTTCGTCGAACGCGTATTTCTCGGCGATGTCGGCGACCGCTTCCATCTGGCTGTCGGTGGCATCGCCCGGCACCTCGCCGATGCCTTTCAGCGAGATCGTCACCGCGGCATAGTCGGGATGGCGATGCGTCACGACATTCTGGTCGAGCCAATCCGAGAAGCTTTTGGAATCGAGCCGCGCCAGCTTGATCGCCGCGTCGCCTTCCGGCCGGGCGGTCAGTGCCGGCGGCGCGAAATAGGCGTCGATGGCACGGATGTCGGCTTCCGGCAGCTTCAGCTCGGCGTCCTTCAGCTCCTGCCATTCGGCCTCGACCTGGCGGGTGATTTCCTCGACGCCGGTCTCGTGGACGAGGATCTTGATGCGCGCCTTGTACTTGTTGTCGCGGCGGCCATAGAGGTTGTACACGCGCAGGATCGCGGTGCAGTAGGACAGCAGGTCGGCTTCCGGCAGGAAGTCGCGGATCTTGCGCGCCACCATCGGCGTGCGGCCCTGGCCGCCACCGACATAGACGGCAAAGCCGAGCTCGCCGGTGGCGTCCTTCTTCAGATGCAGACCGATATCATGCGTCTGGATGGCGGCGCGGTCGCGCTCGGCCCCGGTCACCGCGATCTTGAACTTGCGCGGCAGGAACGAGAATTCCGGATGCACAGACGACCATTGCCGCAGGATCTCGGCATAGGGGCGCGGATCAGCGACCTCGTCGGCGGCGGCGCCGGCAAAATGATCGGCGGTGACGTTGCGGATGCAATTGCCGCTGGTCTGGATGGCATGCATCTCGACGCTGGCGAGATCGGCCAGGATCGCCGGAATGTCGGACAGCGCCGGCCAGTTGAACTGGATGTTCTGGCGCGTGGTGAAATGGCCGTAGCCCTTGTCGTATTTGCGCGCGATGTGGCCGAGCATGCGCAACTGGGCGCTGTTCAGCGTGCCATAGGGCACCGCGATGCGCAGCATGTAGGCGTGCAGCTGCAGGTAGACGCCGTTCATCAGCCGCAGCGGCCGGAACTGATCCTCGGTGATCTCGCCGGACAGCCGGCGTTCGACCTGGTCGCTGAACTCGGCGACGCGGGCCTGGACAAAATCGTGGTCGAACTCATCGTAGCGGTACATGTTTCGTCTTTCAGGGCGCGTCCGCCCGTATTTTGTTAAGCTGCCCGCGCAGCCTGCTTGCCCAGATCTTCCCGGATGGTCGGGCCGGCGGCGCGGATCTTTTCGCGCAAGCGTACCGGCACGACGATGCCATTGACGACTTCAGCGTCGATCAGATTGACGTCGACAACCTGATTGTTGGCGTTGGCCTTGGCGCCGATTGCTTCCAGCCTGTCCTCTGCCGCTTGGTCATGGGCAAGGTCGGCATGGTCGACCGTCTCGGCCCAACCGCCATCGGCGTACCAGACGGCGATGCCGTCGGAGAGGCGGTTTGCGGTCAGTATCTTCATGGCCCGACCTCTGCGTCGGCCGCGTTGGCGGCGCCCTCATAGTTATGTGCCGCAAGCGGCTCGGAACGTTCAAAGTTGGCGCCGGCAACCGCGTCGCCGATGATGGTCATCACAGGACCGGCCAGGTCGGCGCGCTCTTCCAGCGACGGCAAATCGGCCAGCGTGCCGTGGAAACGGCGGCGGTTCTGCAAGCTGGCATTCTCGACCACGGCAACCGCCGTGTCCGGCGACAGGCCGGCCTCGATCAGCCGTCCGGCGACTTCGGCGGCGACCGAGCGGCCCATATAGACGGCGACGGTGGCGCCGGAAATGGCGAGCTTGGCCCAATCCGGCAGCGAATTGCCCTTCAGATCATGGCCGGTGGTGAACACCATCGACGAGGAGACGCCGCGCAGCGTCAGCGGCAGCTCGAAATCGGCGGCGGCGGCAAAGGCGGCGGTGACCCCGGGAACTACATCATAGGCGATGCCGGCATCGCGCAGTGCGGCCATCTCCTCGCCGGCGCGGCCGAACACCAGCGGGTCGCCCGACTTCAGCCGCACGACGCGCTTGCCCTGCCTGCCGAGATCGACCAGCAGCGCATTGATCTCGGCCTGGCTCTTGGTGTGGCATCCCTTGCGTTTTCCGACCGGCAGCCGCTCGGCGTCGCGGCGGCCCATGGCGACGATCGCCTCCGGCACCAGCGCGTCATAGACGATGACGTCGGCTTCCATCAAAAGCCGATGCGCGCGCAGCGTCAGAAGATCCTCAGCACCTGGCCCGGCGCCAACCAACGCGATATGGCCCGAAGCCGGAGCCTTCGACAGCAACAGATCGGCGGCGGCGTCATGCGCCTGCGAAAGCTCGCCGGCTTCGACGGCGCGCGCCGGTGCACCCTGGAAAAAACTGCTCCAGAACTGGCGGCGGGCGTTGCCTTTCGGCAGCAGCTTTTCGGCGGCACCCCGGAACGAGGCGGCAAGCGCTGCCAGCGGCCCGAGCGACGGCGACAGCATGCGGTCGATGCGGCTGCGCAGCATCTGCGCCAGCACCGGACCCGCGCCTTCCGTGCCGATGGCGATGGCGACCGGGGCGCGGTTGACCAGCGCCGGGGTGAAGAAATCGCATAGCTCCGGCCGGTCGACGGCATTGACCGGAATGCCAAGGCGGCGCGCATCGTGGGCGACGCGGCGGTCGAGCGTCTCGTCGCCGCTGGCGGCAAACACCAGGACCGCGCCTTCGAGATGCGCGGCGTCGTAGGGGGCGTCGATACGGATGGCGCCGGTCGCGGCGATGAAGCTCAGCAATTCGGCGTCGGCAACATCGGCAATGATGCGAAGCACAGCGCTTGACTGATCAAGCAGCCGCGCCTTGGCCAACGCTTCGCCTCCGCCGCCGACGATGGCCACGGCTTCGCCTTCGACCCGCATGAAGACCGGGAACGCGGTGAGCTTGGGATTGGCGTGCGGCATGACGAACAGATTCCGGAACAATTCGGCAGTTTTAGGCGCGGACGCGAAAAAGCTGAAGGAACCCACTCGCGCATCCCCTGACGGGAGGCAATCGGTTTTCCGCAAGCCAAACGGCCAAGAGAAAAATATTCCACATCCGCATATCAGGCGGATTCAAGCTGCTGCCGCAGGCTTTGTTCTGCGGCTCTTTTATCCGGGAGCCGGCCAAGCTGCAAAATTATTTTTTCTAAATTCTACCAATCTAGTAGATTAAAGCCGTCACCTCGGACATTGCTCCGATAGACGATAGATCGGGCTCGATATGGCTGCGTGCGATCTCGGCGAACGAAGTGGAACGTTCCCGCTTCGCCACGCGTTCTGCCCCTGCCGTAACAGACAATCGTCGGCTGGATTTGAACCTTCAAACAGGAGCCCGCAAATGAGCAAGATCAACCTGAAACATGGCCTTCTGGTCATGGTGGCCGATGGCGAGAAAGCGCTGTTCCTGAAGAACGAGGGCGACAATCTCTATCCGAACCTGCAGCTCTTCCAGGAGATGAAACAGGACAATCCGGCAACGCGCGAACAAGGCAGCGACAGTCCCGGCCGCTACAATGACGGCCCCTCCGTGCATCGCAGCGCGGTTGAGGAAACCGACTGGCACCGGCAGGGCAAGGAACGCTTTGCCGAAGAGATCGCGGACCGGCTCTACAAGCTCGCCCATCACGGCATCTTCGACGACATCGTGCTGGTCGCGCCGCCGCTGGTGCTCGGCACCATGCGCAAGAAATTGCACAAGGAAGTCACCGACAAGGTGCAGGCGGAGATCCCAAAGACACTGACCAACCGCCCGCTGATCGACATCGAGGCCATGCTGCAGCAGGCAGCCTGACGCTATCTCATAGATCATTCGCGCGCGCAGCGTTTTCGCTGCGCGCGCCTTTCGTTTTTCGGCGCCTCTGGCCACCAATTTACGTCTCGCGGGTTGCGTCGCCCGCACCCCCTCCACCATATTGCAAAGGCGGCGGCTGCGGGCGGCGCACACCCGACATTTCCCGAAAGGCGCTCCATAGACAATGCCGCATGACACGCCCCTTATCGCCACCATCGTCGCCGGTCTGGGGCTGGCATTCATCTTCGGGGCGCTCGCCAACCGTTTTCGCATCCCGCCGCTGGTCGGCTATCTCGTCGCCGGCGTGCTGGTTGGACCGAACACGCCGGGTTTCGTCGCCGATGCCGGTCTTGCCAATGAGCTGGCCGAAATCGGCGTCATCCTGCTTATGTTCGGCGTCGGCCTGCATTTCTCGCTGAAGGATCTTCTCTCCGTCCGCGCCATCGCCGTACCCGGCGCCATCGTCCAGATCGGCTTTGCCACCGCGCTGGGCGCCGGCCTTGCCTGGATGCTCGGCTGGTCGATGGGCGCAGGCCTCGTCTTCGGCCTGGCGCTTTCCGTCGCGTCCACAGTGGTGCTGTTGCGCGCGTTGCAGGAGCGACGGCTGATCGAGACCGAGCGCGGCCGCATCGCCGTCGGCTGGCTGATCGTCGAGGACCTCGCCATGGTGCTGGCGCTGGTGCTTTTGCCGGCGTTGGCCGGCGTGCTCGGCGGCCAGCCGCAGGTCGATGACCATGCGAGCCTTTTGTCGCTGCCGGCCAGCTTCGGCATCTGGGGCGTCGTCGGCCTCACGCTGGCCAAGGTCGTCGCCTTCGTCATCGTCATGCTGGTGGTTGGCCGCCGCGTCATTCCGTGGATCCTGCATTACGTCGCCCATACCGGCTCGCGCGAACTGTTCCGGCTGGCGGTGCTGGCGATCGCGCTCGGCGTCGCCTTCGGCGCCGCCAAACTGTTCGGCGTCTCGCTGGCGCTCGGTGCCTTCTTCGCCGGCATGATCATGAGCGAATCCGAGCTCAGCCACCGCGCGGCGGAGGAATCACTGCCGCTGCGCGACGCCTTCTCGGTGCTGTTCTTCGTCTCGGTCGGCATGCTGTTCGATCCGTTCAGCCTGATGAGCAATGGCTGGCCGATCCTGGCGACGCTGGCCATCATCGTCATCGGCAAGTCGCTGGCCGCCTTCGTCATCGTCATCGCCTTCCGCTATCCGCTGGGAACCGCCTTGATGATCTCGGCCAGCCTCGCGCAGATCGGGGAGTTTTCCTTCATCCTGGCCGAGCTCGGCGTCGGGCTGAAACTGTTGCCGCAACAGGGACGCGACCTGATTCTTGCCGGCGCCATCCTGTCGATCCTGGTCAATCCGCTGATGTTCCTTGCCCTCGACTGGATGAAGCCGTGGCTGGACGCGCGCGCCGCCAAGGCAGCACCACCGGAAGAGGCCAAGCCGGTCGGCCCGGCGACGCAGCCCGGACAAGTGGCCTCGGTGGCCGCCGCGGCAAAAGAGAATGGCCCACCGCCACGCACAACGCTTTCGGGCCACACCATCCTGATCGGCTACGGCCGCGTCGGCAGCCTGGTCGGTGCCGCGCTGAAACAAGCATCGCTACCGTTCCTGGTCATCGAGGACGCCGACAAGACGCTGGCGAGGCTCAGAGACGACGGCGTCGAAATCGTCTCCGGCAATGCGGCCAATGGGGGCGTGTTTGCCGCCGCCAATCCGCAGGGGGCCAAACGCTTGATCCTTGCCATCCCCAACGCGTTCGAGGCCGGGCAGATCGTGCTCAGGGCACGCGCCGCGAATCCCGGCATCAACGTCATAGCGAGGGCCCATTCCGATGCCGAGGTCGAGCATCTCAAAGGCCTCGGCGCCGACACCGTCATCATGGGCGAACGCGAGATCGCCCGCGGCATCGTGCAAGAAGTGCTGGAGAAAAAGCGGATGCCGCGCCCCGAAGCCATTGAGCCCTCCCCGGCCTGAGGCTTGCCACAGGCGCATCGATCATCCAACGAAGGCGGAGCCGCCATTGTGCGCGACGCTGGCGAGATACTTTGCCGGCGGCTTGCCGAGCGCTTTCTTGAACATGGTGATGAAGGCGGTGACGGAGGCGTAGCCGAGATCGCCCGAAACCTGCTGGACACTCGCACCGGAGGCCAGCTCCCTTATGGCGACGATCAGGTGCAATTGCTGGCGCCAGCGGCCGAAGCTCAGTCCGGTCTCCTTCACCACAAGACGGGCGAGACTGCTTTCTGAGAGCGCGACGCGGTTGGCCCACTCGGCAAGCGTGCTGCGATCGGCAGGGTCTTGCGCCAACGCTTCGGCGATCCGCCGCAAGTGCGGCTCGGCGGAGATCGGCAGATGCAGCTGCTGGACCGGCATGCGCGGCAGTTCGGAGAGCAGGATCGTGGTCAGCAGCACGTCCCTCGCCTCATCCTCCTCCACGCGATCGGCCAGCTCAACGATCAGTTCGCGCAGCAGCGGCGAGATCGACAGCGTGCAGCACCGGTCCGGCAGATCGGCGGCTCCCGGCTCGATATAGACGAAGAAAATCCGCGCATTGGCCGTCGCGATATTGCTGTGTTCCATGCCACCGGGAATCCACACCCCGCAATGCGGCGGCACCATCCACAGACCGCTGGGCACGCGGCAGGTGACGCCACCGCCGAGCGCGAAGACGAGCTGGCCCTTCCGATGCCAATGGGTCGCCACTTCCGCTTTGGTTTCGGTGACATCGACGCGAACCGCAATTGCAGGAGCGATCACATCATCGACGTCGAAATTGACCCAGGGGTAGCGGAGAGGCTGTCTCATGATTGACGGCTTTTAGCGACTATTCGCCATGATAGCTAAATTCTTTGATCCGGGAAGTCGATAGGCTCCGGTTCGTGGCTGGCATGTCACAAAGTATCAGGAGGGCTTCCCATGCGCGCGCTCGTCATGTCTCCCGACAACCCCACCAGACTGACGCTCGCCGAGGTCGAGGACCCTCGGCCCCTCCCCAACGAAGCGCTTGTCTCAGTCCACGCTACCTCGTTGAACCGCGGTGAACTGCGCCTGCTCACCATACGCCCGGAAGGCTGGATACCTGGCCAGGACGTGGTTGGAGTGATCAAGCGGGCGGCAGCCGATGGCTCCGGGCCTGCCGTCGGCGCCCGGGTTGTGGCTTTGGTCGACGAGGCCGGCTGGGCCGAACGGGCGGCCGTTCCGACCGACCGTCTCGCCGTCATCCCGGACGAGGTCAGCTTCGGGTCCGCCGCCACGCTTCCGGTCGCGGGCACGACGGCGCTCAGGGTCTTGCGCCATGGCGGCGACCTCGCGGGACAGCAGGTGTTGATCACCGGCGCCAGCGGCGCGGTCGGCCGTTTCCAGATCCAGATCGCCCGCGAGCAAGGCGCCGCGGTGACTGCAATCGCCGCCGCCCGGCACGCCGAGGATCTCCGCGGTCTTGGTGCTCACGAAGTCGCCGAGTCGATCGAACTGGCCGAAGGGCCATTCTCTCTGATCACCGAGTCGGTCGGCGGCCAAAGCCTCGCCCATGCCATCGAACGCGTCGCCCCCGGCGGCACCATCGTCATGTTCGGTTCGAGCAGCGGCGAACTCACGCCGGTTGGCTTCAGACAGTTCGTTCCGGGCCATGAGGGAGCGAGGCTTCAGACTTTCGCCTACTACACATCCGGTCCAGCAATTGGCGCGGACATCGCCTCGCTGCTCGCTCTGGTCGCGGCTGGCCGGCTGGAAACCCGTGTGTCCATGACCGTGCCGTGGACAGACATCGCCCAGGCTCTGGACGCCCTGCGACAGCGCAGCTTCAGCGGCAAGGCTGTTCTCACCATCGCCGAATGAGCAGTCTGTCAGTGCTCAGACGTGCTGGCCGCCATTGATGTGGATTTCCGAGCCCGTCACATAGGACGCCTGCTGCGAGCACAGGAAGAAGATGATGTCGGCGACTTCCGAGGTGGCGCCAAGGCGCCTGAGTGGGATCGTCTCGACGATCTTGTCGGTGCCAGGCGACAGGATCGCGGTGTCGATCTCGCCCGGCGCAATCGCATTGACGCGGATGCCGTGCGGGCCGAAATCATGCGCCATCTCGCGCGTCAGCGAGCCGAGCGCCGCCTTCGAGGTCGCATAGGCGGTGCCGGCGAAAGGATGCACGCGCGTGCCGGCGATCGAGGTGACGTTGACGATCGAACCTTTCGCTGCAGCAAGCTCCTTGAAGAGGCCCCGCGCGAGCATGATCGGCGCGAAGAAATTCACCTGGAACACATCGCGCCAGACATGCATCGGCGTGTCGATCGAATCCATGCGGCTGTTGCCGTCCTTGAGCTTCGGCGAAATGCCGGCATTGTTGACCAGCGCGTGCAATTGCCCGCCATGCGCTTCCAGCCGGTGACGGATCTCCGAGACGGCGATGCCGACATCCTCCTGGTCGGCGAGATCGACCTTGATGTGGTCCTCTGGGCCGGCCGGCCACGGGCAATCCTCGGCAAAAGCCTGGCGCGAACAGGTGATGACCCGCCAGCCCTCACGCGAAAAGCGCTTGACCGTGGCATGGCCGATGCCGCGGCTGGCTCCGGTCAGCACGATGGTTTTTCTGGTGTCGGTCTCAGCCATGTCTGTCACTCCGGCCGGAGATGTAGCCGAATGCGGCGGAGGTGGCGAGAGGCCGAATTGTCACCGCAGCTCTCATATGAGGAACGGATTGCCAGCTCGCCATTGGTTTGAAGCCAGAATGACGAGCCGCTCAGCCGCCGCCGAGAATATCCAGGATTGAGGTTTTCCGCTTCTTGGCCGGGCCGCCGACGCTGCCCGGCGGTACCGGGTGCTTGATCGAGGCCGTGGTGCCGCCGTCGCCCGGCATGTCGAAGCCGTCGGCATCGACGGTTTCGGCCGGACGGCGGACCGGCGCTTGTGCGGGTACAGCAGCAGGTGCCGGCGCGGCAGCAGGCTCCGAACGGCTGACGGCCACGGCAGGCAACGGCGCCGCCTGATTGTTATCGACTGACGGAATATCGTCGGGCACGATGGTGTCGGGCGGCGTCGACTTCCAGGTCCCGGGCAGCGGCCGGACCGGCACACCTTCATGCGCGGCCACCATGAACTCGTGCCAGGCCTGTGCCGGCAGCGCGCCACCGGTGACCTTCTTCATCGGCGTGCCGTCATCGTTGCCGAACCACACGCCGGTGGTGAGGTTTGCGGTGTAGCCGACGAACCAGGCGTCGCGCGAATTCTGGCTGGTTCCGGTCTTGCCAGCAGACGGCCAGGCGAAGGCCGCCTTCTTCGCCGTGCCGATCTCGACCGTGCCGGTCATCATCGAGTTCATCATGCCGACAATGTTCTGCTTGACGACGCGCGGCGCGCTGCCGCCATTGTCGTCATAGAGCACCTTGCCTTCGGTCGTGGTGATGCGGCGGATGAAATGGATGTCGGGCTTGTAGCCACCATTGGCGAACGGCACATAGGCCGATGTCAGCTCCAGCGGCGTCACTTCCGAAGTGCCGAGCGCGATCGAGGTGTTGGCGATCAAATCGGATTGGATGCCCATGCGGTGCGCCGCCTCGACCACCGCGTCGGGGCCGACCTCCATGGTCAGCTGTGCCGCGACAGAATTCAGCGATTTCGCCAGCGCGGTCGCCAGCGTCACCTTGCCGAAATATTTGCCGCCGTAATTGTCCGGTGTCCACTTGCCGATCTTGATCGGTGCGTCGTTGCGCACGCTGTCGGGCGTGCGACCAGCTTCCAGCGCGGCCATATAGACGAACGGCTTGAACGCCGAGCCCGGTTGACGGCGTGCTTCGGAGGCGCGGTCGAACTGGCTCGTCGAATAGTCGTAGCCGCCGACCATGGCGCGCACGGCGCCGGAATTGTCGATCGAGACCAGCGCGCCTTGGCTGACATTGAGCTTCTTGCCGCTCTCGTCGATCAGCCGGCGGATCGACTCTTCGGCGAGCTTCTGCAGGTTGAGGTCGACGGTGGTGTCGACGACGATGTCGCTGCGCACGTCGCCGATCAAATCGGGCAGCTCTTCCATGATGGTGTCGGCGACGTAGTTTTCCGAACCGGTCCAGTAGGATGGCGCGCGCGTTGCCGGCGCGCTCATCGCCGAGGCCAGTTCCTTGGCGCTGATCTTGCCTTCGTCGCGCATGGCGGCGAGCACCAGCTGCGAACGCTCCTCCGCCGCCTTCGGATCCCGCGCCGGCGACAGTCGCGACGGCGCCTTCAAGAGGCCGGCGAGAAGGGCCGCCTCCGACAGAGTGACATCGCGCGCGCTCTTGCCGAAATAGCGGCGCGAGGCCGCCTCGACGCCATAGGCGCCGGAGCCGAAATAGACCCGGTTGAGGTACATTTCGAGGATCTGGTCCTTGGTATGCTTGTGCTCCAGCCACAGCGCCAGCAGCACTTCCTGCACCTTGCGCTCCAGCGTGCGGTCGGGCTTCAGGAACAGGTTCTTGGCCAGTTGCTGGGTCAGCGTCGAGCCGCCCTGCGAGAAACGCCGGCCCAGAACATTGGTCACCATGGCGCGCGACAGGCCGATCGGGTCGATGCCGAAATGCGAATAGAAGCGGCGGTCCTCGATGGCGATGACGGCTTCCGGAATGTAGGGCGACATTTCGTGCAGGCCGACCGCCTCGCCGCCGCTCATGCCGCGGTTGGCAAGCAGTTGCCCGTCGACCGAGACGATCTTGATGTTGGGCGCGCGGTCGGGGATCGACCAGGTGGTGGCCGCCGGCATCTTGGCGCCGTAATAGACGACAATGCCGGCCACCGCGATGCCGCCCCAGATGCAGAGCACGAAGCACCAGTAGAACATGCGCGCCATCACGCCGAACAGCCCGCGCCGGGGTTTGCCGCGCTTGCCGCGTGACGATGATTTTGCCTTGGAGGTTTTGCGCGCCGAAGATGATTTGCGATTGGCCGGCACGACCCGATCCTCCTCGTTCACCGAAAAACCGGCCGCGGATTTCGCCTTTGGCGATCCCTCGAAGCTGGGTTCGATGCGACTGTCTCTGCGGTTCGCCATGCGTTGCGCTGTCTTCCCGGTGTCAATGGCGCTCGGGTTGGAGGGTAGATGCGGCGGTTTAAGGGCGCGTTAAAGCAGGGTTTATGCACCCTTCTGAAATTCCTTAAGAATTTCTAAAATCCGCTGCCGCCAACTGGGTCCGAAAGGCGCATCCTCGCGGCCTGTCTGCCGCAAAAGGCAGAGGCCCTGGCTACCCCGAATATTTCAATTCTGCTGGATCGAAATGCCCTTGTCGTCGATCTTCAGTTCGACGCCCTTGGGCTTGGTCTGTTCGTGATAGACATATGCACCGAGCGCGATGACCACGACAACGAGCGCGCCGACAAGGAGATAGAGAGTGTTCTGTTTCACGGCGCGCTCCTTTGGCAGCAATTCCAGGAAAGCACAGGCTTTCTCCTGAGGAATTGCGTTGAATGAAAACTTAGAGCGTCAAGCTCGCTTCAGAACCTTCACCAGCACCAGCAGGATGACGGCGCCGATCGTGGCGTTGATGATGGCAGCCAGAATGCCGCCGCCGATAGCGAAGCCGAGCCTTGGAAATAGCCAGCCGGCGATCAGGGCGCCGATAATGCCGACGATGATGTTGCCGATGAGGCCGAAGCCGAAGCCCGAGACGATGAGGCCGGCGAGCCAGCCGGCAATGGCGCCGATGATGATGAAGATGAGAAGGCTTTCGATGCCCATGACGCGTTCCTCCAGGAAGAGAGGCTACGGAGCGGAAGGCCCCGAATCGGCCTCGATATCAACGACTTCAGGCTATGCGAAAGCAGTTGCACCCGCCAGCGACGCTCATTGGTCGTCGTCATCGTCGCTGGAGACTGGCCGCCAGCTGGTCGGGTCGACCTTTTTCTGGGTATCGCTGTCGGTGTAGACCCACCAGGCGCCGTCGCGATATTGCCCGACGGATTCGCTGACGACGCCGGCGCCGTCCTTCCACAGGACAGTGACCTTGGATCCATCCGTCGGGGCGGTCGCTATCGGTTTGCGGTCTGCCACGTCATCCCCCTCATTGAGTCGACAGAACGCCACGACGCGTGTCTGGTTGCAAGGCTGCCGGAAGAGTTATCCGAAGGCCATCAGCTGTGGGCAAAAATATCCTCTTCGTCCCAACCCATCAAATCGAGCTTGGCACGCGTCGGCAGGAAGCGGAAGCAGGCGTCGGCTTCCTTGGTGCGCCCGTCCCGCGCCAGGCGTCCAGCCAGCACCTCGCGCAGACGGTGCAGATAGAGAACGTCGGAAGCGGCATATTCGAGCTGTTCGGGCGACAGGGTCTCGGCCGCCCAGTCCGACGATTGCTGCGCCTTCGACAGGCCGACGCCAAGCAGTTCGAAGCAGATGTCCTTCAAGCCGTGCCGGTCGGTATAAGTGCGGGTCAGCCGCGAGGCGATCTTGGTGCAGAACACCGGCTCCGGCATGACGCCGAAGGCGTTGTAGAGCACGGCGAGGTCGAAACGGCCGTAGTGGAACAGTTTCGATATGCCGCGGTTGCGGAGCAGGCTGACGAGGTTCGGCGCTTTCTTCTGGCCGGGCGCGATCTGGATCACGTCGGCGGAGCCATCGCCCGGAGAGATCTGCACCACGCACAGCCGGTCGCGGTGCGGGTTCAAGCCCAGCGTCTCGGTATCGATGGCCACCGCGTCGACATTGTAGTGGGCGAGGTCGGGCAGATCGTTCTTGTGGAAGCGGATGTCGGGCATAGTTGTCTCCGGATCGCGGCGTAACTCGTCCTCGCCGCGATCCGCTGAAAAATCAACAAGAAAACTTCCCAGCCTCCTCAGCGCGTCAGCGCATCGAGAATGCGCGCCCAGGAGCGCTGGCCCTTGTGGAAGGAGGTCAGCTCGTATTTCTCGTTGGGCGAGTGGATGCGGTCGTCGTCGAGGCCGAACCCGACCAGCAGCGATTCCATGCCGAGATAGGTCTGGAAGTCGCCGACCACCGGTATCGAGCCGCCGCTGCCCGTCGTCACCGCTGGCTTCGGCCATTCATCCGACAGCGCAGTCTTGGCCTTGGCCAGGAATGGCGAGTCGTAGGAAAGCTGAATTGCCGGCCCGCCGCCATGCGGGTGGAATTCGACCGAACAGTCCCCGGGAATGCGCGCCTTGACGAATTTCCGGAACGCGGCGCGGATCTTCTCGGGGTCCTGCTTGTGGACGAGGCGGAAGGAGATTTTCGACGACGCTTCCGCCGCGATCACCGTCTTGAACCCCTTGCCGGTGTAGCCGCCGATGATGCCGTTGAACTCGGCCGTCGGCCGCGCCCAGGTCAGTTCCATCACCGAGCGGCCTTTTTCGCCCGACGGGATCGAGAGGCCGATCGGTCCGAGGAAGGTTTCGGCGGTCTCGCCGAGAGTTTCCCATGATTTCAGGATCTGCGACGGCGTTTCCTCGACCCCGTCATAGAAGCCGGGAATGGTGATGTGGCCGTTCTCGTCATGGATGTCGGCGAGGATTTTCGCCAGGATGCGGATCGGGTTGGCGGCGGCGCCGCCATAGAGGCCCGAATGCAGGTCGCGATCGGCGGCCTTGACGGTGACCTCCTCGCCGACCATTCCGCGCAGCGAAACGCAGATCGACGGCGTCTCGCGGTCCCACATGCCGGTGTCGCAGACCAGCGCGAAATCGGCCTTCAGCTCATCGGCATTGGCCTCGAGGAACGGCTTCAGCGACGGCGAACCGGACTCCTCCTCGCCCTCGAACAGGATGGTGATGCGGCAGGGCAGATTGCCATGCACCTGCTTCCAGGCGCGGCAGGCCTCGACGAAGGTCATCAGCTGCCCCTTGTCGTCGGCCGAGCCACGGCCGGTGATTACCTTGTGACCGGGCTCGATCTCCTTGACCGCCGGCGCAAACGGGTCGTTCTCCCAAAGCTCGATCGGATCGACCGGCTGCACGTCGTAATGGCCGTAAAACAGCACATGCGGCGAGCCGGCGGGGCCTTCATGGTGCGCAACCACCATCGGGTGTCCCGGCGTGTCGCGCACGGAAGCGTCGAAGCCGATCAGCTTGAGGTCCGCCACCAGCCATTCGGCGGCCTGGCGGCAGTCGGCGGCATAGTCTGAATCGGTCGAGATCGACTTAATGCGGAGCAGGCCGAACAGGCGCTCCAGGCTATGGTCGAGATTTTTGTCGAGACGGTCTAGGACGGAGGAAATGGTGGACATTACTGCGGGCCTTTCTTTTCGGTGCCGGGACCGTAAAGGCAGCGCATCAAAACGAAAAGCCCGCGATCGTTGGACCACGGACCGTAAACACTTGTCAGAAGGCAAAAAAGAACCGCCGTGGTGGAGGGGAACCACGGCGGTCTTTTACTCGAAACGATGCGGCAGCCCGGAGAGGGGGGATAGGCTGCCGCAATTGTCCGGGATAGGCGGGGGACGGGCCTTGCTCCGGACTCGGCGAAAACTGCCGATGACCTTTATTTGTGTCTCGGATCGTGGCGTTTCAAGGGCACAAAAATTACACTTTTGTAACATAGCCGTGAGCGCCGAGGCAAACAGCAGCAGGGCCTATTGGCAGGCAGGCTCTGTCAGCATGTCGCCGCAACACCTGTTGGAAGCCCGCCTTTGCCATGGACCGCGCCGTCCTGCCGCGCTATCCCTGCCGGCATGAAAAAAGGCGACCATCTCTTCCTTATCGACGGCTCCGGCTACATCTTTCGCGCCTATCATGCGCTGCCGCCGCTGACCCGCAAATCCGACGGGCTGCCGGTGGGCGCCGTGTCCGGCTTCTGCAACATGCTGTGGAAGCTGATGCAGGATGCCCGCAACACCGATGTAGGAATTGTACCGACGCATTTAGCGGTCATTTTCGATTATTCGTCGAAAACCTTCCGCAATGATCTCTACCCGGAATACAAGGCCAACCGCAACGCACCGCAAGAAGACCTGATCCCGCAATTCGGTCTGATCCGCCAGGCAACCGTGGCCTTCAACCTGCCTTGCATCGAGATCGAAGGCTACGAGGCCGACGACCTCATCGCCACTTATGCCAGGCTGGCGTGCGAGGCCGGCGGCGACACCACCATCATCTCCTCCGACAAGGATCTGATGCAGCTGGTCGGACCCACGGTCGGCATGTACGACCCGATGAAGGACCGCCAGATCGGCATCCCCGAAGTCATCGAGAAATGGGGCGTGCCGCCGGAAAAGATGATCGACCTGCAGGCGCTGACCGGCGACTCCGTCGACAATGTGCCGGGCGTACCCGGCATCGGGCCGAAAACGGCGGCGCAGCTTCTGGAACAGTTCGGCGACCTTGACGGGTTGCTCGCCCGGGCCAGCGAGATCAAGCAGGACAAGAGGCGCGAATCCATCATCGCCAATGCCGACAAGGCGCGCATATCGCGCCAACTGGTGACGCTGAAGAACGACGTGCCGGTGACCGACGGGCTCGACGATTTCGTGCTGCATGCGCCGGATGGGCCGAAGCTGATCGGCTTTCTCAAAACCATGGAATTCACCTCGCTGACCCGCCGTGTGGCCGAGGCGACCAGCACCGAAGCCGGCGATGTGCAGGCTGTCGCCGTCACCGTCGAGCGCGCCGACAATGCGCATGGCCCCGATGTCGGCTCCGGCACACCGGCGCCTGCGGCAACACAGGATGAAGCCAAAACCGAAACCGCCAGGGCCGGCGACGCCCCTTCGCTGCTTGCCGCACTTCGCCTGGAAACGGCCGCTGCGGCCAAAATCGATCCCGCCGCCTATGTCGCCATCCGCGACACGGCGACGCTCAAGACCTGGCTGGCCCAGGCCAAGGAGACCGGCATCGTCGCCTTCGACACCGAAACCACGTCTTCCGATCCGATGCTGGCCGACCTCATCGGTTTCTCTCTGGCGATCGGCCCCAGCCGCGCCGCCTATGTGCCGCTCGCCCACAAGAGCGGCGCCGGCGACCTGCTCGGCGGGGGCACGCTGGAGAACCAGATTCCGGTCCGGGAGGCGCTGGCGCTGCTGAAGCCCTTGCTCGAAGACAAATCGGTGCTCAAGATCGCCCAGGACGCCAAATACGACATCGTCGTCATGAGCCGCCACGGCATCGATATCGCACCCTTCGACGACACGATGTTGATTTCCTATGTGCTCGACGCCGGCACCGGCCACCACACTTTGTCCTCGCTTGCCGACAAATGGCTCGGCCATGCCACGACGCCGCTCAAGGATCTCGCCGGTTCCGGCAGAAGCTCGGTCGGCTTCGACCAGGTCGACATCGACCGGGCGACCACCTACGCCGCCGGCCATGCCGACGTGGCGCTGCGGCTGTGGCAGGTGCTGAAGCCGCGGCTTGCCGCCAAGGGCCTCGTCTCGGTCTATGAGCGGCTGGAGCGGCCGCTGGTGCCGGTGTTGGCCCGGATGGAACAGCGTGGCATCTCGGTCGACCGCCAGATCCTGTCGCGGCTCTCCGGCGAGCTGGCACAAGGCGCTGCACGGCTGGAGGAGGAGATCTACGGCCTTGTCGGCGAGCGCATCAACATCGGGTCGCCAAAGCAACTCGGCGACATCCTGTTCGGCCGCATGGGCCTGCCCGGCGGCTCCAAGACCAAGACCGGGCAATGGTCGACCTCCGCGCAGCTTCTGGAAGACCTCGCCGCCGAAGGCCACGAACTGCCGCGCAAGATCGTCGACTGGCGTCAGCTGACCAAGCTGAAATCGACCTACACCGACGCGCTGCCCGGCTTCATCCATCCCGACACCAGGCGCGTGCACACATCGTATGCGCTGGCCGCAACGACGACGGGCCGGCTGTCCTCCTCCGATCCCAATCTGCAGAACATCCCGGTGCGCACCGCGGAGGGACGCAAGATCAGGACGGCCTTCATCGCCGACAAGGGCCAGAAACTGGTCTCGGCCGACTACAGCCAGATCGAACTGCGCGTGCTTGCCCACGTCGCCGAGATCCCGCAGTTGAAGCAGGCCTTCGCCGATGGCGCCGACATCCACGCCATCACCGCCTCGGAAATGTTCAACGTGCCGGTCGAAGGCATGCCTTCCGAAGTGCGCCGCCGCGCCAAGGCAATCAATTTCGGCATCATCTACGGCATCTCGGCCTTTGGGCTGGCTAACCAGCTGTCGATCCCGCGCGAGGAGGCCGGCGCCTACATCAAGAAATACTTCGAGCGTTTCCCCGGCATCCGCGACTATATCGAGGCAACAAAAGCCTATGCCCGCGAGCATGGCTTCGTCGAAACCATCTTCGGCCGCCGCATCCACTATCCTGAGATCCGGTCGTCAAACCCGTCGATCCGTGCCTTCAACGAGCGCGCCTCGATCAACGCCAGGCTGCAAGGCACCGCTGCCGATATCATCCGCCGCGCCATGGTGCATATGGACGAGGCGCTGGAAAAGGCCGGCCTGTCCGCCCGCATGCTCTTGCAGGTGCATGACGAATTGATCTTCGAGACGGTTGAAGCGGAAGTCGAGGCGACGATCCCCGTGGTGCGCAGGGTGATGGAGAACGCGCCGATGCCGGCCATCTCGATGTCGGTGCCGCTGCATGTCGATGCGCGGGCGGCGAACAACTGGGACGAGGCGCATTAGCGCCGGATACGCCGCGATCCTTCACACCCCCCTCTGCCCTGCCGGGCATCTCCCCCGCAAGGGGGGAGATCAGCCGCCACTTCCGGTTTCGCCAATCTCCGACGTTGCTGCAATGGGCGCAGCGCTTGAACTGCCAATCTCCCCCCTTGCGGGGGAGATGTCCGGCAGGACAGAGGGGGGTGCTGTCCCGCCAGCGTCGAAACGTTAGGCAGCCTCAGCCAGGCACTTGGCACACGTCCCTCGAAACTCGATCACCGCCTTCTTCGCAGCAAACCCGGTCGAGCGCACCCATTCGTCCAGCCGATGGTCGACGTCATGGTCGGACATCTCCATCACCTGCCCGCATGTGTCGCAGATAGCGAAGGCTGTCATCGAATGCGTATGGTCGTGCGGTTCGGCGCAGGCGACGAAGGAGTTGAGGCTTTCCAACCGGTGCACGAAGCCTGACTTCACCAGGCTGTCGAGCGCCCGGTAAACCTGTAGCGGCGCGCGGAAACCGCGCTCGCGCAGCTGGTCGAGAAGCGTATAGGCGCTGAGCGGTCCGCTGGCGGCCTCGAGCTTTTCGAGCACGCTCAGCTGATTCTTCGTCAGCACATCCCTTGCCGCCATGATCCCGTTTTCCGATCGTTTAGAGCATAATGCCGAAAAGTGTGGAGCGGTTCTCGGACGACATCATGTTCTATCTGTTTGATCCAGCGCCGCTCGCAAATCATTTCTGCCATGCGACGGTCTCAATTCCCTTGAGATAGCGACGAAGCAGGCTTTTTGCCACTGTTTCCGTTATCGCCATCGACACCATGACCACCACCGCCGATTGACGGCACCGACCACATTCAAAATACTGACAAAATTCGCGACGAAAGGTGCCGCACTTGCAAATTCGATCGGGCTTGGGGAAGCAATTATGATCAAACTGACACGACGGACGCTGCTCGTCGGCACGTCGGCGCTTGTGGCTGCCGGTACGGTTTCGTTCCGCGCTCTCGCCGCCTCGCGCACCTATCACGCGCTGCTGGTTGCCTGCACCGACTATCCGAACCTGCCGCAGAAGAACTGGCTGATCGGGCCGAAGAACGATGCCGGCCTGGTGCGCGACTATCTCCTGAAGAACACGCCCGATCCGGTGAAGTTCTCGGCCGAGAATGTGATCCTGCTCGCCAAGGACGTCGAAGGCGCCAACGGCCCGCCGACGCATGCGGCGATCAAGGCCGCCCTTGCCGACCTCGCCGGCAAGGTGCAACGCGACGATTTCGTCTATCTGCATCTGTCGGGCCACGGCGCCCAGCAGCCGCAAGCCAAGGCCGGTGACGAGACCGACGGCCTCGACGAGATTTTCCTGCCGTCCGATATCGACAAATGGATCAACCGCGAAGAGGGCGTGCCGAACGCGCTGGTCGACAACGAGGTCGGCGCCGCACTCGACGCCATCCGCGACAAGGGCGCCTTTGTCTGGGTGGTGTTCGACTGCTGCCATTCCGGCACCGCGACGCGCGCCGCGGAAGTCGATGACGAACTGGAGCGCAAGGTCGAGTTCGCCGACCTCGTCGGCGGCGACGACGCGGCGAGAGCAGCCGCGGTGAAGGCCTATGACGACATCTCGGCAAGCGCATCGCGCGGTTTCGACGAGAATGGCGGCCGCAAGCCGGCCTTCAACCTGACGCCGACCGGCGCAGAGCCGATCGCCAGGGGCAAGCTGGTCGCCTTCTATGCCGCGCAGACGGTCGAGACGACGCCGGAAATGCCGCTGCCCAAGGGCACGCCCGACGCGCCGCGCTTCGGCCTGTTCACCTTCACCATCCTGTCGAAATTGGCCGAGAACCCCAACGTCACCTATCGCCAGCTCGGCCAGGCCGTGCTGCAGCAATATTCGGCCGACGGCCGCACAAGGCCGACGCCCCTGTTCGAGGGCGAACTGGACGCCCGCGTGTTCGGCACCGACAAGACCGACGCCGTCATGCAATGGCCGATTGCCGTCAAGGACGGCGATGTCGCGATCGGCGCCGGGCTGCTGCAGGGTCTGACCCCCGGCAGCAAGCTCGCCATTTTGCCTTCGGCGCTGTCGAAGCTCTCCGACGCCGTCGGCTATCTCGAAGTGAAATCGGCAAAAAACCTCGAATGCCAGCTCGCACCGGTCGAATTCGACGGCAAGCCGGCGCTTGCGCCGACGGCGGTGCCCGCCGGCGCCTATGCGCGCGTTGCCGAACTCGCGGTCGACTACAAGCTGCTGGTGGCAAAGCCGGCGCCGACCGCAGGGCTCGAAAAGGAAACCGAGCTGGTCAATTCGGTTCTGGACGAATTGGTGGCGAAGCCGAAGTCCGGCTTCCACATCGCGCTGGTCGAGCCCGGCAAGAGCGCCGATCTGCGGCTTGCGGTGCTGCGCGAAAAATCCATGGACGGCGCTGCCGCCAACGCCAGCGACGAACCGGCGCTGTGGTTCCTGCCGGCGTCCGGCGACATCAGCCTGAACGACGGCAGCAAGCCGCCACGCATCGTCATCCATCAGGATGGCCGCGACGAGCTTGCGGAAAACACAGCCAAGACCCTGACCACGATCTTCCGCGCCACCGGCCTGTCGCGGCTCGCCGCGGCGTCCGACTACCGGCCGGACGAGGTCAGCGTCCAGTTCCTGATCAAGCGCCAGGGCAGCGATGCGCTGGAGTCGATCGAATCGTCAAAGGTGCCGCGCGTTTCGCCGGGCGATCAGGTACACATTGCGGCCAAGAACGAGTCCGACGAGTTCGTCGACATCAACGTGCTGTATATCGGCAGCGACTATTCGATCACCCACATCGTCGCCGAGCGGCTGGCCCCGATCAATCAGCAGGCCGATCAGGGTCTGAAGGAAGGGCTGCTCGCCTTCACCGACACCAGCTTCGGCATGGAGCGCATGATTGCCGTGCTGACCGAGGCGCCGCCGCAAAGCGAGAAAGAGGATCTGAGCTTTCTTGCCCAGGAAGGCGTGCGCGCCGTGACGCGTGCCGCATCGGGAACGCCTGGTTTTTCCGACATGCTGGCCGACATCGGCATGGCGCCGGCAACGCGCTCCGTGATGCGGCTTGCCGACAAGAGCGGTCCCAAAGGCGCGGTGATGATCTTCCCGATGGAGACGGTGCCCCGCGCCTGACCTGACATCGCTTCGCCGGCTCTTGCCGGCGTGATATATGAACATTCCCGGCTCGCGACACTTCTATGCGCCGCGGCTGGATGCAACAGATGAGGACATCAGTGACTATCCCCGTGCTCTCCTGGCGTGCAGCGACGGTCGGCCTTGCCGGCAGCCTGTTGCTGGTTGCCAGCGCCTCGGCGGACGAGAATTGCGGCCTGTGCGCCAAGCAGATCGTCACCAATTCCGAGCTCGCCACCTGCTTTCTCGACCAGTACGACCAGATCGCCAAGACCGGCAACACGGCCGTTGTCGTCGATCTCTCCAGCTGCGCCTCGCGCGGCGTGGTCGAGCCCTTGCCGTCACCCAGCAAGGCGGCTGCCGAACCGGACGTGCAGTTCATGATTTCGCGCACGCAGCTCGATTGCCTGAAAAAGAAGCTAGAGACACCCGGCATCGTGCTCGATCCCACCGCCACCATCCAACTGGACAGCTGCGGATGAAAAAGCCGGGGGGCACTGCAACGCAGAAATCGCCGGCCGCATCGGCGCCTCCGCCGGCCAAGAAGCCGGCGACCTTGCCCGAAACCACCGAAGGCTTTCCGTGGCCGAGCAGTCACGAGATCAAGAAGGAAGCCAACCCCTTCACCGACCGCGACTGGCGCATGCTGATCTATGCCTGGTCGGGTCTCGCCGTGCGCCTGGCGATCATCTTCACCCTGGCCTTCTCGGTCTTCCAGTTTCTCGCAAACCAGGAACAGAAGCGCGTCGAGCAGACGATGTCGCTGGTCGAGCTTTGGGAAAGCAAGGATTTTCAGCAGGCGCAGCGCGCGCTCAAGGAGCGCCTCTCGTCGCTCAACGCCAAATACGACAATCTGCTCAGCGCCACGCCGTCGCCGACCGAGGAACAGGTCTTCCGGCAACGCATTGGCATTGAGGCGATGACTGCCGGCGGCGGCACCATGCCGATCGCCGATTTCAACGACAATTTTGATCGCATCGTCTATTTCCTCAATCGTCTCTCCATCTGCGTCGAGGGCAAGCTCTGTTCGCGCGATGTCGCCGATGCCTATTTCCGCGACTACGCGGTGTCGTTCTGGAGCTATTTTGCCGGCTACATCGAAAAAGAACGCAAGGCCGGTTCCGCCAATTATGCCCAGTCGATCGAGAATTATGTGCGTCACGGGTCGCCGCCGCCCGCCGACTCCAAATAGCGGCGCAACAAGGTGCCGGGCAGCTCCCATCCCTTGCGTGCTATCCGGTGGCTAATCCTGGTCGGTCTTCTGGCGTTAACGTCAACCGCCGGTGCCGAGGACCTCGATTTCCATCTCGATCTCAACACCGGCGGCCACAGCGCCAGGGTCACCGATCTTGCCTTCACGCCGGACGGCGAGGGACTGGTCTCGGCGTCCGATGACAAGACCATCCGCATCTGGGACTGGCAGAGCGGGGTGACGCTCCGCACCATTCGCGGCTATCTTGGCAATGGCAATGACGGCAAGGTCTTTGCGATTGCCGTGTCGCCGGATGGCAAGACGATCGCCGCCGGCGGTTATTTCGGCGCCGGCATCGGCGACGAGCCCCCTTATGGCGATGTCAGGCTGTTCGATTTCACCACCGGCAAGATCAAAACCGTGCTCAAGGCCGCCGACTATGCCATCTATGATGTCGCCTTTTCACCCGACGGAAACACGCTCGCCGCCGGCGGTGGCGATGGTTTCGTCTACCTCTGGCGGGCGGACGACAAATCCGCGTCGGGCTGGACGCTGGCGGAAAAACTCGATGCCGATTCCTGGCGTGTGGAAAAGCTCGCCTTCGCCGCTGCGGGAACCCGGCTGGTGGCGACGACCACCGACAACGGCATAAGGCTCTGGGATGTGGCCAAGGCTGAGGAAATCGCCTTGCCGGCCGAGGCCGAACCGCTGCGCGATGTCGGCGTCGCCGCACTCGCCGTGTCATTGGATGGCAGCCTGTTTGCCACTGGCAGCAAGGACGGTGACGTCCAGCTCTGGCGGGCCAGCGACGGCAAATTCGTCCGCGCCATGCCGAAGCAGGATTTCCAGATCGGCGCTCTGAGCTTCGCCACGGGTTCGCGGCTTGTGGCGTCATGCAGCTATCGCTGCGCCGACAAGCATCGCTCGGCGGTCTGGAATACCGACAGCGGCGAGCAACTGCTCGACTATAACGGCCATGACGGCACGGTCTTTGCTGGCGCCGGCAATGCCGACGGCTCGCTGGTGGCGACAGCCGGCGGCACCCGCAACGCCATCCAGGTCTGGAACCCCATGACCGGCGAGCGCAAGGCGCTGCTGCAAGGGGTCGGCGAACCGGTGACGGCGATCGGGATCGATGCGGCGAGCAGCTCCATCGCTTGGGGCAACACCAACCCCTGCCCTGAACGCGTGTCCTGTCCCGAGCTGCAGGGCACGCTGGACAAGGTGCTGGCGCTACCGACGGCCGAGCGGTTCTTCGAGGACCCGGTGGCGTTTGCGGAACAGGGCGCCTATGCCCGCGCGGCACTCGCAGAGGGTGAGTGGTCGCTCCGTGCTGCCCCCGGCGGCAAGGACGGCCTGGAGAATGCCGTGCTCGAAATCGCGAGCGGCGGAAAGGTGATGCACAGCATCGAGAATTCCGCCACCAATGGCTTCGTCCATTCGGCTTACACGCTGATCGGCAATGGGCTTGGCCTGATCACCGGCGGCAGCGACGGCACGCTGTTGGAATACAAAACCGCGACCGCCGAGGTATCGGGTGAATTCACCGGCCACACCGGCGAGATCAACGCCATGGTTGCCGCCGAGAAGGAAGGGGTGTTGGTCACCGGCAGCGCCGACCAGACCGTGCGGCTGTGGAATTTGAAGACACACAAACTGATCGTGTCGATGTTCTTCGCCGGCTCCGAATGGATCGCCTGGATGCCGCAGGGCTACTATTATTCCTCCGCCGATGGCGACAAGTTGATCGGCTGGCACGTCAATCAGGGCCGGGACCACGAAGGGCGTTTCATCAGCGCCGGCCAGCTGAAGAAATATCTCTGGAGCCCGGAAATGGTGCGCCGGGCCATCATCCTGCGCAGCGCCGAACAGGCGGTCCAGGAAATGCGCCCCGGCGTCGACCGCCAGCTGGAAAAGCTGCTCGAGCGCAAACCGCCGGAATTCGGCATCAAGCTTGCCGCCGACCAGAGCAACGTCCGCGAGGGCTATGTCGCCGTCGAGATTTCGGGCGCGCAGGAAGCCGGCGCCGATGTCGCCGGATTTTCGATCCTGTCGAACAGCCGCAATGTCGGCAATGTCACGGCGCGCTCGGCCGATGGCGGCAAGAGCACCATCGTCGAAGTGCCGGTCGAGAATGGCGAAAATACCATTCGCATCACCGGCACCAACGAGTTCGGCTATCTGACCGAGCGCACTGTCACAGCACTTGGCAGGAAAACCGAAAAGCCCGCCAACAAGGGCAAGCTCTACGTCGCCGTGATCGGCGTCGACAAATATCCTTTCCTCACCGATGCATGCGCCGGCCACGCCTGCGATCTGCGCTATCCCGTCGATGACGCCACCGAATTCCTCAAGGTGATCTCGCAGAAATCCGCGCCCTTGTTTTCGGCGATGGAGACGCTGGTTCTGGTCAACCGCGAAGCGCTGGATGAGGCGCCCGATTCCGGCAAGGACGTGTTCAAGGTCGCCAGCGCCGACACCATCCTGGAACCGGATTCCGACACGATCGACGACCAGCTCGCCGACTTTCTCGACAGACCCGGCGAGAACGACACCACCATCATTTTCGTCGCCGGTCACGGCATCAACATCGACGAAGATTATTATTTCATCCCCACGGACGGCCGCAAACAGGATGCCGACCGCTGGAAGCGCTCCTCGCTGGTCGACTGGGGCGACATCCAGAAATCGGTTGAGCGGGCCAAGGGCATGCGCTTCATGCTGCTCGACACCTGCCACGCCGCCAACGCCTTCAACCCGCGCCTGGAAAAAGACGCGCAGGACGCACGCATCGTCGTCTTCTCGGCCACCGCTGCCAACAACACCGCCGCCGAACTGCCCGAGCTCGGCCATGGCGTCTTCACCTATTCGATCCTCGAAGGCCTGCGCGGCCGGGCCAAGACCTCCGACGGCGGCGTGACGCTGTTCGGCCTCGCCGACTATATTTCGCGCGAAGTGCTGCGGCTGACCGCGTCCAAGCAGAAGCCGTTCTACTATGTCGGCGGCGTGGAGAACATTGTGCTGGCTGAGCCGTGAGAGGTCGGCACCCAGGCACCCACCTCTGGCCTGCCGGCCATCTCCCCCGCAAGGGGGGAGATCAGTCTCTTCATTGCTGGAGATCTATTTTCAAGGTTGATGATTGGCGAAAGTCGAGGCGACATCCAATCTCCCCCCTTGCGGGGGAGATGTCCGGCAGGACAGCGGGGGGTGCCTGGGCACGGACCAGCATTCTGGTCTTTGCCACCGCCTTGCTTATCCTCTCAGTGCTTCAAGCGTCTGCCGCCCCCATCACCTGCCCGCCCGGCGACACAAACTTCCCGTCCTTCTACTCCGACCCCACACTCTTCACCGACGCCATCGCCGCCGTCGCCAGAATCGAGCCGTCCAACCAACGGCTCACCGGCATCACAGTCCCCCACCACCTGCTCGTCGCAGATCTCGTCGCACTCGGTTTCCACGCCGCGTCCGGCTTCCGCTACAAGCGCATCGTCATCCTGTCGCCGGACCATTTCCACGAGACGCAGAAACTCTTCGCCACGACGCCGCGCGGTTTTGAAACAGTGCTCGGTCCAGTCCAGGCCGACACGGAAGCCGTGCACCTTCTGGAAGCGAACAGCGACATGGTCGAAGACTCCTGCCTATTCGCCAGGGAGCATGGCGTGCAGGCGATGCTGCCTTTCCTGCATCACTATTTCCCCGAAGCTGAAATCGTGCCGGTGGCGATGTCGGTCAAAGCCAAGCGAGCCGACTGGGACCGGCTGGCGCAGGCGCTGAAAGCGATCGTCGACAAGGACACGCTGATCGTCGAATCCACCGATTTCTCCCACTATCTGCCGCAGCACGAAGCCAGGCGTTTCGACCAGCAGACGCTGAACATGCTCGCCGCCGGTTCGCTCGACGGCATCGCGGCGCTGCGCCAGCCGGATCACGCCGATTCGGTCGGTGCGCTCTATATCCAGACCAGGCTGCAGCGCGAACTGTTCGGTGCTGCGCCGCTGGTCGTCGCCAACGAGAACTCGCAGGCGCATTCAAGCGACTATGTCGAGCGCACCACCAGCTATGTCGTGGCGCTGTTCGGCGCCTTCGGCCCCGGCTTCAACAATCCTGCCCGTCCCGACGACAAGCTCTACTATTTCGCGGGCGACGTGAATTTCGGCCGCGCCATGAAGAAGATCCTGGTCCGCGACGGTGTTGCCGAGAAGATCGTCGAAAGCGTGCTGGCCCTGACCCGCTCGCGGCCGCTGATCGTCAATCTCGAAGGCGTGATCCTGCCCAACGTCCCTGAGGCGATCGACGACATGACGCTGGCCATGCCCGCAGACCTCGCCATCGACATGCTCAAGAAATTGCATGTCGCCGCTGTCAGCCTCGCCAACAATCACGCCTACGACCTCGGCCCGTCAGGCTATGCCGAGACGCTGGCCGCACTCGATGCGGCCGGCATCGCCCATTTCGGGCAGGGCGAGACGCTGGCGCTTGCCGATCTCGACCTGGTCGGGCTGACCGACATCGATACCAACGGCTCCAGGAACACCGACCTTCTGACGCCTGCTTTGCTCGACCGGCTGCTGCACGACAATGCCGAGCGGCCGGTGATTGCCTTCGTCCATTGGGGCCGCGAGTACAAGACGGAGCCGTCGCGGCGCGAGGAGATGCTTGCCGACCAGATGCGGCTGCGCGGTGTCACGGCAATCGTCGGCGGTCATCCACATGTATCGAGCGAGGCGATCCTGCCGCTCGGCGGCGGCGATGTTGCGGAGATCTATTCGCTCGGCAATTTCCTGTTCGACCAGAAAGCCGAACGATCGTCCGGGTCGATGCTGGAACTCAGGGTGTTCAGCCAGGGCACGATCTTTGCCCGGCTGATCCCGCTGCCCAATTTTTTCGAGATGGGCTCGAAATGACGCGATTCCCGAAAGGACGTGACAGGACCTCAACAGCCTTGCAGATCTTCCGGCAGATAGCAGACCGCCGGCTTGGTGCTGGTTTCGAACAGCGACTGCTTCGGCCTGAAATAGAAGAACGTGGCCGGCTTGCTTTCGCGTGTGCTGCCATCGGCGAAATGGGCGGCGATGCTGAAGCGATGGATCGACGACATTGACGACCACATTTTCAGCCGTGCCGTGTAGGCGCTGAGATTCTTGTTGCCGCGCACCGGCATGGGGATGCTGTAATCGGTCTTGCCGATCGGAAATTCGATGTTCTGGTAGCGCAGCGCTTCGGGCGACGCGCCGCCGCCATCGCCGCATTCGGCGAGCGATTCTGGGACCTCGATGCTGACCAGCGAGACGATGACGCGAAACGGCTCGCTCTGCTGGTAGACAGCGCCCTGATCGTCCGCCCAGGAATAATCGAGCTTGCCAATCCCGGTCACGCTCATTTTCTCGACGCTGCCGCTGATGTAATCGGCAACGTCGCCGAACTTGACCTTGTTGGCCACCTGGGCGCGGCAGACATCCAGGCTGTCCCTTGACGGGCAGGTGAAGCGCTCGGTCTCGAGCGTGGTTGTGTCGACGCCGGCTTCAATCAGCACGTCCTTGATCGAGACGTCGACGCCATCGCCGAAAGTGCCGATGTCCTTCGTGAACATGCGGCTCGGCTCGCCGGTCGCGTTGTCCTCCTCGTCGGTCCTGGTGAACTGGATCGACATCTTCATGTCTTTCACGTCGCCCCAGCCATTGTTGACGATCGAGAAGTCGGGGCGGAAGCCGACGCAGCCATAATGCTCGCTGATCGACAGCATCGGCTTGCGGTAGGCCTCGCTCGCGGCCACCTTCATTTCCAGGCTGTCGATCTTGACCCTCGACCGGTCGGTGGTCTTGAGGTCGACTTCGGCGAAGGCCGGCGCCGTCTCCCAGTCCATGCCTTCATAGACATTGCCGGTACGAATCTCTCCGGTGCCGTTCCAGGCATCGTTGTACTGGTCCGACACCGGATAGATCGCGATGTCTTCGTCGCGCACGAGATGCTGGTACTGCATGTCGGCCTGCTGCGTCATGCGCTGGTCGACGGCAATGCCGATCTCGACCTTGTCGGCGGAACCGCCGCCGGTCTGCGCCTTGAGCAACCCGCCCACTCTGGCATCGGCCAGCACATCGGGGCGCGCACCGCCGATCTCCTTGCCCATCGCCCATTGCGACCAGTAGACGGTGCCGCCGGCCAACCGGGTGCGGCCCTTGCCGTCCTTCAGCCCATCGGCAAAAGAGCCGACGAATATCTTGCCTGTCTTCGTCTCCAGCCTGCCCTCGCCATTCGGCACACCGGCCCTGAATTGCCCTTCATAGCGATTGCCGTCGGCATCGACATGGATCGCATGGCCGTCGAGCTGGCCGGCGACCCAACGGCCGTCGAGAATCTCGCCTGAACGCAGCTCCAGCCGGCCTTGTCCATCGGGGCGGCCATTCCTGATCTCGCCGAAATAGCTGGAATAGATCGTCTTGGGGTCGTAGCTCGCCGAGCCGCGTACGCGCCAGACCAGCCTGCCCTTGCCGTTGACGGTGCCGTCGGCTGCGACGGTGCGGTCCGGCGACACGCCGGCTGCCGGCTCCCAGGTGAAATCAAGACCCAATTCCGGGTGGGAATCCCAGACCCGTACATTCTTGCGCAGCACCGAACGTGTTTCGCTTTTATAGAGGATTTGCACCCGCTCGGCCCAGGCGCCATCGGGTGTGGCACCGCCTTGATCGGCCATAGCGGAAAAGCATGTCAGTGCGGCCAGCATGGATGCAGCCGCCATCGCTTTGACCCCGAAGATCATTCTTGCCCGCGCCATCTTACCCAACCCCTTGGATCGCCTAGCGTAAGCACCGCTGCAACACAGTGCAAGGGAGGTGTTTCGATACAAAAAACCGGCGGCAGGAACGTCCCGCCGCCGGTTTGCTAATGCTGGTTCTCGCCGCTGTTTGCCGGCGAAAGATCGGGCCTTATTTGTACAGGCTGTTGATCCACGCCACGTTGGCAGCGTTCAGGCGCACCGCTGTGTTGGCGTTGGGGCTTTCGGCCACGTTCACGCCGGTGACGACGCGCTGCTTGGCGCCATTGTCATAGGCGTAGACCGAGCTGCCGCTCGACCCCGGATAGGTGTCGCAGTCGTACTGGAAATACTCCGCGCCGATGTTTTCGGCTTTCACTTCGCAGGTCGCCTTCCACATCGTACCCATCGGCTTGTCGCCGGGGTAGCCAACGATGTTGGCGGTGAAATCGCCGAGGTTCTCATAGTTGGCATAACCCAGCCAGCCGAGATTGGTGCCGACATCCTGCTTCAGCGTGATGATGCCGAGGTCCCACGGAATGACCGAGCCGTAGTAACCCTGATAATTGTCGATGAAGCCCTGCAGGATATAGACGCTCTCGTAGCTGAAAGCGCCAAACGGTGCATCGTCGGCGGTGTTGCCGTTGAGCGACGGCACGAAGATGACGTCGTCGAGCCAAGCCTTGTCTTCATTGCTGTAGAGGCAATGCGCGGCGGTGAGCACCGTGCGCGGACCGATCAGGGTTCCCGAGCAGCTGCCATAACCGCTCTTGGCTTTGCCTTCGATATAGCCGATCGCGGTGAACGGGTAGGTCTTGGTGTTCTTGATCTGCTCGCGATCGTCGGCCCCGAACACCTGGCGGCCGGCTTCGTCGCCGCCCGTCAATCCGGTCTTGTTGGCGGCTGGTGCGTTAGCGGGCGCGTTCAATTCCTTGATGACAAGGTCCTTCAGCGTCTCGCCTGCATCGATCTTGATGTCCTTGCCATCGGCGGAACGTCCGACGATGCCATAGGATTTGACCGCCGTGCCCTCGTCGGTCAGCGGCGCTGCCCGGCTGGCTTCATCTTCGGTCAGTTTCGGCGGAGCGATCGGCTTTGCACGGCCGGGCTGGTAGTCGCCCGTTCCGAGATCGCGCATGCTTTCGCCATTGCCGGCATTCGCTGAGCCGGGATCGGCGGCGAAGGCAGGCATCGTCCACAGTGCGGTGGATAGCAGTGCGGACGCAATGATAGTGCTTGTCAGTTTCGTCATGGTGAGACTCTCCCAAAAGTCAGCAAGGAGTGGAGCAAAATACAGAAATATTGTCGAGATCGTGGTGGAGTTAAAAAATTAGTTTGGTTACCCGCCCGTATCGGATCATCGGTCCGGGCGGCCTCGTTAAAGCCCTCCGCCAAACGCACCCGCGTCGATATACTGCCTAAAATAATCCAACATTGGCAATGACAAATCGCTTCCACGTAGCCCGTGGGGGGCTATAGGGTTTGGGTGGGCTCTGCCCGATGGGGCACGATTAGCAAAAGTGGTATTTCGGTTTTATGACCGCGCGGATGTCGTTCGTTCTGGCAGAAGGCGATCGAGGTACCGCTACCGCTTCTGTTGGTTATGCGTCATGGCGGCATGGCTCGGCAATTTTCATCTCAGGAGGGTTTCAAGGTGAACATTATCCATCGGTTCAGGCCGCTTGCCGCTGCATCGCTGCTCGGCATCGCGGCCGCTTTCCCCGCCGTCAACGCGCTCTATGCAGCCGACGACGCCGTCAGGCCGGAAGCGGCGGTCTCGCCGATGCAGCGCGTTGCCGAAGCCCGGGACAAGGCCAAGGCCGAGAACCCCGACGGCGCCGACCGCGTCTATGGCGGCAAGGAAGCCGACAAAGGGGCCTATCCGTTCCAGGTGGCGCTGCTGACCAGCGCCCGGCTGGATCCCAGCCCGGCCTCGCAGCCAAACGCGCAATTCTGCGGCGGCAGCCTGATCGCGCCGCAATGGGTGCTGACGGCGGCGCACTGCCTCAACGACAAGGGCCGACCGATTTCGCCCGATACGGTGACCGTGCTGACCGGCGCCACCGATCTTACCGAAGGCAAGCGCTACAAGGTGGTCGAGGTTATCGTCAACGAGGGCTACAGCGAACAGACGCTGGACAATGATCTCGGCCTGCTCCGGCTGGCGGAGCCCGCCGACGCGCCGGTCATCAAGATCACCAATGAGCCGACGCCAGACAGCGGCAAGACCACGGTCATCGGCTGGGGCAAGATGCAGGACGGCACCTTCCCGACCGCGCTGATGGTGGCCGATCTCGATCTCGAGCCGAGCGCTGCCTGCAACAGCGGCATCAAGTCGATCTATGCGCATGACCTGAAGGCGGCACTTGGAGATCTCTCCCACCGGATGCGTTATTCGGAAAAGGGCATCGATGCCGCCGCCAATGCGATCGCCGCCGATATGTCGGATCCGCTGACCAAGAACATGATCTGCGCCGGCACCGACAGCGGCGAACGCGACGCCTGCAACGGCGACAGCGGCGGTCCGCTGTTCATGACCGGCGCCAGCGGTCCGGTCCAGGTCGGCGTCGTCTCCTGGGGCGAAGGTCCGTCCGACGGCACCGCCGCTTGCGGCCACAAGAATGCCTATGGCATCTACACGCGATTGGCCAACTATACCGGTTGGATCGAAGCCAAGATGAAGACCCCGGCTCCGGCAGCCGCGGCGGCCCCCAAGGCCGGTCTCGGCACGGCCAAGAAGCCCTGAACGAGCCCGAAGCTTGATTAACGCAAAACGGCGGGATCTTTCCCGCCGTTTTGATTCATGTCCGGTGCCGGCTGTTCCGCTTACTTCCGTGGCGGTCCCTTGCGCTCGGCCGACGCCGCCCACAGATTGATGTCGGACTCGCGTGCGTAAGTGTCGATTTCGGCGAGCTCGGCATCGCTGAACTCGAGCACCTTGAGCGCGCCGACGCAGTCCTCGACCTGTTCGGGCCGGCTGGCGCCGATCAGCGCCGAGGTCACCCGGCCCTTGCGCAGCACCCAGGCTAGCGCCATCTGCGCCAGCGTCTGGCCACGCTTGCCGGCGATCGCGTTCAGCGCCTGGATGTTGGCGATGGTCTTTTCGTTGATGAAGGCGGGCCGCAGCGACTTGCCTTGGCTGGCGCGGCTACCCTCGGGGATGCCGCCGAGATATTTGTCGGTCAGCATGCCTTGCGCCAGCGGCGAGAACACGATCGATCCGACACCGAGCCCTTCCAGCGTATCGAGCAGTCCGTCCTCTTCGACCCAGCGGTTGAGCATCGAATAGCTCGGCTGATGGATGATGCAGGGCGTACCGAGCTGCTTCAATATGTCGGCCGCCTCGCGCGTGCGCTGCGAATTGTAGGACGAGATGCCGGCATAGAGCGCCTTGCCGGAACGCACCGCATGGTCGAGCGCGCCCATCGTTTCCTCAAGCGGCGTATCCGGATCGAAGCGGTGCGAATAGAAGATGTCGACATAGTCGAGCCCCATCCGCTTCAGGCTCTGGTCGAGGCTCGCCAGCACATATTTGCGGCTGCCCCATTCGCCGTAAGGCCCTGCCCACATCTCATAGCCGGCCTTGGTCGAGATGATCAGCTCGTCGCGATAGCTGGCGAAGTCGGTGCGCAATATCTCGCCGAAGGCGATCTCGGCCGAGCCCGGCGGCGGACCGTAATTGTTGGCGAGATCGAAATGGGTGATGCCGAGATCGAAGGCCTTGCGCGCGATCGCCTGCTTGGTCTTGTGCGGCGTGTCGTTGCCGAAATTGTGCCACAGGCCGAGCGAGATCGCCGGCAGTTTCAGGCCGGATCGCCCACATCTGTTGTAGAGCATTTTCTCATAGCGGTGTTCAGCCGGCTGCCAGCGCATGGGTACAGATCCTGGATTGTATGGGTGTCGGCGCGAGCGCGCCGCCACCCTTCTACCTCATTTCTGCTTCGCCAACAGTTCTTTTGCGTCCTTGACGCCGAGTGCAGCCGGCCGCTCGCAGCTGGTCTGCATGGCGACGAACTTGCCGGTCTCGCCCGACCGCAACAGGCCGGTCATGACGTCGACGGCATGCAGCGCCAGTTCCATCGAGCAACGATGCGGCCGGCCCTCGGCGATCGCCAGCGCCATGTCGGCAAGGCCTGCGGTGCGGTAGTTGGCCATCATGCCCTGGCCGTGCATTTCGTTGGGCACGCCGAACGGATGCTGCCATTTCGGCAGTTTCTTCACCGGTTTTGCCGCCTTGGTTATGCGCACGTCGCCACCGAAGAAATTCGGATCCGGCACGAACACCGTGCCCGTCTCGCCATAGAGTTCCATCGGCGCGTGACCATGCGCCCAGACGTCCCAGCTGGTGTTGAGCGTGATCACGGCGCCGTTCTCGAACTCCAGCAGGCCGTGGATCGTCGTCGGCGTGTTGACCGGGATTTTTTCGCCCGCGCGCGGTTTCGACGAGATCGTGCGTTCCTTGGCAGGCGTCGTCGCGAAGGCCGCCACCTGCTTCACCGGCCCGATCAGCTGGATCAGGTTGGTGATGTAGTAAGGCCCGATGTCGAGCACCGGCCCGGCGCCCGGCTGGAAGAAGAAATCGGGATTGGGGTGCCAGTGCTCCATGCCGTGGCCCATCACATGACAGGTGCCGCTGGTGATCTTGCCGAGCGCGCCGGTGTCGATGAGGTTGCGCACCAGCTGGTGCGCCCCGCCCAGGAACGTGTCCGGAGCCGAACCGATGCGCAGCCCTTTCTTCTCGGCCCGGCTCTTGAGGTCGAGCCCTTCCTTGACCGACAGCACGAACGGCTTTTCCGAATAGACGTGCTTGCCGGCATCGAGGATCTGCTTCGACACCCCGTAGTGCGCCGCCGGGATGGTGAGGTTGACGATGATGTCGATCTCGTCATCCTTGAGCAGTTCTTCGACGGTCTCGGCGCGCAGCTTGAACTCCTTCGCCCGTGCCTTGGCCGCGTCCATGTTGATGTCGGCGCAGGCGCGCATCTCGATGCCGCGAAACAGCGGCGCCAGCGAGAAATACGCTTTCGAGATGTTGCCGCAGCCGATGACGCCGATACCCAGTTTCTTTGCCATGATGATTGTTCCTAGTAAGCCTTGACGGATGCGAGCGAGCGGCTGGCGAAGCGCTCGATGTCGTTGGGGTTGTCCTGTTCCATGACGTAATATTTGGCCGCGCTCTTCGCCCGAAGTGTCTTGATCAGGCCGGCCCAGTCGATGGTGCCGTGGCCGACATCCGCCCAGCCGTCCTCGTCAAGGCCTTCGCCTGACTTGGCCATGTCCTTGACATGGACGGCGCTGATGCGCTTGCCGTGCTTTTCGATCCACGGCAGCGGATCAACGCCGCCGCGGACTACCCAGGCGACGTCCATCTCCCAGCCGATGTCGGGCGCAGCCGACAGGATGTGATCCTGCGGCACCGAGCCGTCGGCGAGTGTCTTGAACTCGAAATCATGGTTGTGCCAGGCAAAGCCGTAGCCGGCTTTTTTTGCGGTCTCGCCGACCTTGGCCAGACGCTCGCCAAAGCCGCGCCAGCCGGCAGCGTCGGCCGGCCGCTGCTCGGCCAGCAGATAGGGACAGATGACGAGCGTGATGCCGAGTGCGTCGGCTGTTTTGCGTACGCCGTCGAAATCATTCTCCAGCGCATCGATCGAGAAATGTCCGGTCGGCATCGCAAGCCCGTTCTTGTCGAGTTCGGCGCGGAACGCCTTGGGGTCGTCATAGACGCCGCCGAAACCTTCGACTTCCTTGTAGCCGAGCTTACCAAGCATTTTCAGGATGCCGTCCCACGGCTGGAAATTGCGGGCGCTGTAGAGTTGGAATGACCAGTTCATCGTCTCTGTCCGTTTCTTGGGTGGTTAAGGCTTGGGGATGTTTCGGGGGATCGTTTTCGCGAGATCGTTTTAGGGGGATCGTTCTTGGGAGGATGGTTTGCGGATGATTCTAGAGGGTCACAGGCGATTGCCGGTCGCAGCGTCGAACAGCGAGGCGCGCGCCGGATCGAAACCGAACTGGATCGGATCGCCGCTGCGCAGCGTCCGTTCCGCTTCGACGCGGAAGGAGAAGTTGCGGCTGGCAAGCTTGGTCCACACCAGCGTGTCGGAACCCATCGGCTCCACGATCTCGACCGAACCGCCGGCGGAAAACGGCATCGACTTTGCAGCGTCACCGAAAGCGATATGTTCAGGCCGGATGCCCAGCACGCAAGCGCCGGCCGGGCGCTCCGTGCCGTCAAAGGTATAGCGGTCGAGCGGCACCGAAACACCGTCGGTCCTGAACGCCGGAGCAGCACCGGCTTCCAGCTCCCCTTCGAGGAAATTCATCGCCGGCGAGCCGAGGAAGCCCGCGACAAAACGGTTGACCGGCCGGTTGTAGATCGTCTGCGGCGCGTCGAGCTGCTGGATGACGCCGCCGCGCATGACCGCGATACGATCGGCCAGTGTCATCGCCTCGATCTGGTCGTGGGTGACGTAGATCATGGTGTTCTGCAGCTTGCGATGCAGGAGCTTGATTTCGACGCGCAGTTCCGAGCGCAGCTTGGCGTCGAGATTGGACAGCGGCTCGTCGAACAGGAAGACGTCGACGTCGCGCACCAGCGCCCGCCCGATCGCCACGCGCTGGCGTTGGCCGCCGGACAAGGCCGCGGGCTTGCGCTGCAAAAGCGGCTCGATCTGCAGGATCTCGGCGGCGCGGGCGATGCGCTTGGCGATCTCGTCCCTGGGCACGCCGGCAACGCGCAGGCCGAACGACAGGTTCTTCTCCACCGTCATTTGCGGATAAAGCGCATAGGACTGGAACACCATGCCGATGCCGCGATCCTTGGGCTCTTCCCAGGTGACGTTCTTGCCCTTGATGAAGATGCGGCCTTCGGAAATATCGAGCAGCCCGGCGATGCAGTTGAGCAAGGTCGACTTGCCGCAGCCCGAGGGACCGAGCAGCACGATGAACTCGCCCTCTGCGACCTCGAGATTGAGGGTCTGCAGCACCGATACAGAGCCGAAGTTCAGGGACAGGTCCTGGATCGAAACGCTGGTGCCGTTGGCTGCCGTCATCGCCATCACCCTTTCACCGCACCGGCGGCGATGCCGCGCACGAAAAGCTTGCCGGAAATGAAGTAGACGATGAGTGGCACAAGGCCGGTCAGGATGGTGGCGGCCATGTTGACGTTGTACTCCTTCACGCCTTGCACCGAATTGACGATGTTGTTGAGCTGCACCGTCATCGGATAGGTGTCGGGGCGGGTGTAGACGACGCCGAACAGGAAGTCGTTCCAGATGCCGGTCACCTGCAGGATGATGGCGACGACGAAGATCGGCAGCGACATCGGCGCCATGATCCGCAGGAAGATGCCCCAGAAGCCGGCGCCGTCGACCCGTGCCGCCCTGAACAGCTCTTCCGGCATCGAGGCAAAATAGTTGCGGAACAAAAGCGTGAGGATCGGCATGCCGAAGATGGAATGGACGATCACCAGGCCGCTGAGGCTGCCGTAGAGGCCGATCTCGCGCAGGATGATGACGATCGGATAGATCATCACCTGATAGGGGATGAAGGCGCCGACGATCAGGATGACGAAGAATGTGTCGGCGCCCTTGAAGCGCCAGTTGGCGAGCGCATAGCCGTTCACCGAGGCGATCGCGATCGACAGCAGCACCGACGGCACGGTGATGCGCACCGAATTCCAGAAGCCGCGCGAAAGCCCATCGCAATTGAGGCCGGTGCAGGCGGTCGCCCACGCCTTCACCCACGGTTCGAACGTGATTTCGAGCGGCGGCGAGAAGATATTGCCCATCCGTATCTCGGGCATGCCCTTGAGCGAGGTTACGACCATCACGTAGAGCGGCAGCAGATAGTAGACCGCCACCACGATCAGCGTGCCATAGAGGAAGATATTGCGGCGCGAGAAGACATGCCGCGGCTTCGGCCCGCGCGGCCCGGAGGCTTCGCGCTCGGCGGCACCCGCGCTGGCGGGCAAAGGGACGGCCGGGTCAGCCACGCTTCCTGCCTCCAAATTCAAGGTAGGCCCACGGCACGACGACGATCACCACCGAGAGCAGCATCATGGTCGAGGCGGCAAAGCCCTGGCCAAGATTCTGTGCGAAGAACATGTAGTCATAGACATATTTGGCCGGAACTTCGGAGGCGATTCCGGGGCCGCCGCTGGTCTGGGCGACGACGAGGTCGTAGACCTTGACGATGCCCGACGCGATGATGACCAGCGTGGTGATGAAAACCGGCCGCATCATCGGGATGACGATGAACAGATAGGTCTTCCACATCGGGATCCCGTCTACCCGCGCCGCCTTCCAGATGTCCTCGTCGATGCCGCGCAGGCCGGCCAGCATCAGGCACATGATGAGCCCGGTGCCTTGCCACAGCGCCGCAATAGAAATGCCGTAGATGACGATGCTGGAATTGTAGAGCGGGTCGAAGTTGAAGCTCGTCCAGCCGAGGTCCCGCACCACATGCTGGATGCCGAAATCCGGATTGAGCAGCCACTGCCAGACCAGGCCGGTGACGATGAAGGAAAGCGCGAACGGATAGAGGAAGATGGTGCGGAACGTGTCCTCGAAACGGATCTTCTGGTCGAGAAGCGCTGCAAGCAGGAAGCCGATGACCAGTGAGAACACCAGCGAGATCGCGCCGTAGATCAAAAGGTTCTCGATCGAGATCAGCCAGCGCGGCGTCGCCCACAGCCGGTAATACTGGTCGAGCCCGGCGAAATTCAGCCGTGGCAGCAGCTTCGAATTGGTAAAGGAATAGAACACCGTCCAGACGGTGCCGCCGACGAAAACCACCGACGCGGTGAGGATCATCGGGATCGAGGCGACCTTCGCATTGATGTTGCGGAACAGCGGGTTGGGGCGTTCGCTCTTGCTCATCTCGTCAGCCGGCTGGGTAAGGGCGGTGCGATCCCGGCCCTGCTTTCGCAAGACCGGGAGCGGGGTGTATTGCCTCCAACGTCAGTCTGCCGAAGCGATGAGGTCGGCGAAGCGCTTCTGCGCGTCTTCGATGGTCAGGTCCGGCTTGGCGAAGAATTCGGCGAAGAGATCTTCCTTCTGCTTCTGGGTATCCTGCGAAAGCAGTTGGTCCGTCCACGGGATGACGGCGCCCTTGGCGAGGATGGCCAGACCCTTCTTCATGCAGTCGTTCGCCGCATTGAGATCGACGTCACCGCGCACCGGCAGCGAGCCCTTCTTGAGATTGAAGGCGACCTGAGTCTTAGGGTCGAGCAGCGTCTCTGCCAACACCTCCTGCGCCTTGGACTTGTCGGCATCCTTGAGCAGCGGGAAATAGAAGGCGTCGCCGCCGGTGGCGATAACTTCGTTCAGACCGAGGCCCGGCAGGCAGGCATAGTCCTTGCCGGCGACCTTGCCGGCAACCTGGAACTCGCCTTGCGCCCAGTCACCCATGATCTGGCCGCCGGCCTTGCCGGTGATGACCAGATTGGTCGCCTGGTTCCAGTCCTGCACATTGGTGTTCTTCGCCATCTTGCGGGCATCGTCGGCGGCCTTGAAGACCTTGGCGATCTCGGGCCCAGCGGCGAACTTGGCGTCCTTGTCCTTGTAGACCTTGAGGAATGCATCGGTGCCGCCGACCGCCGCCAGCAGCACATCGAAGGCGCCGGAAGATTGCCAGGCCTGTCCGCCGACAGCGAGCGGGATGATGCCCGCCTTTTCCAGGGCGGGTGCTGCCGCCACGAATTCATTCCAGTCCTTCGGCAGCGGCACGCCGGCCTTCTCGAAGGCTTCGTTCGACAGCCACAACCACTGCCAGGAGTGGATATTGACCGGCACGCAGTAGATCTTGCCGTCTATGGTGCAACTGTCGAGCAGGCTCTTCGGCCGCACGATTTCCGTCCACTTGCCCTTGGTGGCGACATCGGTGAGGTCGCGCATCAGGCCGGCCTGCACCAGTTCTTCGGCCTGCCGGCCGTGATTGAACTGGGTGGCGCCCATCGGATCGCCGCCGGTGATGCGGCTGATCATGATCGGCCGTGCCGTGCCGCCGGATCCGGCAATGGCGCCGTCGACCCAGTGATTGCCGGTCGCGTCGAAGGCCTTGGCGAATTCCGCAACCGCCGCCGCCTCGCCGCCCGACGTCCACCAATGGGTCACTTCCAGGTCGGTGGCGGCCGCCGGGTCGGCAAGCTGAAGCGCGGCCGTCGCGGCAAGGGCAGCGGTCAAAAGTCTATAGCGCATTTCGGTTCCTCCCAGAATCTGAAACGTTACAGATTTTCGATACGGCAATTATGCGGTGCGTGCAACCCCTGAGATAAACGCGCTCGAATGTTTTTTCGAGGCGCGAACAAATTCGTTGCGTGCAAACCGGCAAACTCCGCGCAAAACCGGGTGCTGCGCTGCAAAATCATGCTGCAGCGCAAGAAAACCGTCTCGAACCTGATTGTCGCGCAACGTTTCTGGCCGCCAAAACCCTGCCAAAACCATGGCTTGAGAGACCCACGCGCTGCGATGTTGGAAATCTGTAACGTTTCAGTATATTGAGGCCTGACGGCGAAGAACCGTGCCACATCGTCATCGAAGCGATTGTCGGCTGGTCCGGCGGCTGCTATGCGCCTGACGGGGCGGGACGAATGGACAGGGACCAGACGGAGAAGGACGACGAGGCGTCGGCGCATGAGCGGCCGACGCTGAAAACGCTTGCCTTCATGACCGGGCTCGGCGTCACCACCGTCTCGCGCGCGCTCAAGGATGCACCCGAGATCGGCGCCGAGACCAGGCGGCGGGTTCAACTCGTCGCCAGGCAGATCGGCTACCGGCCGAACCGCGCCGGCGTGCGCCTGCGGACCGGCAAGACCAATGTTATCAGCCTCGTGCTCAATACCGAGCGCGAGATCATGAGCTTTGTCTCGGACATCATCTACGGCGTCTCGGAGGTCATTGCCGACACACCCTATCACCTGATCGTCACGCCCTACTCGCGCTCGCAGGATCCGCTGGACCCGGTAAAGTATCTGGTCGAGTCCGGCTCGGCCGATGGCGTCATCATCTCACGCACGCAGCCCAACGATCCGCGCGCCCGCTACATGCTGGAGCGCGGCATACCCTTTGCCACGCATGGCCGCACCGATATGGGGCTTGTCCACCCCTATCACGACTTCGACAATTACGCCTTCGCCGCCGAAGCGGTGCGCCATCTGGCCAGCGTCGGCCGGCGCCGGCTGGCGCTGGTAGCGCCGCCGGTCGGGCTCACCTATTACGACCACACGGTCAATGGCTTTGCCGACGCACTGAGCGAGGTCGACGCCAGCGAAGTGCCGTTCAACGCTGTTTCGATCGACCAGTCGATCGATCAGATCAGGACGCGGACCGCGCAGTTGATGCGCCGCGACGTCAGGCCGGACGGTTTCGTCAGCAGCGCCGCCGCAGCAACGCTGGCCATCGTCGCCGGCATCGAGGATGCCGGCCTGAAACTCGGCCGCGACGTCGATGTCGTGTCCAAGCAATCGTCGGAACTGCTGCATCTGTTCCGCCGGGAGTTGCTGATCGTCAACGAAGACTTCCGCCTCGCCGGCACCGAGCTTGCCCGCGCCGTGCTGGGCTGGATAGGCGGCGCGGCACCTGGCTCTTTGCAGACTGTGGTCAAGCCAGGCGACGTCGTCGCGTATCAGGGCTGACTGGCACGACCTGAGAGGCCGCCTCACCTGACCCTAGGCGGCAGCGCCGCTGCCCCATGGGCCATGGAAAGCCCCCTGCTCGCCGATGCGCTCGAAACCATGCGCGCCGAAGAAATCGCGCTGCGCCTGGATCAGGTTCGAGGTGCCGCGGCCCTGGCGGTAGCTGTCGAAATAGGCAAGCGCCGACGCCAGCGCCGGCACGGGCGAACCGGCCTCCGACGCTCTTGCGACGATGCGCCGGAGCGACGGATGCGCCTCCTGCATCATGGTGGTGAAAGCCGGCGCCATCAAAAGGTTGGTGGACGCGCCGCCCGAGCCGAAGGCTTCCGCCATGGTGTCGAGCATCTGCGAGCGGATGATACAGCCGGCACGCCAGATCTTGGCGATGGTCGGCATCGGCAAGTTCCAGTTGAACTCCTTCGAGGCGGCGCTCATCACCGCGAAACCTTGTGCATAGGCGGCGATCTTGCCGGCGAGCAGCGCCAGCTCCAGGTCTTTCAGAAGTGCCGCCTTGTCGCCGGAGATCTTGGTGACGCCGATATTGCCATAGGCTTTTTCGGCCGCCTGCCGCTCATCCTTGATCGAGGACAGCACGCGGGCCGCCACCGCCGCCTCGATGGCCGTCGCCGGAATGCCGAGCTGCTGCGCCTCGATGACAGACCATTTGCCGGTGCCCTTCTGGCCGGCACGGTCGAGGATGATGTCGACCACCGGCTTGCCGGTCTTTGCATCGTCGGCGGCCAGCACCTTGGCGGTGATCTCGATCAGATACGAATCGAGCCGGCCCTTGTTCCAGTCCTCGAAGACCTTGCCGATCTCCTTCGGCCCCATGCCGAGACCGTCACGCAGGATGCCGTAGATCTCGGCGATCATCTGCATGTCGGCATATTCGATGCCGTTGTGGATGGTTTTCACGAAATGCCCGGCGCCGTCTGTGCCAAGCCAGGCAGCGCACGGTTCATCCTTGAACTTGGCCGAGATCGCGGTCAGCACGCGTTCGACGCGCTTCCAGGAGTCTTCGGTGCCGCCGACCATGATCGACGGTCCATGGCGCGCGCCTTCCTCGCCGCCGGATACGCCCATGCCGATGAAGGTGAGACCTGAGCCCGACAGTTCCGAAAAGCGCCGCATCGTATCGCGGAAATTGGCGTTGCCGGCATCGATGACGATATCGTTGTCAGACAACACGCCGCGCAGCGCTTCGATCTGTTCGTCGACCGGCTTGCCGGCCAGCACCATGATGATGACCGGGCGTGGCGGCTTGATCGCAGCTGCCAGTTCCTCCAGGCTGTAGCAGGGCACCACCATGTCCCTGAGCGAACCGGCGCCTTCGAGGAAGGCATCGGTGCGCGCCTTGGTGCGGTTGAAGACGGCGATGCGGTGCCCGTGCTCGGCAATGTTGAGCGCGAGGTTGGAGCCCATTGTGCCAAGGCCGATCAGGCCTATTTCGGCTTTTTCCATCGTTTCTTCCCTGCTTTCGGATTTTGTTGAGGCCGCGTTTTTCGGGATGCCCACTTTTCGGCGAGATGATTGACGGGCCTTTCGCGCCACGTCAACCGCCTCGCCGAATTGTGTTGCGTCTGCGTTGTGTCAGACCGAGTCAGGAAGGGTCAGTTGGTGACCAGGCGACGCCTTGCCGATCGAACATATGGCGATAGGTTGGACATATGGCAGTCAAACGGATGGACAATGTCGGAATCGTCGTCGAGGACCTCGACGAGACAGTTGCTTTCTTTCGCGAGCTCGGCCTCGAACTGGAAGGGCGGGCGACGATCGAAGGCGAGTGGGCCGGACGTGTCACCGGGCTCGGCGATCAGCACGTCGAGATTGCCATGATGCGCACACCGGACGGTCATAGCCGGCTCGAGCTCTCCCGCTTCCTCACGCCGCCTGTCGTTGCCGATCACCGCAACGCCCCGGTCAATGCCTTGGGCTACCTGCGCGTCATGTTTACCGTGGACGACATCGACGACACGCTTGAAAGGCTCCGCAAGCGTGGCGCGCAGCTGGTCGGTGAAGTCGTCCGTTACGAGGACGTGTATCGGCTCTGCTACATCCGCGGGCCGGAAGGGCATCTCATCGGGTTAGCCCAGGAACTCGGCTGAGCGTCCTTCGCGGGCGGGCTGAATATCACTCGGCGCGGATATCGATCGGCGCTTCGATCTTTATCACTTCGAAATCCGAAACCAGAATATCGAGCCGCGCCGTCCAGCGGCCTGGAATCGGAATGACGAGATTATCGACCCGCCAGGTGCCGTCGCCTGGCTTGGTCGCCGGACGCTTGATCGGCTCGATCCCCGAATCGGGCTTGGACAGCACCAGCGTCACTTCCTTGGCGTCGAGCGGGCCGAAATCGCCATCCATGATGACGATGGAGGCGGTGACCTCCCCGGTATGGCCGGGCGTGATGTCGATGTCGGCCATCGCCTTCATAGTGTGGATATGGGTCGACGTCGGTTGTGCCGCGGCGATTGCCAGGGCCCGTGGCGGCGGCGTGAAGCGCCAGCCGGCGGCAACGCCGAAGATCAGGAGCACGATCAGCATTTCGACTGAGATCGAGCGGCTAAGCCGTCGCCGCACTTCCGTCGCTCCGGCCTCGGCCAAGGCGGTGAGCCGCCATCGATTGACCGCCGCCAGCGTGAACAGAAACACCAGCAGCGCCAGCTTGATCAGCAGCAGCCGGCCATAGGCGGTGTTGACCAGTGCCGCCGGTGTCTGCACCTGGATGATGGCGAGCACCACACCGGCGGCGGCAAGCACTACCACCACGGGCATGATCGCGCGCGAAAACCGCCGCAGGAACGCCCCGGTTTCCACCGATTGGCTGCTCAACGCCAGGCCGAGCGGCAGCAATGCTCCAGCCCAGAAAGCGATGCCGGCGCCATGCAGGAACACCATAGGCCGCGTCAGCCATTGCGGTTCGGCTGCACTGGCATGGCCGCTGGCGGCAAGGGCTGCACCCACACCGGCCAGCCCGGCGAGCGCCAACGGCCTGGCGCCAGCACGCGATCCGACCAACGACAGCAGGCCAAGCCCGAGCGCCGCCAGCGAAATCAGCACCGTCCAGCCGAAGCTGGTGCCAAGCGCCGTCCGCCAGACCACCGGTTGCGCCAGCCGGGCGAGTGGCGCGCCCAGCGCGTCCAGCCCCTGGAACCCGAGCGACAGGGGTGCTGCGACCAGCCCGCACAGGATGGCGGCAATGACGAAGCGCTGGCCTGAGCGCTGGCCTTGCGCCAGCCATGTCAGCGCGAAGGCGCCGCCAATGCCGAGGAAAAGCCCGATGTAGAGAAGAACCTTGCCGGTCCAGATCGCTGACCGCAAATCTATATCGACAGCTTCCCCCACCGCCGGCGCCGCACTTGGCGCGCCAACGGAAAACAGCACCGAGCCGCCGACCGGATGGCCATCGGCGGAAATCACCCGCCAGCTCAAGACATGGGTGCCCGGCCCGAGCTTTTGTGGATTGTCGATCTCAACCGTTTGGTCGCTCAACCGAAACGAGGTCAAAGCGACAGGCGTACCGTCGGGCCGCACCAAGGTCAGCACCAGCGGCGACACAGGCTCGCTGAAGGTCAGCGAAAATTGCGTCGGCGCTCGCTCCAGAACCGCGCCGTCGGCAGGCTCGGCCTTGATCAGCGCCGCATGGGCAAAGGCCTGGTTTGGCGTGGCAAGGACGGCAAGCAGCAGGATCGCGGCCAGCAGGCCGAAGCACCTGCCGGCTGTCCGTTCTATCCGCTGAAAACAGGCCACGTTCATGCCATCCACCAAAACAGTGGCGCGCCGCTTCGAAGCAGCGCGCCGCCAATGCATCATTTCTTCGGCAGCAGGTTGAGGCCGGGCGCCGGATCTTCCAGCGCATCCTCATCCTGACCAGCCGCCGGAATCTCTATCCAACGCGTGGTGGCCCCATCGCATTCCTGCACCACCGGAAAATAGAGTTTTTGCCCGGCCGGCAGATCGGCGGCCAACGTGCCGCGGAAGACGAACTCGTCATAAAATTCATCCGGCAGGCTGCCGCCGCTCCAGTCGACTTCCTTGACGCCCGAGGTCACCGCCTCGCCATAGAGCTGGTAGGATTTCTCGTACTTGCCTTTCTTGACCTGCAGCGTCCAGCCGGGCTTGGGCATCGGCTTCACCCCGATCACCCCTTCCGGGATCTGCACGCGCACGGCAATCGTCGCCTTGCCGTCGCAGCCATGCGGCACGCGCAGCACGGCCTTGTAGGTCGAACCGACCGCAACCTCCTGTGTTTCGAGCGTGATATGGGCGAAGGCGGCACTTGTCCCCAGGACGAGGAATGCAGCGGCCGGCAAATGATGCTTGTTCATGATGGGTCCCTCTCGAAAAAATTGATTGGCAATAATTGGTCAGTCGTTGTCTTCCAGGGGTGGCGCGCTGCCTATGGCTTGCACGGCAAACTCGACGGTCACGGTTCCGGCCCTCTCGAAAGTCAGCTTAGCGGCAAACATCTGGCCTTCTTTAGGGGGCTGCTTCAAATCCATGAACATCACGTGGTAGGCGCCGGGACCCAGCGTGATCTTGCCGCCCGCCGGAATGTCCAGGCCGCCACTGACCGGGCGCATGGTCATGACGCCATCCTTCACCCCCATTTCATGAAGTTCGGCCTTGCCCGAAATGTCGGAGGAAATCGACAGCAGCCGGTCCGCTGCGCTGCCCTTGTTGACGATGGTGAAATAGCCGCCGGCAACCTTGGCGCCGGCCGGCGTGGCGCGCGACCAGGGATGCTCGATCTCGATGTCACCGGCCTTGAACTCATGCGCAAGGACGGAATGGGGGCCGGCGAACAACAGTGCAAAGGCGAAGAGGGCGCTGCCGAGACGCTGCTCGATAGTGATGGAGAAAGGGGCACTGCGGCGCAACGCGCCGGCACGAAGAAAAAGGAACATGGGTAGGCTCCATGAATATGAGGTCGCGCCTTTGTCCGGCTGCGAACGTGTTTATCATTGGATGATTATCGCCTGCGCAGGTTACGCGAAGCGAGCGGCGGTTTTTCAGCCCGCAAGCGGCGGCGCGCGCGGATTGGCCGGAGAGCGCTCACGCGTGACGTCGGGATGCCTGACTGCCGGCGGGAGAAACGCGACTGTTTCAAAAGACAGGCTCACCGGCGCCACGCCGACGCCTGCTGGCGGCGCATAGGCGACGGAGGCCATGCTGCAGCCGAGCATGCAGCACGCGGGCATATGCTGCTGGTGCGGATCGCCGCCGGGAAGCTGGACCGCCCCATCATGGCTGCAGATGACGTTGCCGAAAGCGTCGAGTTGCGAGGCATCCGGCGCAATGCCGAAAGCAAGCACGCCGAGCGTCGACTGGAGCAGCAGCACACAGGCCGCGACAAAGGCGGCCGTCATGCTCCATCTCTTACGCCGGAAGTCCAAAGACCTGCCTCTTCACGCAGCAACGCGTGGATATCTAGCACGCGGCATGTCGGCGGAAAATCGCCAAATCATCGCTGCGGCAACGCGGCGCGTTCGATCCATGTCGCACAAAAGTGCGCAGCGGTTTGGGATAACGGCATGAGGCAGAGATCTTGTGCGCATAACGTCCCTTCGGACGTCGCGCTCAGGAAGCCGGGCGGCCGCCGATTTCCGGGATCGACGTCAACAGCGTGTGGCGTGCCGACTTCAGATGCTTGCGGCAGGCGGCGTCGACCTTGCCGAGATCGCGCGATTTCAGCGCCGCGATGTAGGCGAGATGCTCGCTCACCGCGACTTCGTTGCGCTCGCGCTCCTGCGCCTTGTTCCACTGGTAGTGGTAGTGAAAGATCATGGCGATGACGTCGTAGAAATCGACGATGAAGCGGTTGTGCGACGCCCGGTGGATCAGCCGGTGGAAGCGCTCGTCTAGCTCCGAGAATTCGTTGAAGCGGATGGCGATTTCGCTGGCCAGAAGCCGGTGCTCGTCTTCCAGCCGGTCGAGATCCGCCCAGACCGGACTATCCCCAGGCAAGGCGGCAAAGGCCGCCGCCGAGCGTATCTCGAACATCTCGCGGATTTCAGTGAGTTCGAGCGCGAAGGCTCGCGTAAACCCCTTCAGCACCCAGTGGCTGTTGCGCCGCTTCTCGATCAGGCCGAAGCGGGAGAAGCGGATGAGGAACTCGCGCACGCTGGTGGTGCCGACGCCGATCTCGCGCGCCAGTTCGAGCTCGTTGATCTGCATGCCGGCCTCGGCGCCGCCAGCCAGCAATCTGCGCATAAACGACCGCTCGATGATCTGGGCCAGTGTGTCTGTCTCCTCCTCGGGGAAGAAATCATCCGGCTTCGGCGCCCTGAGCACTGTCTTGCTGCGTTTGTTCCACGCGATCAGCCCGGTCTCTTCCATGCGCGCCAGAATGGTGCGCACGGTGGTCCGGCTGACGCCGAGCAAAGTGCCCAGTTCCGGCTCCGACGGCAGGCTCTGCGTTTCATCGAGCAGCCGCAGACCCCTGTTGTAAGCGTCCTTGTAGACGTTGTTGCTCTTCGACATCCCTGCCCCGTTGCGCGCCGGCGCTTGCTGTGGCTGGCTTGAAGCGCGATATCACATATGTCCTGGCGCTCACCCGGCAAAGCAAAACGCTCTGCGTGTCAGACGCCGCTCCCCACAAGCCAAGCGTCCATCGGACGCATGGTCTCCTCCTGAAAAAACAATTGACGCACAAATGTTTTTTCACGATAAAAGACATTATATGTAAACAGACGCGTGTCAATCCGCGCATCCCCAGGAACAGACCCAGGAAACTGCCCGTGAACGCCTCGAACAGCATTCTTCTGTCCCCCGCCGACAATGTCGCGGTCGCCAATGGCCGCATCGAGATCGGCACCCCTCTGCCCGGCGGCGCCGTCGCCACGGCCTTGATCGAGCCCGGCCACAAGGTGGCGATCAAGCCTATCGCCGCCGGCGAGGCGGTGGTCAAGTATGCCCAGGCCATCGGCCGCGCCACCCAGGACATCGCGCCCGGCGACCACGTCCATTCGCACAATCTGGTCTTCGAGTCCGGCCGTCTGCCGGTCGTGCCGCCGAGCGAAGCGGAGCATGCCACCGAAGCTGACCGCGCCCGGACATTCATGGGCTATCGTCGCGCCGATGGCCGTGCCGGCACGCGCAACTTCATCGGCATCATCGCCAGCGTCAATTGCTCGGCCACCGTCTGCCACGCCATTGCCGACGAGGCCAACCGCGTGCTGTTGCCGAAATATCCGGGGATCGACGGCTTCGTCCCGATCGTCCATGGCCAGGGCTGCGGCATGAGCGGCACCGGCGACGGCATGATGGTGCTGCACCGCACGCTCGCCGGTTACACCCGCCATCCGAATTTCGGCGGCGCGTTGATGGTCGGCCTCGGCTGCGAGGTCAACCAGCTCACCCTTTACGGCCAGAAGGGTGCGGCGGCGGGAAAACGCCATTTCAACATCCAGGACGCCGGCGGTTCGCGCAAATCGGTCGCAAAGGCGATGGGCGTGCTCGCCGAAATCGCCGAGGAAGTCGGCCAGTATCAGCGCGAGCCGATCCCGGTCTCGGAGATCGTCGTCGGCCTGCAATGCGGCGGTTCCGACGGCATGTCGGGCATCACCGCCAATCCCGCGCTGGGAGCGGCGGTCGACATCCTGGCCGGCGTCGGCGGCATCGGTATCCTGTCGGAGACGACGGAGATCTATGGCGCCGAACATCTGCTCGCCTATCGCGCGGCAACGCCGGAGATCGCCAAGAAGCTCGACGGTTTCGTCAAATGGTGGGAGGACCATGTCGCCAAGCACGGCGCCTCGATCGACAACAACCCCTCGCCCGGCAACAAGCGCGGTGGCCTGACCACCATCCTGGAAAAGTCGCTGGGCGCCGTGGCCAAAGGCGGCCAGACTCCGCTCAACGGCGTCTTCGGTTATGCCGAAAAGGTCACCGGCAGTGGCCTGGTGTTCATGGACACGCCCGGTTACGACCCGGTCTCGGCGACCGGTCAGGTGGCGGGCGGCGCCAACATCATCGTCTTCACCACCGGCCGCGGCTCCTGCTTCGGCTGCCGGCCCACGCCGTCGATCAAGGTCGCCACCAACTCGACCATGTACCACCAGATGGAAGAGGACATGGACGTCAATTGCGGCGTCATCGCTTCGGGTGAAAAGACCATCGCCGGCATGGGCCGGGAGCTCTTCGAGCTCATCGTCGAGACGGCATCGGGCCGCAAGACCAAGAGCGAGGCGTTCGGCTACGGCGACAACGAGTTCGTGCCGTGGCACCTCGGCGCGACGCTGTAACCACCGACGAAAAAAGCGGGCTGCAAAGACGGCTCACAAGGGGAGGCTGTGGATGGACAAACGCCGCATCGGCACGACTGCGCTCGAGGTCACCGAGATAAGCTTCGGCGGGGCGGCAATCGGCGGGCTCTACCGTGCCTGTCCGCGCGAAGCGGCGAGGGAGACGCTGCAGACAGCCTGGGATGCCGGCCTGCGCTATTTCGACACCGCGCCCTTCTATGGCTTCGGCCTGTCGGAACGGCGGACCGGCGATTTCCTGCGCTACAAGCCGCGGGATTCCTATGTGCTGTCGACCAAGGTCGGACGGCTGTTCCGCCCGGTGCCGGAAGACCAGGTTCCCGATCATTCCTATGTCGACCCGCTGCCCTTCGCGCTCGACTACGACTACTCGTATGACGGCATCATGCGCTCGGTCGAGTTCTCCTATGCGCGGCTCGGGCTGAACCGGATAGACATCCTGTTTGTGCACGACATCGGCACCTACACACATGGCGTCGAGAAGACGAAGCTGCACTTTCGCCAGCTGGTGGACGGCGGGTTGAAGGCGCTGGAAGAGCTTAAAACGTCCGGTGTGATTTCCGCCTATGGGCTCGGCGTCAACGAGGTGCAGATCTGCCTCGACGTATTGCGCGAAGCACCGCTCGACTGCATCCTGCTGGCCAGCCGCTATTCGCTGCTCGACCGCTCTGCTGAAGCCGAGTTGCTGCCGTTATGCCGTGAGCGACAGACTTCGCTGATCATCGGCGGCGTCTTCAACTCCGGCATCCTGGCGACCGGACCGGTGCACGGTGCGCATTTCGACTATCTGCCGGCGACGCAAGACATACTCGAGCGTGTCGGCGCGATGGAGAAAATCGCTGATGAGGGCGGATATCCGCTGGCGGCGGCTGCATTGCAGTTTCCGCTGCAGGAGCCTGTCGTGGCCAGCGTGCTGACCGGAACGGCCAAGCCTGCCAACCTGACGCGCAACCTCGACCTGTTCGACGTCCAGGTGCCGCAAGCGGAATTCGCCCGCTACACTCCCTACACCATCGTGCAGGAGCTCGGCTGACGAAACGCCACAATCACGGTTCTCAAGAAGGAATGAATATTCCATATTGACTCGACGGTGGAATTAATATTCCATGATGATCAAGGAGGATCGGGAGCGTCTGGACGTGGCACTGAGGATCGGCAGGGAGGCTTCTCAGCCAAGCCATGCGCAGGCCGATATGAAACACCGCTTGCGTCGGCCGGACCGATGCACTATCAAAAAGCGGCAACTGTTTTTTATTGATAAAGGTCTGTTTGGGCCGCGCCTATCCAAATGGAGCTTCCGCAACCTTCACCGGGCGATCTAGGGAGGATTCCTAATGAAATTCGTGACCAGCATTCTCAACCGCCGTTCACTGGTGGCACTTGCTGCCGCCTCGATGCTTGCAGGCACGCTGCACACGGCGCCCGCTTCGGCGGCGGACGTGACCATTCCGATCATCGTCAAGGACACCACATCCTTCTACTGGCAGATCGTCCTGGCCGGTGCCCGCAAGGCCGGCAAGGATCTCGGCGTCAACGTACCCGAACTCGGCGCCCAGGCTGAAACCGACGTCAACGGCCAGGTTTCGATCCTCGAGAATGCCGTCGCCGGCAACCCGGCCGCGATCGTCATCGCGCCGACCGAATTCAAGGCGCTCGGCAAGCCGATCGATGAAGCGGCCAGCAAGGTCAAGGTCATCGGCATCGACTCCGGCGCCGACTCCAAGGCGTTCACCTCGTTCCTGACCACCGACAATGTGCAGGGCGGACGCGTAGCCGCTGACGGTCTTGCAGCAGCCATCGGCGAAGCCAATGGCGGCAAGATCGAGGGCGACGTCGCCCTGATCACCAACGCGCCGGGCGCCGGTTCGCTGGAGCAGCGCAAGCAGGGCTTCACCGAGCAGCTGGCCGCGAAATATCCGGGGCTGAAGCTCGTGGCCGACAAATATGCCGACGGCCAGGCAACGACCGGTCTCAACATCGCCACCGACCTGATCACCGCCAACCCGAACCTCAAGGGCATCTTCGCGTCCAACCTGATCATGGCGCAGGGCGTCGGTCAGGCAGTCGCCGAGAACAACCTTGGCGGCAAGCTGGCGCTGGTCGGCTTCGACAGCGACGAGAAGCTGATCAAGTTCCTCAATGACGGCGTCATTTCCGCGCTCGTCGTCCAGGATCCGTACCGGATGGGCTATGACGGCATCAAGACCGCGCTCGCCGCCTCGAAGGGCGAGAAGGTCGAGGCCAATGTCGACACAGGCGCCAACCTGGTGACCAAGGCAAACATGAAAGACCCCAAGATCGACGCCCTGCTCAACCCGAAGCTCTGAGCCCGTCGACCAAAAATCCTTTCCGGGGCCTCGCGCCCCGGAAACACCGGATACAAGCTTGAATATCCACCGGCTTGAATCACCTCGACAATGCGGCTTGACTGCATCGCGACGTGCCAATCGTAAGGCCAATCTGGGAGGATTGTCATGACGCCCATGGCGCAGGAACTGCACCCGGCCCCAACGCTAGCGCCCGGCAGGACGATCCTCGAACTGCACGGGCTGGAAAAGCGCTATCCCGGCACGCATGCGCTGAAGCCCGTTCACCTTGCCTTCAAGGCAGGTGAGATCCACGCCATCGTCGGCGAGAACGGCGCCGGCAAATCCACCTTGATCAAGCTTCTGACCGGCGTCATGCCGCGCACCTCCGGCGATGTCATCTGGGAGGGCAAGCCGGCAGCGCTGGCAACCCCGCACGAGGCAATGGCGCTGGGCATCAACGCCGTGCATCAGGAGGTCGTGCTCTGTCGCCATCTCACCGTCGCCGCCAACATGTTCCTCGGCGAGGAGAATTCGCGCTTCGGCATCCTGCAGCAGCGCGCCATGGTCAAGGAAGCGCAGAAGATCATCGACGGTCTCGGCTTCGACCTGCCGGCGCATGTCATGCTGGGTGACCTCACCATCGGCCAGCAGCAGCTGATCGCCGCCGCCCGCGCCACCGTGCGCGGCACCAAATTCCTGATCTTCGACGAGCCGACCGCCTATCTCACCCGCAAGGAAGCCGACCAGCTGTTCACGCTGATCCGCAGGCTCAAGGGCGAAGGCGTCACCATCATCTACATCAGCCATCGCATGGAAGAGGTGTTCGAACTCGCCGATCGCGTCTCGGTGCTGCGCGACGGCACGCTGGTCGGCACCCGCAACATTGCCGAGACCAATGACGCCGAGCTGGTCAAGATGATGATCAACCGCTCGATCGAGCAAGTCTACCATAAGGAGCATTTCACCCCCGGTGCCGTGATCGTTGAAGCGAAAAACCTGTCGGGCAAGGGTTTCGAAGACGTCTCGATGACGGTGCGCGCCGGCGAGATCGTCGGGCTCTATGGCCTGATCGGCGCCGGGCGGAGCGAGTTCGTCACCACGCTCTATGGCCGCCACAAGAAGTCGGCCGGACAGGTCCTTTGGCAAGGCAAGCCGGTCCACATCAATTCCGAGCACGACGCGATCAAGCTCGGCATGGCGCTGGCGCCGGAAAGCCGCCGCGACCAGGGCCTGTGCCTGAACCTGCCGGTCGGCCTCAACCTCAACCTGCCGATCTACAAGCGCATCTCCAACAACCTGCTGATTTCGAACACGAAGGAAAAGGCTGAAGCCGATCGCCAGATCGCCGGCCTCCGCATCAAGACGCCGACACGCGGCGCACTGGCCTCCAGCCTGTCCGGCGGCAACCAGCAGAAGATCGTCATCGGCAAATGGCTGGCGCACGGCGCCAAGCTGTTCATCTTCGATGAGCCGACCGTCGGCGTCGATGTCGGCACCAAGGCCGAGATTTACCGCCTGTTCGGGGAACTGTTGTCCAAGGGCGCCGGCATCATCCTGATCTCGTCCTATCTGCCCGAGGTTTATGAACTCGCCGATACGCTGCACGTGTTCCGGCGCGGCAAACTGGTCGCCAGCCATGGCTTTCGCGCCGCCAGCCACGAAGACGTGCTGACACAGGCGATCGGCTGACAAAACAAGAAACGGGAGGAACCATGAGCATCGAAACCATCGCGATCGAAAAACCGAAACGGAACTACAACGTCCTGTTTGGGCTGACGCTTCTGGCGTTGCTGGTTCTGCTCTGGATCGTGCTGTCGGTGGCGACGCCGAGCTTCGCCTCCTCCAACAACATCGCCAATCTTTTGCGGCAGGGCTCGATGATCGCCATCATGGCGGTCGGCCAGACCTTCGTCATCATCACCGGCGGCATCGACCTCTCGGTCGGCGCCGTGGTCGGCTTCGCCACCGTCATTGTCGCCATGATGATCAATGCCGGCTTCCCGATCTGGGTCGCCATTCTGGTGACGCTGCTGGTCGGCGTTGCCATCGGCCTGTTCCATGGCTTCGGCATCGTCAAGATGGGCCTGCCGCCCTTCATCATCACGCTGGCGACGCTGACCTCGTTGCGCGGCATCGGCCTGTTGATGACCAACGGCAACTCGATCAACATCAACAGCGACAGCTTCACCGCGTTCTCGCGCAGTTCCTTTGTCGGCATCCCCAATCTGTTCTGGATGGTGATCCTGGTCGGTATCCCGGCCTACATCTTCCTGCACCACAGCCGCTGGGGCCGCTATCTCTTCTCTGTGGGATCCAATGCCGAGGCCTCGCGCCTCTCGGGCGTCAATGTCCAGCGCACCATCTACATGGCCTACACGCTGTCGGGCCTATGCGCGGCCTTCGTCGGCGTGCTGCTGGCGGCGCGCATCGGCATCGGCAACCCGACCCAGGCCGAAGGTTGGGAGTTGCAGGCGATCGCCTCATCGGTGATCGGCGGCACTTCGCTATTCGGCGCCGTCGGCTCGGTGCATGGCCCGCTGCTCGGCGCCTTCATCCTGGCCACCATCAACAACGGTGCCAATCTGCTCAACGTCAACTCGTTCTGGCAGCGCATCATCACCGGCGCGTTGATCATCATCATCGTCTATTTCGACGGGCTGCGCCGTCGCGGCAAGTAATCCTCCCTGACCTTCCGTGTCGGTCCGCTCAACAACGGACCGGCGCCTTTTTGAACACTGGAATTGCCGAATGAAAGCTGTTGTCTGCCGCTCGCCCGGCGAGCTTGTCCTGGAAGACCGGCCGGCGCCAGGAGCGCCGCCTGCCGGCTGGGCGCTGGTCGCCGTCAGCCATGTCGGCATCTGCGGCACCGACTACCACATCTTCGAAGGCAAGCACCCGTTCCTTGCCTATCCCCGCATCATGGGCCATGAAGTGTCGGGCACCGTCGTCGAGATCGGCGAAGATGTCGACCTTGCCGTGGGCGAGCCCGTCATCATCAATCCCTATCTCGCTTGCGGAAAATGCATCGCCTGCCTGCACGGCAAGCCGAATTGCTGCGTCAGGATCGAAGTGCTTGGCGTACATCGCGACGGCGCCATGGCCGAGCAGATCCTGGTGCCGGCACGGAATCTTTATCCGGCAAACGGCTTATCGCTGGCCGATGCGGCGGCCGTGGAATTCCTCGCCATCGGCGCGCATGCCGTGCGGCGTGCCCGCGCCGAACCAGGCGCCCGCACGTTGGTCATCGGCGCCGGGCCGATCGGCCTTGGCGCAGCGCTGTTTGCCCGCATCGCCGGGCTCGATGTCAGCCTGCTCGACATGAGCACGGAGCGGCTGGATTTTGCAAAAGGCGAACTCGGCTTGGCCACGCTCGACGGTTCACAAAAAGCGGCAGCCGAACTGGTGCGCGAGGCAACCGGCGGCGAAGGGTTCGACGTCGTCTTCGACGCCACCGGCAACACCGCCTCGGTGCAGTCGGCCTTCGCCCATGTCGCGCATGGCGGCACGCTCGTGCTGGTCAGCGTCGTCAAGGATGACATCGTCTTTTCCGATCCGGAATTCCACAAGCGCGAAATGACATTGATCGGCAGCCGCAACGCGCTGAAAGTCGATTTCGACCACGTCGCCGCCTCGATACGCAACGGCGCCGTGCCTCTGGCAAAACTCGTCACCCACCGCACCACGCTGGCCGGCACGCCGGACGATCTCGCCCGCTGGGCGCATGAGAAATCGGGGTTGATCAAGGCTGTGATCGAGGTGGGGTAAGACATCCGAAAAAATCTGGTGGAGCGAAAGTGCCGAGTTAAGGCAGATCGCATACCGCGGCGATTTGCGAAAAGGACAGTCGCTTCCTCATCCATGGGCGGAGCAAGGAGCGAAGCGACGCGGCGCAGACTCGAGGATTCATTCGGTGACGTCTGCGCTAGAATCCAGCGGTGCAAAAAGAGGCGTCCATTCGCATCTCCTACCTGCACCGCTGCGGCGCGCGACAGTCGCGGCATGGGTCCTCGAGTCTCCGCGTCCGCTGCGCCCGTGGATGAGGGAAGTGAGCGGCTAAGCCGCCCGCTTCCACCCATCCCTGATATGCCTGTATCCCTCGCGATAAACTGCCTCCGGCGTCTCGGAAAAATCCCGCCACACCTTGGTCGCCGCCGCCAGATCCTTCAGCGACCTGCCAAACGCCTCGATCGTCAGCCAGTCGTCATAGCCGCTCTTGCGGATGGCCGCGAAAGTCTCTTTCCACGGAATGTTCCCGCGTCCCGGCACGCCGCGATCGTTCTCCGAAATGTGGATGTGCACGACATTCCTGCGGTGCTTCGTATAGGCGCCGATCGGGTCGGCTTCCTCGATATTGGCGTGGAAGGTGTCGTACATCGCCTTGATGTGCGGCCGGTCGATGGCATCGACGTGCTCGGACAGATCGGCCATCGTGTTCAGCAGATAGCACTCGAAACGGTTGAGCGCCTCCAACCCGATGGTAACGTTCCGCTTGCCGGCATGATCGCCAATGGCGCGCTGCGAGGCGATCGAGCGCTTCTTCTCGGCAGCGGTCGGCCCGCTGCCGGAGAAGGCGCCGAGCGTCGAATGCAGCGGCCCGCTCAGCGTACTCGCGCCGAGCGCCTGGGCGCAATCGATCGCCCATTTCATGTAGCCGATGCCGGCCTTGCGGGTCGCGGCATCCGGCGAAATCAGATTCATCGCCGGGTCGCCCATCGCCGTAACAGCCGTGCGCTCCAACCCGATGCGGTCGAGCAAATCGCCAAGCTTCTTGTAGTCCTCTGGCGTGCCTGAGAAGATCGGTATCTCGACGCCGTCGAAGCCGGTCGCCTTGATGTCGCGCAGCAACGGCTCGTGTTTCTTAGACACGGAAGTCGTCCACAAAAACATGCACATGCCGATTTTCATCGACAGCCCCTCCCCATTTGACGGCGCGCGCTGGTTTCTTTCGCACCTCGCACCATGCGCCCTCATTCGGCCGCTTCGCGGCCACCTTCTCCCCGAAGGGAGAAGAGACTTGGCGCCGGCGTTCCCTAAAGTTTCGTCCACGCCCCGTTCTTCTTCGATGACTTCACGCAGGCCTCGATGAACGCCATACCTTCGACGCCGTCCTGGATGGTCGGGAACACCACGTCCTTGCCCGGTCTGCCGCCCTTCTTGCGTGCCGCGCGGATCGCCCGCGCCGCCTCCTGGTAGATGTTGGCGAAGCCTTCGAGATAGCCTTCCGGATGGCCAGACGGAACGCGGCTGACGCGTCCCGCAACTGGCAGCGCGCCGGCGCCGTTGCGGGTGAGCAGCTGCTTGGGCTGGCCGAACGGCGTGTACCAGAGATAGTTCGGATCGGCCTGAACCCATTCCAGCCCGCCTTTCGAGCCATAGATGCGCAGCTTCAGCCCGTTCTCGTGGCCGGGCGCCACCTGGCTTGCCCAGATCATGCCCTTGGCCGGATGCACCTTGCCGACCGGCTTGAAGCGCAGCATGACATTGACATTGTCGTCGAGCAGTCGCCCCGGCACGAAAGCGTCGAGATCGGCCGACAGGGAATCGAGCTCCAGACCCGAGACGAAGCGCGCCAGATTGTAGGCATGCGTGCCGATGTCGCCGAGCGCGCCGCCCGCGCCCGCCTGCTTGGGGTCGGAGCGCCACGCCGCCTGCTTCTGGCCGGTGGCGGCAAGATCCTCGGTCAGCCAGTCCTGCGGGTACTCGGACTGAACGATGCGGATGTCGCCAAGCTGCCCCTTGGCCACCATCTCGCGCGCCTGCCGGATCATCGGATAGGCAGTGTAATTGTGCGTCAGCACGAACACCTTGCCGGTCTTTTCAACCACGGCCGCGAGCTTCTTGGCCTCGGCCAAAGTCGTCGCCAGCGGCTTGTCGCAGATGACGTGGATGCCCGCCTCGAGGAAGACCTTGGCCGCCGGCACGTGCACATTGTTGGGGGTGACGATCGCCACCGCCTCGATGCCGTCCGGGCGCTTGGCCTCGGCCTTGGCCATCTCGGCATAGGAGGCGTAGCTGCGCGCCGGGTCGAGACCGAGTTCGGCGGCGGAAGCCTTGGCGCGCTCGGGATTGGCCGACAGGGCGCCGGCCACCAGCACGAAGTCATTGTCCATGCGCGCCGCGATCCGGTGCACCGCGCCGATGAAGGCGCCTTGGCCGCCGCCGACCATGCCATAGCGGATCGGGCCGCCTCCCGCTTCCGACTTCGATGCGCCGACCATGTCTTTCTCCTGCTTGTCTCAAATACCCATCATGGCGCGCAGCATCTTCTTGTCGGTGGTGCCGCCGGCGAAATCATCAAAGGCCTTTTCCGTCACCCGGATAATGTGGTGCTGGATGAAGGGCGCGCCTTCGGCCGCGCCGTCCTCCGGATGCTTGAGGCAACACTCCCACTCGAGCACCGCCCAGGAATCGTAGCCATACTGGGTAAGCTTGGAGAAGATGCCGCCGAAATCGACCTGCCCGTCGCCAAGCGAGCGGAATCGCCCCGCGCGATTGGTCCAGCTCTGATAGCCGGAATAGACGCCTTGCCGCCCCGTCGGATTGAACTCGGCATCCTTGGCATGGAAGGCCTTGATCCGCTCGTGATAGATGTCGATGAATTCAAGATAGTCGAGCTGCTGCAAAAGGAAATGCGACGGGTCGTAGTTGATGTTGCAGCGCTTGTGGCCGCCAACCGCATCGAGGAACATTTCGAAGGTGGCGCCGTCGAAGATGTCCTCGCCGGGATGGATCTCATAGCCGACGCCGACGCCGTTCTCGTCATAGACGTCGAGGATCGGCTTCCAGCGCTTGCCGAGTTCGGCAAAGGCCTCCTCGATCAGCCCGGCCGGCCGCTGTGGCCAGGGATAGAGATACGGGAAGGCCAGAGCGCCGGAAAACGTCACCGAGGTTTTCAGGCCAAGATTCTTCGAGGCCTTGGCGCCGAACTCCATCTGTTCGACCGCCCATTTCTGCCTGGCCTTGGGGTTGTTGTGCACCGCAGGCGGTGCAAAGCCGTCGAACTGGGCATCATAGGCCGGGTGCACCGCCACCAGCTGCCCTTGAAGATGCGTCGACAGCTCGGTGATCTCGACGCCGGCATCAGTGCAGACGCCTTTCACCTCGTCGCAATAGGTCTTGGAAGACGCCGCCTTCTTGAGGTCGAACAGGCGTGCATCCCAGGTCGGGATCTGCACGCCCTTGTAACCGAGACCGGCCGCCCATTTGGTGATCGAGGCCAGCGAATTGAACGGCGCGGTATCCCCCGCGAACTGCGCCAGAAACAGCCCCGGACCCTTCATTGTCGACGGCATCGGCATCCTCCCAATTCATTTTTCCAAGGACCAAGCATAGCGCCTGATGAAAGCAGGGCCAGCCTCTTTGGTCTCTTGTGATGTGCATTCTCGTATCGGCATTCTGGTATTACCAAATACCGGAAATGGGTCAAGCCATTTGACTCACGCGCAAAGCTGCCGGGGCATTCCATTTTTGGCGATATATACCAGCATAATCAATACGGTACACAGATGCCGATATCGCATCGCGGCGGTTCTTGCCGCGCGACAAAAATTGCTGTAGACCTCCATTAGGGCCCAATTGGTCGAACCAGTTGCGCAAAAACGCTGGAGCGCCTTGGGGAGGAAACACGCGACGCGCCTTGTGGGGCGCATCGCAGGCGAACTGGCACAGACGAATTCTGGGAAGGATAGACCATGCATCTTTCGACGCACAACTGGATGCGCGCGGAACCGTTGGAGGTGACGCTGAAGCGCATCAAGAAATTCGGCTACGAGTCGATCGAGATTTCCGGCGAGCCCGAGCAATACAAGACCAAGGAGACCCGCGCGCTGCTGAAAGAATACGGCATCCGCTGCTGGGGGTCGGTGACGCTGATGCTGGGCGAACGCAACCTTGCCGCCAGGGACCAGGGCCAGCGCGAACGCTCGGTGCAGTACGTCAAGGACGTGCTGACCATGGTCAGCGAACTTGATGGCGAGATCATAACGCTGGTGCCCGCGACCGTCGGCAAAGTGGTACCGGACGGCACCGAGGAAGAGGAATGGAAGTGGGTGGTCGACGCCACCCGCGAATGCTTCACCCATGCCAAGAAGGTCGGCGTCAAGATCGCGGTCGAGCCGCTCAACCGCTTCGAGACCTATCTGTTCAACCGCGGCGCGCAGGCGTTGGCCCTGGCCGATGCGGTGAGCCCCGAATGCGGCGTCTGCCTCGACGCCTATCACATCCATATGGAAGAATTTAACGTCCATGACGCGATCCGTCAGGTCGGCAAACGGCTGTTCGACTTCCACGTCGCCGACAACAACCGCTTTGCCGCCGGCCTTGGCCAGATCGATTGGCCACGGATCGTGCAGACGCTGAAGGAAGTCGGCTATGACGGCGCGCTGACCAACGAATTCGTCGCGCCCGTCGACCGCACACCCGCCGCGCCCTATGCCGACATGGTCGACCGGAATCCGGTCGACATTTCTCCCGAACAGCTGAAGTTCATCCAGGATCACGGCTCCAGCGTGCTGACGGAGAAATTCTACACCGACCAGATGCGCATCACGGCCGAAACGCTGCTGCCGCTCATCAAGTAGCCGATCGGGATGCGCATCAAAACGGTCCAGGCGTGGTGGGTCCGCGTGCCGATTGAGGCCGCGAAGCAGCATCGCAGCGACTTTGGCCAGGTGACGACGTTCGACGCCGCCATCCTGCGCATTGAGACTGACGACGGGCTGATCGGCTGGGGCGAGGGCAAGAACGCCGCCGGCAGCGCCGGCAGCTATGGTGCGCTGGTCTACATGCTGAATCACGAGGTCGGGCCGCAGCTGATCGGCCGCGACCCCGCCGACATCGGCATGATCTGGGAGATGCTCTACAACGGCGTGCGCCATGACAGTGCCGCGCGCGCCGGCCATGCCATGCCGCAACTGGCGCGGCGCGGCATGAGCATTGCGGCAATCAGCGCCGTCGATATCGCGCTCTGGGATATTCTGGGCAAGTCGTTGGGACAGCCGGTGTGGCGGCTCATCGGCGGCCGCAAGCTCGACCGCATGCCGGCCTACGCCTCCGGCGGCTGGGCTGCCGCCGAGGCTATCGGCGAGCAGCTCAAATCCTACATCGCCAAAGGCGGCTTCAGGGCGCTGAAGATGCGCGTCGGCGCCATGGACGGCGCCCCGCACATTTCCGCCGCCCGCGTCCGCGCCGCACGGCAGGCGCTCGGTCCTGACGTCGAGTTGATGGTCGACGCGCACGGCACCTATACGGTGGCCGAGGCCAAGCGCTTCATCAGCCTGGCCAGCGATCTCGACCTCGCCTGGTTCGAGGAGCCTGTTATCGCCGACGACAAGGCTGGTATGGCCGAGGTGCGCGCCTCGGGCTCGATCCCGATCGCCACCGGCGAAAGCGAAGCGACGCGCTACGCCTTCCGCGATCTCGCGGTGCTGAAATCCGCCGACATCTTCCAGCCGGATCCGGCCTTTTGCGGCGGTATCAGCGAGGCGATGAAGATCGGCACCATCGCCAGTGCCTTCAATCTGCGCTTTGCCCCGCATCTGTGGGCCGGCGCGCCATGCTTTTTCGCCGGCCTGCATGTTTGTGCGGCCTCGCCTGCCAGTTTTACCGTCGAATATTCGCTCGGCGCCAACCCCATGATCCACGATCTTATCGAAGAGACTGTCGAAGCAAGGGACGGTATGATAGCGATCCCTGAAAAGCCGGGTCTGGGATTCACCATTTCGGAGCGGTTCCTGGAGGCGCACGCGCAACGCGGTTGACGATGAAAGAAAAGAACCTTCTCGCCGAACTCGCCGCCTATCTGTTCGCCCATTCGGACAAGGAGAGCGGCCGCACGCCCTCGGAGCGCGAGCTGGCGGAGCATTTCGGTGTCAGCCGCGGCCAGATCCGCGAGGCGCTGGCCATTCTGGAGGCCATGCGCATCGTCGAGCGCCGCGCCAAATCCGGCATCTATGTCGACACCAGGCAGGCCAGTGTAGAAGCCTTGGCTCTTTTCGCCCGCGCGGGCCTGCCGCTCGATCCGGTGCAGATCTACGAGACCGTGGAACTGCGCAAGATCCACGAGATCAAGGCCGCCGAACTTGCCTGTTCGCGTGCCACCGAAGAGAATTTCGAACGCCTGCGGGAGATCCTGAAAGCCTCGGAGGAGTGCATCGCCGCCGGCGAAGGCCTCGCCAAGGAAGACCGCGAATTCCACCTCGAAATCGTGCGGGCGACCAAGAACGGCGTGTTCCACAATATCTGCAGCGTCTATTACCTGATGGGCGAGCAGCGGCTGCCGATCTACTTCAACGATCCCGAGCGCTCAGTGCGCTCGCATGCCGAGCATATCCAGATCTACGAGGCGCTGCTGCGTCGCGACGGCAATCTCGCCCAGGCGCTGATGAGCGCCCACCTGCAAGGCGCGGAAAGCTACTGGAAGGGGATCATCGAGGGCCGCGAGGCGCAAGCGCAAAGCCTGGCATTTGAGAAAGCCTAGAGCAATTCCAGGAAAAGTGTGAAACGGTTTTCCCGGGAAAGCGCGCAGCGCTTTCCCTTGGGAATTGCGACAAACACGAGAGCCCCATGCCCAGAATCCTGTCGACGCACACGCTGCATCCGCGTGCCTCCGCAATGCTGGCGGGCGCCGGTGAACTCGTCGTCGCCTCAGCGCTCGATGCGGCAACGCTGACCGCCGAGGCGAAGCATGCCGACGTCATCATCGTTCGCGCACCGCTGCCGCCGTCGCTGTTCGAAAACGCCACGAAACTCAGAGCCGCGGTCCGCCACGGCGCCGGGCTCGACATGGTGCCGATGGAGGCCGCGGCCGCGGCCGGCGTGCTGGTCGCCAACGTGCCGGCGGTCAATGCGCGTTCGGTCGCTGAATATGTGATGTTCGCGGCCCTTGCCCTGCTTCGGCGCTTCCGTTCGGTCGACCGCGACTTGCGCGCCAAGGGCTGGAATGCCGGCCGCGACCACGCCAGCCATGCCAGCGAGCTTGCCGGCAAGACCATCGGCATCATCGGCTTCGGCGCCATCGGTCAGGCAGTCGCCCATATCGCCGCGCACGGCTTTGGCCTCGACGTCGTGGCGACGACCCGCAGCATGCAGCCGGCACCCGACAGGATCGGCTTCCTGTCGATCGATGCGCTGATCGAACAGAGCGACATCATCGTGCTCTGCTGCCCGCTGACGCCGGAAACGCGCGGCCTGATCAGCCGCGAACGCATTGCCCGCATGAAGCCGGACGCGCTTTTGATCAACATTTCGCGCGGACCGGTGATCGACGACCAGGCGCTGATCGAGGCCTTGCGCCAAGACCGCATCGGCGGCGCCGCACTCGACGTCTTTGCCACGCAGCCGCTGCCGGCAAACCATCCCTATTTCGGTTTCGACAATGTTATCGTCACCCCGCATATGGCGGGGATTACCGAGCAATCGATGATGCGCATGGGCGTGGGCGCGGCCGGCGAGACCTTGCTGGTGCTGGCCAACCGGCTGCCTGTCAATCTGCGCAATCCCGACGTGGTCGAGCATTACCGCAGACGGTTCCCGGCGGACGCGTGAACCATGTCCGGTTTTCGCTTCGCATCTCTGGTTCTCGCAGTGTCGTCGATCGTGGCCTTACCTTCGCTCGCGGCGGCACAAAGCAGCGATTATGTCTATTGCAGCAATGGGATCGTCTGCATGATGGCGCCCTGCCCGTCAGGCAATGCGCTGGATCTGACCACCGGCAATGTCGTTAAAGGCGTGGAGCTCAACACTACGGAATTGCCGCCGCTGGACAGATCGGCACCTGACCTCTCCGACAAGCTTTATGCTGGAAAACTCGTCGTCCGAGGATCGATCCAGCATCGCGGCCAGCCGAACGATCCGCCGATGCTGGTCGTGACCAAAATCGAACGCTCCTCCAAGAAAAGCGAGCGCAAGCGCTGCGCGGCACGTTGACTGCCGACCTACGGCTCGCTGCCTATCGGAGCAGCCGCTCGATTTCAGCCGCGATGCGCAGCAGATGGTGGTCATGGCCATTGCGCGCCACCAGCATCAGCCCGGCCGGCAGCGTCATGCCGGGCATCGGTAGCGAGATCGCGCAGAGGTCGAACTGGTTGGCGACCTGGGTGTTGCGCAGCAGCAGACCTTCAGTGCGTTCACGCAGAGCCGTATCCTCGGCCATCGAAACGATAGTCGGCGCTGTCACCGGCGTGGTCGGCAGAGCCAGCACATCGACCGAACCCAACCGCTCGTCCATGGCTATGCACAGTGCCGCGCGACGACGCATTGCCCTGATATAAACCGGCGTCGGTATGGCCGCCGCCCGCGACAGCGGCCCGCTGACATGGGGATCGACCGGCATCGATGCGCCCGTCGCCAGCCAGTCGGCATGGATTTCAGCACCTTCCATGGCCGCGATCGAGCCGCGTTTGGTGGCCAGGCGCAGATCGGCAATGAGGTCGTCGATCGAAATGTCCGTGAGCCACGCGCCTGCCTGCTCGATCCCGGCAAGGCTGCGATCGAACGCGGCGGCAATCTCCGTTTCCGTGTCTTCGAAAAGCAGGCCGCGCGGAATGCCGACACGAAGCCCGGCAAGCGCTAACGGCAGGTGCAGTTGCGGCATCTGCTCGCCCGTCATCGCGGCGTCAGCCAGGGCACACGCAGCAACACTCAGCGCCAGCGGCCCGATCGAATCCAGCGTCGCAGAAAGGGGATAGGCACCAGTCAGCGGCACGCGCCGCGCCGTCGGCTTGAAACCGACGACGCCGTTCAGCGATGCCGGGATGCGCACCGAACCGCCGGTGTCGGAGCCGATGGAAATGTCGCTCGTCCCCTCGCCAACGGACACGGCGGCGCCCGACGACGAACCGCCCGGAATGCGGCTGGTGTCGGCGGCATTGCCCGGTGTGCCGTAGTGCATGTTGTCGCCGATGGCGGTGAAGGCGAATTCGGTCATGTTGGTCTTGCCGATAATGACGGCGCCGGCCTGGCGCAGACGGTTGACGACCGCAGCGTCGTGCCGACGGGGCGCGGTGTCCCTCAACATCAGCGAACCGGCCGTGGTCGATTCACCGGCGACATCGAACAGATCCTTGATCGAGATGATGGCGCCGTCGAGCGGCCCGAGCGATACGCCGGCCTTCTTGCGCGCATCGGTGGCCTCGGCCGCTGCGCGCGCCGCCTCGGCATAGAGTTTGGTGAACACCTTCTCGCCTGCCGCGCAACTGGCAAGACGTGACAGGATGATCTCGAGACGATCGCGGATTGATTGCATGTCGATGTCGGATTCCGTCAAGGTGGAGCGTCTTTAAGGCATATGGGCCGCTAAGTCAGCGGAAGGAATAACCCGGACAGCGTGCCTTTGCACCTGCCAGCGATAGGAAGGGACTGATGCTGTACAAAGGCAGCTGCCACTGCGGCAAGGTTGCGTTTGAATTCAAGGCGCAGCTGACCGGCGCCGTGCGGTGCAATTGTTCGATCTGCTCGCGCAAGGGCGCGCTGTTGGCCGCCATCCCGCATGACAGCCTGACGGTGCTGGCGTGGGGCGACGATCTCGGCACCTACACATTCGGCAATCATGCAATGGCGCATCGCTTCTGCCGCACCTGCGGCATCCATCCCTTTGCCGAGGATGTCAGTCAGGGCAGCGAACGCAGCGCCTACATCAACCTCAACTGCGTCGCCGATTTCGATCCCACCGGCCTGCCGGTCTTCGACTTCGACGGCCGCGCGGTCTGACCCTACGGTGGCCTCTCACCACAAAAGCAACGCCCCGAAAACCTTGATAGTTCTCGGGCCCGCTGCTTCAGCCAAGGATGGCTATCGGCTATTCGACGCGCTTAGGGCCGCGCGCGAACACAACGATCGCCGCCAGCAAGGTCGCAGCGCCACAATAGGCGAAGGCGCCGGCCACACCGGCATTGTCGACCACCAGGCCGCCGAAGACGGCGCGTTTCTGGCGCTCGCCGTTTCTTGCGTCTTTCCCGCTCGCGCCTTTGCCCTCGAGGACAGCTATCTCCCGGCCGACAAGATCCCCTATGTCGCCGAAGTGCCAGACCAGCCGCATCGCCTTGGCCCGTTGTGGGGTGACCGGGCCAAAGGCCCGGCGGGCACCTTGCTGAAAGTTCCCCGCAACTGGCGCGCGCCGGTTCATGCGCACACCGCCGACTATCGCGCGGTGGTCATCAAGGGACTGTGGGCGCATTGGCAAATGGACGGCGGCGAAGCGACGAAGGTCGAATTGCCGCCGGGATCCTACTGGACCCAGAAGGCCAACGAGATGCACGACGACGCCTGCCTCTCAGAGACGGAGTGCGTGATCCTGCTGATCAACGATACGCCTTACGAGACCTACTTCCAGAAATAGTCAGGCGGCGCCGTCGTTCGACCGCAACTAGCTGGCGTGCCGCAAGCTCACGCCGCTGCCCTTGTCGAACAGCACCACCTTGTCCTGATTCCAGGCAAAGCGCACCGGCTGCTCGATCTGGACATCGGTTCTGGCCGGCACCGTGGCGCGCAGCGTCGTGTCGCCGACCCGCAGAGTCAGGATCTTTTCCACGCCATGGTTCTCGACATCGTGGACGCGTGCCTCGACCGGCGCACCGCTTTCAAGATACACATCCTCAGGTCGAATACCGAAGACGAGCGGGCGACCGTCGGTCGCACCGCCCGCCTTGGCACCCCCAGAGAAAGGCAGTTCGAAATTCAGCGGCGCCATCACCGCGCGGCCGTTGACCAGCTTGCCATCGATCAGGTTCATCGGCGGCGAGCCGACGAAGCTGGCCACATAGGTATCGCGCGGATTGTTGTAGATCTCGTGCGGCGTGCCGGTCTGGATGATGCGGCCATGGTTGAGCACGCCCACCTTGTCGCCCATCGACATCGCCTCGATCTGGTCGTGAGTGACGAACAGAAAGGTGGCGCCGAGCTGGATCTGCAGGTTCTTCAGTTCCGTGCGCAGCGCCTCGCGCAGCTTGGCGTCGAGCGCCGACAGCGGTTCGTCCATCAGGAACACGCGCGGCTTGCGCACGATGGCGCGCCCGATAGAGACGCGCTGCATTTCGCCGCCTGAAAGGCGGTCGGTCTTGCGGTCGAGCAGATGTTCGATCCGCAGTGTCTTGGCCGCTCGTGCAACACGGTCCTTGATCTCGGCATCCGGCAGCCGACGGATCTTCGGCTTCAGCGGGAATTCGAGATTTTCGCGGACCGTATAGCGCGGATAGAGCGAATATTGCTGAAGCACCAGCGCCACGTCGCGCTCGGCCGCACCGCAGTCGGCGACGTCGACGCCGTTGATGAACACCTGACCCTCGGTCGGCTTTTCCAGACCCGCGATCATGCGCAGCGTCGTCGTCTTGCCGGCGCCGGTCTCGCCGAGCAGCACGAAGAACTCGCCATCGGCGATCTCGAGATCGAGCCCGGTCAGTGCGGTGTGGTTGCCGAAGCTCTTGGAAATATTCTTGAGCTGGATATGAGCCATCAGAGCCTCACCTCAAGCGACTTGCCGCTTGCCGTGTCGAAGAAATGTGCTTGCGTCGGATCGATCCTGGCGAAGACCTTTTCGCCCGGGCCGCCGACGAAGCCGCTCTTGGTGCGCGCGCGCAGCATCTTGGAGCCGACCTTGAGATCGACAATGTCGAACGAGCCGAGCGGCTCGACGATCTGTGTCTCGACCGGCAAGAAACCCTCCGCTGCTTCATGGCGCACCAGCACGCCTTCGGGCCGGATGCCGAGCGCCAGCTGGCCGCCGGCATGGCCGTTGAGCTTGGACAAAAGCGTGCGCGGAAATTCGAAGCCGGCGGCAGCGCCACCGACGGTGACCGAGGCCGCCGATGCGGTCTCGGCGATCGCCGCATCGGCGACGTTCATCACCGGGCTGCCGACGAACTGCGCCACGAACAGATTGGCCGGATGCGAATAGACCTCGTCAGGCGAACCGACCTGCTGCAGCACGCCCTCATGCATGATCACGATGCGGTCGGCGAGGCTCATCGCCTCGATCTGGTCGTGCGTGACATAGATGGTGGTCGAGCCCTGTTTGATGTGCAGCCGCTTGATCTCGGCCCGCATCTCTTCGCGCAGCTTGGCGTCGAGGGCGCCGATCGGCTCGTCCATCAGCATCGCCTTCGGCCGCCGCACCAGAGCCCGGCCGATGGCCACACGCTGCATGTCGCCGCCCGACAGCGCCGACGGCTTCTTGGCCAGCAGTTCCGTGATCTGCAGCGTCTTGGCGACCGAGCGCACCTCGCTATCGATCTCGGCCTTGCTCTTGCGCGTCGCGCGCAAGGGAAAAGCAATGTTCTCATAGACGCTCATATGCGGGTAGAGCGAGAACGACTGGAACACCATGGCGATGTCGCGGTCGGCGGCCTTGAGGTGTTGCACCGGCTTGCCGTCGATGAGGATGTCACCGCCGTCGATCGTCTCCAGCCCGGCAACCGCCCTCAATGTCGTCGTCTTGCCGCAACCCGACTGACCGAGCAGCACGATGAACTCGTTGTCGTCGATCTTGAGGTTGAGGTCCTTGATGACCTGGACCGCACCGAAGAATTTCTGGACGCCGCGAAGCTCAATCTGGGTCAATGCTCTGCTCCCGGATTGCGCACCTGGCCGGTACCGGCCTTCTCCGCCGGCGCGATCTTCGAGGTGATGTTGAAGCCGATCAGGCCGATCAGGATGATGGTCACGCCATAGCTGTGCAGCAGCAGGTTCCACGGCTGGCAAAGCGCGATGATGCCGAGGACCATCAGCACCTGAGACCCCGGTTCGAGATATTTCTGGTTGATGGCTCGAAAGCTCATTTGCGGATCGCTCCGAAGGACATGCCGCGCAGCAAATGGTTGCGGAGCAGGAAGGTGAAGATTGCGACCGGCAGCAGGAACAGGAAGGTTCCGGCGGCGATCACCGTCCAGTCGGGCAGGCCGGCGCCGACCTGGCTGGGGATGAAGGGCGGCGCCGTCTGGGCGCGACGGTTGGTCATGATCAGCGCGAAAGCATACTCGTTCCACGCCGTGATGAAGCAGAAAACCGCGGTCGCGGCGATGCCGGTGGCGGCCTCCGGCAGCACGATCTTGAAGAAGGCTTCCATGCGGGTGTAGCCGTCGACCAGCGCTGCCTCTTCATACTCCTTCGGGATCTCGTCCATGAACCCCTTCATCAGCCACACCGAAAAGGACAGGTTGAAGGCGGTATAAAGGATGATCAGCCCGATATGGGAATCGTTGAGGCCGACGGCCCGGTACATCAGGAACATCGGGATCGCGACCACCACCGGCGGCAGCATGCGCGTCGACAGGATGAAGAAGAGCAGATCCGCCTCCCCCTTCACCTTGAAGCGCGAGAAGCCGTAGGCGGTGAAGGTACCCATGCCGACAGCCAGCACCGTCGAGGTGATGGCAATGATCAGCGAGTTCATGAAGCGGCTCGGATAGCCCGACCATTGCACCTGGCCCTTGCCGTCGCGCACGATCTTTTCACCGCCATCGAAGACGACACGTTCCCACCAGGGTGCCGCCGCATACTCTTCCGGCGACGGCGGGTTGCGCATTTGCGAGCGCTTGGTGAACAGCTTGACGAACGGCGAAATCTCCGGCTGGAACACCACCGTGGGCGGGATGGTCGTGGCAAGGTTGCGCGGCTTGAACGCCGTCGAGGCGATCCAGTAGATCGGCGCGAGGAAGATGATCGTCACCAAAAGGACGGCGACGATGGCGACGCGATTGAAGCCGATTTCGGAAGAAGTGCGTACGGCGGCCATCTCAGCGCTCCTTCACCTTGTTGAGGTACTTGACGTAGATGTTGGTGATGGCCAGCACCATGATCAGCACGATGTAGGCGAGCGCGCAGGAGCGCCCGGTCTGCCATTCCTGGAACGCCATCTTGTACAGCCGGATAGAGATCAGCTCGGCCGTCGGCTGGCTGGTCAGGATATAGGCGAGGTCGAAGGTCTTGAACGCTTCCATGGTGCGGAAGATGACCGCGATCATCAGGATCGGCGCGACCAGCGGCAGCGTGATGCGGAAGAAGGTGTAGAACGGTCCGGCGCGGTCGATCGCCGCTGCTTCGTAGAGATGCTTCGGCACCGCTGAAAGGCCGGCCAGCGACAACAGCATGACGAAGGGCGACCACATCCAGATGTCGGTCAGCGCAACCGCATAGAGCGCCATCTTGGGGTCGGCCAGCCACTCGAAATTGCCGAGGCCAAGCGCATAGTTGATGACCCCCCATGACGGATCATAGAGCAGTTTCCAGAACAGACCGACGACGGCCATCGACAGCATCATCGGCAGCAGCAGCAGCGTTGTGATGAGACCCTTGAGGGGAATATCCCTGTTGAGCAGCATGGCCACGCCGAAGCCGACGAGCAGCTGACCCGCGACCGAGATGATGACGTACTTGGCGGTGATGGCGAAGTTGGACCAGACATAGGGGTCGTTGAGCAGGTCGCGATAATTCTGCAGCCCGACGAAATTCGCCGGCGCGTTGGTCGACGCGCGGAAATCGGTGAAGGAATAGCCCAGCGAATAGATCAGCGGGAAAATGTTGAAGACGATCAGGAACAGGATCGTCGGGATTATGAAGAGGTTGCGGATCGACATGTCGCTCAAGCCGCGTGCAGCGGCTCGCGAGGAAGTGTCCAGCATGGTGATCATCGTGGTCGCCAAGACCCTGCTCCCGTTTCGGAAAAAAGAACGGAGGAGGCACGGATGCCTCCTCCGCGAGAAAAGCTGCTTATTGGCCGCGGCCGTATTTCTTGAACGTCGCGTTCCAGTCGCCTGCGAGCGCGTCCAGCGTTTCCTTGGCGGTGCCTTCGCCGCCGATCATGTAGGGATAGACGCGCTGGTTGAGCTGCTGCAGCAGCTCGGCATATTCCGGCACCGCCCAGAAGTCCTTCACCTTGAACATGGTCTCGTAGAAGGCCTTGTTGTACGGCGTGGCGTTCTGGAACTCCTCCGACTTGAGCACGGCGGCACTGCAGGTGTAGCCGCCGAGCGCCGCCCACTTCTTCTGGGTCTCGTCCTTGATGAACCATTCAAGGAACTTCGTCGCCTCTTCCTGCTTCTTGGAGTAGGAAACGATGGAGATGCCCTGACCGCCGAGTGCGGCGAACTGATCGCCGTTCGGGCCTGGAGGATTGGCGAAGAAGCCGGTGTTCTTGGCGTTCGGGTTCGACGCCTCGTTGATCAGCGAGGGGAAGAACGCGAAGTAGTTCATGCTCATCGCGGCCAGGTTTTCGGTGATCGCCTGATTGTCCTCGACGAAGAACGACTTGGCCCAGCCCGGAGGCGTGAACGTGTAGAGTTCCTTGTAGGCGTCGAGTGCGGCGATTGCCTTGTCGGAGTTGATGAAACCGTCGACCTTGTAGGTCTTGTAGTCACCCAGTTCGCCGCCGAAGGAGAACAGCGCGTTTTCGAAGCCCATCGCCATCGCGTCATAGGAATTGTCGGTGTAGATGGCGATGCCGTATCGCTTCTGATCCGGCCGATAGAAGAACTCCGCGATGTCGCGCAGCGCCTTGAAATCCTTCGGCACGTCGAGATCGTAGCCGTATTTGGCCTTGAAGGCTTCCTTTTCCTTCGGGTCCTCGAACCAGTCCTTGCGATAGGACCAGCCGACAGCGTCGCCCTCGAGCGGGATCGCCCAGTACTTGCTGCTGCCGCCCGGATATTCGGCGTAATATTTCACCGTTGCCGGCGCCATCACTTCGCCAAGCTTGTGCTTGTTGAAGAAGTCGGTCAGGTCGACATAGTGGCCGCCGGTCGAGCCGGCGCCGAGCCATTGCGAGTCGCCGACGACCATATCATAGGCGTCGCCATGGGCGTTGAACTCGGTGAAAGCCTTGGTCTGGAAGTCGGACCAGGGCGTGGTTTCCACCGTGATCTTGACGCCGGTTTCCTTCTCGTACTCGTTGCCGAGTTCCTGCAGGTAGTTGGCCGGATCCCATTCCGCCCAGAAGATGGTGAGCTCCTTGTCCTGCGCGTAGACGGACGTTCCGCAGGCAAGTACTAAGCCGATACCAGCAAGCAGGCTGGTCATTGTCTTGCGCATAATGATTTCCTCCCTTGTGCGCATTCTACCTTGTCATGCTAGCCGGCGGTGAAGCCGGCCTGGTAGTTCCTCCCGAGATCGCACCTTTCCGGTTCCAAGCCTCCTCGCTTTGCCGGAAACTGGATCGCAGCTCTCACTTTCGATCCGCTTTTCTGTCCTGATCTGGTATTACCAATTTTAGATAGCCGTCAAGCTCTTTCTTGGACCACCACCGGACCTTGTATAACCGGATTCTTCATGTATCCGACTGTTTTCCCTGAATTTTCCTACTCGTTGATATAGGAGAGCCTTGTTTCGGCACTGCCATCCCGGTTAACATCAATAGTGGGCATCCAAATCTGGTCGAACCAGATTGGCGCTATTTCGCAAATGCCGCTGTCGGGGCCGCATCGATTTCAGCCGTTGATTCCGCCACCGCGGCGCGCACAAGGGCGCCCGCCGCCCATTGCGCGACCGACCGCATGCCGCGGCTATCGAGCCCCCATATATCCTTCAGCACGATCAGCACTTCGACGCCGAACATCATCGACAGCGCCTGCGCCAGGCGCTTGAACTCGCGCGGCGGCAGCCGGCCCTTGAGCGGTGCGATGGCATCCTTCAGCAGCTGGACGCGATGTCCGCGCGTGAATTGCGGCTCGCCGCCCAGCGTGCCCGCCTGCCGCTGCGCCCACTGGTCGAGCGACAGTTTCAGCGCTGCCTTGAAAGTTGCCTCGAAAGCTTCGATGCGCGGCATGGCGGTATCGAACAATTCGGCAACGCGGCGCCCGGCATCGGTGGACGTCGATTGCCAGGTCAGGATCGGCCCAAGCCCCTCGTCGACCACCGCCTGCACCAGGGCTGCCTGGCTGGGGAAATAGCGATAGGCGGTGGCGCGCGACACTTGCGCCGCCTCCGCGACTTCGCTGACCGACGGGGTGACGCCCGCCTGCATCAGCCGCGTCGCCGTCTTCAGCATCAGCCGTTTTGTGCGGGCCCGTGGGCCGCGTTCTGCAGCCTCGTTGGCGTCGTCGTTCCCAGCGGCTTGTTGACGTGAGACTTCCATGTCAATACGATACGCGCGTCTCAAAAAATTGCAATGACCTTTGCCCACCGAAAGGCCGGCAAAGGGCGACAGGCGGCCCGGCGCCGGTCGGCCGGTGACGGGAGAAACGCGATGAAGCGCATCTACGTGGTGGGCACAGCCGACACCAAGGGCGAGGAACTTGCCTTCCTGGCCGATGCTATTGCCGCCACCGGCAGTTCGGTTGCCCGTGTCGACATCGGAACGCGCGGCGCCACCGTGCCGGTCGATATCCCGGCCAGCGAGGTCGCGGCGCATCATCCGGATGGAGCCAGTAGCGTGCTCGGCATCGATGATCGCGGCACGGCGGTGGCCGGCATGAGCGCCGCCTTCACAAATTTCATTCCGTCGCGCGACGACATATCAGGCGTGATCGGCATTGGCGGCGGCGGCGGCACGTCGATCATCACTGCCGGCATGCGCGCGCTGCCGCTTGGGCTGCCCAAGATCATGGTCTCGACGCTCGCCTCCGGCGACACCGCGGCCTATGTCGACGTCTCCGACATCATCATGATGCCATCGGTCACCGATATGGCGGGACTGAACCGGCTGTCACGCGTCGTGCTGCACAATGCGGCGCAGGCAATCGCCGGCATGGCCGCAAAGCCGGCGCCGACTGCCACCGGCAAGCCGGCACTCGGGCTCACCATGTTCGGCGTCACCACGCCTTGCGTGACCGCCATCGCGGATCAGTTGCGCGCCAACTATGACTGCATGGTTTTCCACGCCACCGGCACCGGCGGCCGCTCGATGGAGAAGCTCGCAGACTCGGGCCTGCTCGCCGGCGTCATCGACATCACCACGACGGAAGTCTGCGACCTGTTGTTCGGCGGCGTGCTGCCGGCGACGGAAGACCGCTTCGGCGCCATCGCCCGCACCAAGCTGCCCTATGTAGGCTCGGTCGGCGCGCTGGACATGGTCAATTTCTGGGCGCCGCCGACCATTCCCGAGAAGTTTAGGGGCCGGCTGTTCTACGAGCACAATCCCAACGTCACACTGATGCGCACCACGGTGGACGAATGCCGCGGTATAGGCGAGTGGATCGGCACCAGGCTCGCTCGCTGCGAGGGCCCTGTGCATTTCCTGATCCCCGAAAAAGGTGTCTCGGCACTCGATATCGAGGGCGGCGCCTTCTTCGACCCCGAAGCCGACGCCGTGCTGTTCGGTGCCGTCGAGCGCACCATCAGGCCGAGCGCCACACGCCGGGTCTCACGCCTGCCGTTGCACATCAACGATCCGGAATTTGCCAAAGCCGCAACCGCGGCCTTCCTCGACATCGCCAGATAGTGAGAGCCAACAAATGCCCGCAATACCGCGCAAGGACATATTGAAGAAGTTCAAGGCGATGATCGCCGACGGCGTGCCCATCGTTGGGGGCGGCGCCGGCACTGGCCTGTCGGCCAAGGCCGAGGAAGCCGGCGGCATCGACCTCATCATCATCTACAATTCCGGCCGCTATCGCATGGCCGGGCGCGGCTCGGCTGCGGGCCTGCTCGCCTATGGCAACGCCAACGAGATCGTCAAGGAAATGGCCTACGAGGTACTGCCGGTGGTCAAGAAGACGCCGGTGCTGGCCGGTGTCAACGGCACCGATCCCTTCGTCATCATGCCGTTGCTGCTTGCCGAGCTGAAGACGATGGGCTTTTCCGGCGTGCAGAATTTCCCGACCATCGGCCTGTTCGATGGCAGCATGCGCCAGAGTTTTGAGGAAACCGGCATGGGCTTCGGGCTGGAGGTCGACATGATCGCCGAGGCGCACAAGCTCGATCTTCTGACCACGCCCTATGTCTTCAACCCCGACGAGGCGCGCGCCATGACAAAAGCCGGCGCCGACATCGTCGTTGCCCATATGGGGGTGACGACCGGCGGCTCGATCGGAGCCACGTCGGCCAAGTCGCTCGACGACTGCGTGGTCGAGATCGACGTCATCGCCAACGCGGCGCGCTCGGTGCGCAAGGATGTCATCCTGCTTTGCCATGGCGGGCCGATCTCGATGCCGGACGACGCGAGATACATTCTCGACCGCTGCAAGGGCCTGCATGGCTTTTATGGCGCGAGTTCGATGGAACGGCTGCCGGCTGAAGCCGCGATCGCCAGGCAGACGGCGGATTTCAAGGCCGTCACGCTGCACGACCAGAAGAAAAAGAAGGGATGAGATCATGACCGACAAGAGCAAGGTATTCGTATACCCGAAGGACGTGAGCGCCTTCGGCTTTGACTGGGGCAAGCTGTCGCTGACGGTCGCGCCTGAAGTGAATGGCGCTGAGCGCTTTTCCGGCGGCGTCGTCGACCTGCCCTCAGGCAAGGGCCACACCCGCCACAACCACCCCGGCGCGGAAGAAATCATCTTCGTCATCTCAGGCAATGGCGAACAAATGGTCGAGGACGAGAACGGCAATCCGGTCGTCGCCAAGGTCGGCCCCGGCTGCACCATCTATGTGCCGGAAAGCCGTTTCCATTCGACACTGAACACGGGCGATGGGCCGATGCAGCTCTTCGTGGTCTATTCGCCGGCCGGACCCGAACTGGTGGTGCGGGAGCTGCCGGATTTCAGGCTGATCCCGGCGGGGAAGTAATCGCGAAAGGCCCCCTTCATCCGGCCGCTTCGCGGCCACCTTCTCCCCGAGGGGAGAAGAGGCAGAAGCCAGCGCCGGCGCAAACTCCTCTCCCCTCGGGGAGAGGTCGGATAGCCCCGAATTGCCCTTCGCAATTCGGATGGCAATCCGGGTGAGGGCGTAGCGCCGAGCTAGGCTATCCCACCTCTATTCCACCCCCGCGCCCGATCCCCAAACATCACATATCCCGTATCTGTCACCGCCAACGTGTCCTCCAACTTGATGAACCCCCGCGTCGGGTGAAGCATGGTCGTCTCCACCGACAGCACCATGTTTGTCTCCAGCGGCTTGGCGGCATAGGTGCCTTCATAGGTGACCGGGTGGTTGGTCATCAGGAACGGAGCCTCATGCGTGATCAGCCCCATGCCGTGGGCGAAGAAATCCGTGTAGGGCGCGACCTCGGAGGCCTTCAGCACGCCCTCGGCATGCGAAATCATGTCGCCGCCGATGGTGCCCGCCCTCACCTTCGAGAACGCCGCCTGCTGTACCGTCTCGACCTCGGCCAACAGATCCTCAAGCTCGGCATCCGGTTCGCCCAGAATGCCCATGCGGCAGAGATCGCCAATATAGCCGTGATAATTGCCGCCGGAATCGATCGACAGCACGTCGCCCTTTTTCCACGCCTGCGGTGACGCCGCGCGGTTGTGGCTGGCGCCCAACGTCAGCAGGCAATATTCGAAATGCGCGCCGCGATTGGTTTCCTCACGCCGCAGCTGCTCGATGATCTCCGCCTTGGTCGTGCCTTCATGCGCCCACCGGATGGTCGCCAACATGGAATCGGTGATCAGCTCGGAGGCGATACGCAGCTTTTCCAGCTCGGCGTCCGTCTTGATGGCGCGCATGCTCTCCAGCATGCCGGTCGCGTCGATCAGCCTGGCATCCGGCAACGCCTTGCGGATCAGCGCATAGGCGTCCGACGGCAGGAAGGCCGGCTCGATGCCGAGGCGGGCGCCGGCCTTGCCGATCTTGCTGATGTGCTCGACCGCAAGATTGGCAGCATCGAGCGTGCCCCAGCAGGCGGCATGCAGCGTCGGCGTCCAGAACGGGCTGTTCTGGTGCTCGGCGCCTTCCATGCGGTTGCCGATATAGGCGGCATGACCGGGCCCGCCCTTTTCATAGAGGACGATAGGCAGGTAACGGCTATGGCCGATCGCATCCATGGCGGCAAAGAAGATGAACTTGTAGCCGCCAAGCAGATACTGCGTGTTGTGCTTGGAGGTCGCGAGCAGAACATCGATGCCGGCCTCTTCCATCAGCCGGTCGACCCTCACCTGATCGAACGGGATATTGCTGACGGCGCTCTTGCCCGGGGCGATGTTCATCTTTCTCTCCCTGATATCAGTGGGATCGTCGGCCGTACTGCGTCCAATCCCTTGGCTTCGATCAAATCTGCACCATTTCGTTAACTCTGGTCCAGCCAGAAACAGGTTAGATTGCTTCGGCAGGCTGTCACCACTCGTCATTGCTGCACACTAAGGCAATCTGGTCCTACCAGAATACCAGAATGAAAGGGCCACCTCTAAAACTGGTCCAGAGGACGAAAATTCAAAGCCAAGCAAAGATGCGCCAATTCCGTCTCTGGCGAAACCCTTGGCAAGGGCCATAATCGCCGCGAGGATGCTGGCGGGTGCCGCCAGCTTCGAGGGGTGCGCCCATCTGGTCGCGGAGAGGACGGAGGTTGATCATGTCGGATATTTCCAGACGCACGCTGCTTGGCGGCTCAGTTTTACTGCTGGCCTCCACCGCCATGCCCACATTCAGCTGGGCGCAGACGCCGAAGAAGGGCGGCCGCCTCGTGCTTGCCGCCGATTCCGAGCCGCGCAACCTCAATCCGGCCATCGTCGCCTCCAACGGCGTCTTCTTCATCTCCAGCAAGATCGTCGAAACGCTGGCCGAAGCCTCGTTCGAAGGCAAGGACGGACTGGAACCCCGCCTTGCGCTCTCCTGGGAAGGTGCTGCCGATGGGCTGTCGGTGACCTTCAAACTGCGCGACGGCGTCAAGTGGCATGACGGCGAGCCGTTCACCTCGGCCGACGTCGCCTTCTCCGCGCTGCAGATCTGGAAGCCGCTGCAAAATCTCGGCCGCACCGTGTTCAAGGATCTGGCCAGCGTCGACACCCCTGACGATCTGACCGCCGTCTTCAAATTCGCCAAGCCAACGCCGTTCCAGCTGATCCGCAACGCGCTGCCGGCGCTGTCAAGCGTGGTGCCGAAGCACATCTACGAGGTCGGCAAGATCGAGGACAACCCGGCCAACAATGCACCCATCGGCACCGGGCCGTTCAAGTTCGGCGAATACAAGGCCGGCCAGTATTATAAGCTGACCAGGAATGCGGATTACTGGGCCAAGGACGAGCCGTATCTCGACGAGATCATCTACCAGGTGCTACCCGACCGCACGTCGGCTGCAGCGGCGCTCGAGGCGGAAGAGATCCAGCTCGCCGCCTTCTCCGCCGTGCCCCTGGCCGACCTCGACCGCATCTCCAAGGTGCCGGGCCTGAAGGTGATCTCCAAGGGCTATGAGGGGCTGACCTATCAGCTCGTCGTCGAGATCAACCATCGCCGCAAGGAACTGGCCGACGTGAAGGTCCGCCAGGCGATCGCGCATGCCATCGACAAGGACTTCGTCGTCAAGACGGTGTTCCTCGGCTATGCCGCTGCCGCCACCGGCCCGGTGCCGAAGAACGATCCGCAATTCTACACTGCCGACGTGCCGATCTATCCATTCGACGTCGCCAAGGCCAACGCCTTGCTCGACGACGCGGGGTACAAGCGCGCCGATGACGGCAAGCGTTTTGCGCTGAAACTCCTGCCGGCACCCTATTTCAACGAGACCAAGCAGTTCGGCGACTATCTGCGCCAGGCGCTGGCGGCAATCGGCATCGACGCCGTGATCGTCAACAACGACTCGGCCGCGCACATCAAGGCCGTCTACACCGACCACGCCTTCGACCTCGCCGTCGGCCCGCCGGTGTTCCGCGGCGACCCGGCGATCTCGACCACCATCCTGGTGCAGAGCGGCATTCCCGACGGCGTGCCGTTCTCCAACCAGGGCGGCTACAAGAACGCCGCGCTCGACGCGCTGATCGCCAAGGCTTCGGAGACGCTGGATACGTCAGCGCGCACCGACCTCTACAAGGAATTCCAGAAACAGGTCGCGGCGGACCTGCCGCTGATCAACGTCGCCGAATGGAGCTTCATCAGCGTCGCGCGCGAGACGGTGGGGAACATCGCCAACAACCCGCGCTGGGCGGTTTCGAACTGGGCGGACACGTATCTGGAATCGTGACACATTTGCGCGGATGAAAGTTCGCAAAGAAATTGGTGTGAAGGCATGGCGTAGGGCCGCGTTTCGTCACACCCCCCTCTGTCCTGCCGGACATCTCCCCCTCAAGGGGGGAGATCAGCAGCTTGTCTGTCCCGCCAATTCTGCAACGTTGGAGATTGGCGAAGCCTGCGATGACAGCCAATCTCCCCCCTTGAGGGGGAGATGTCCGGCAGGACAGAGGGGGGTGCCTAGACACCGCACCTCTCCCGACTGGCGCAGCGTTATGCCTTTCCCATGACCCGCGCCCTCACCCTCATGCGCCGTCGCCTCGTCGGCAGCATCTTCGTGCTGCTGATCGTCATCATCGGCACATTCCTCCTCCTGGAAGCCGCCCCCGGTGATGCGGTCGACGCCTACATCGTCTCGACCGGTGGCGATGCCGGCATGATCGAATTGCTGCGCCATCGCTGGGGCCTCGACCAGTCCGAGTTGACCCGGCTCGCCAACTACCTCTGGGCGCTGCTGCATTTCGACCTTGGCCAGTCCGTTACCTTCTCGCGGCCAATTCGCGATGTCATCCTGGAACGCCTGCCGACGACACTGCTCCTGATGGTCACCGCCACCGCGCTCTCCTTCGGGCTCGGCTCGGCGCTCGGCATCTACGCCGGCGCCAGACCCGGCAGCTTTCGCGACCGCTTCCTGTCGATCGGCTCGCTGGCGCTTTATGCCGTGCCGGGTTTCTGGCTTGGCCTGGTGCTGATCGTCGTCTTTGCCGTCGACCTGCGCTGGCTGCCGATCGGCGGCATCGAGAGCCTGGCCTCGGACAAGACCGGTTTTGACCGCGCCACCGACATCGCCGTCCACCTCGTCCTGCCGGTTTCCGCGCTCGGCTTCATCTATCTCGCGCTCTATCTGCGCATGATGCGCGCCGGCATGGCCGAGGCGTGGCGGCAGGATTTTGTGCTCGCCGCCCGCGCCAGGGGGTTGTCGCGCCGCCGCATCGTGCTCGCCCATGTCGCCCGCAACGCGCTCTTGCCGCTGGTCACCATGCTCGGCCTGCAATCGGCGCAGATGCTGGGCGGCAGCGTCGTCATCGAAAGCGTCTTTGCCGTGCCCGGCCTCGGCCGGCTGGCGCAGGAAGCGGTCGCCTCGCGCGACACGCCGCTGCTGCTCGGCATCATCCTCACCAGCGCCGTCCTCGTCATTGCCATCAACCTTGCAGTCGACATCGCCTACGCCTTCCTCGATCCGCGCGTCGGTGCCAGCGAGGCCAGCGCGTGAGCGCGCTGCCGCGGTTCCTGCGCCGGCCGGAAGCGGTCGCCGGCGCGATCATCCTGGCGCTTCTGTTCGCCATGGCGCTGTTTGCGTCGCTGCTCTTCCCCGGCGACCCGCAGGCCATTGCCGGACCAGCACTGCTGCCGCCGTTCCAGGACTGGTCGCTGCCGCTCGGCACCGACCGGCTCGGCCGTGACGTGCTGGCCGAACTGTTCCACGGCGCCCGCACCTCGCTGGCGGTCGGCCTGGCGGCGGCAGCGGCGGCACTCTTCATCGGCGCGGTCGTCGGCACGCTGGCCGGCTTTGCCGGCGGCCTTGTCGACGAGGGGCTGATGCGCATCACCGATGCCTTCCAGACCGTGCCGAGTTTTCTCCTGGCGCTGGCCTTCGTCAGCGTCGTCGGGCCGTCGCTCGGCGTCGTCGTCACGGCAATAGCGCTTGGCGCCTGGACTGGACCGGCGCGTGTAGCGCGCGCCGAAGTGCTGTCGATCCGCGAGCGCGATTACGTCGCCGGCGCCCGCGTCATCGGCATGCACCCGCTTGAGATCGCTTTTCGCGAGGTGTTGCCCAACGCGTTGCCGCCGGTGCTGGCCTTGTCCTCGGTGATCGTGGCGGCCGCGATCCTCACCGAGGCGGCGCTGTCCTTCCTTGGTCTCGGCGACCCCAATCGCGTTACCTGGGGCGGCATGATTGCCGAGGGCCGCACTGTGCTGCGAACCGCGCCCTTTCTGTCGATCGCTCCGGGCATTGCCCTGGTGCTGACCGTGCTCGGCGTCTATCTCGCCGGCGAAGGCGTGGTCGAAACGACGGCGGTGCGGAGGAGCCTGTCATGACCGCACTGGCTGAGGTACGCGACCTGTCGGTGCGCTATCGGCGGGACGGGGGCGAAGTGACGGCACTGAAGGGGGTCAGCCTGGATGTTATTGCCGGCGAGCGGCTGGCGATTATCGGCGAAAGCGGGTCGGGGAAGAGCACGCTGGCGCTGGCGGTGGCTGGACTGCTGCCGGCGAGCGCCAAGATTGAAGGGCATGTCAAGTGGCAATTTCAGGCGCCGCGATCCTTCCCACCCCCCTCTGTCCTGCCGGACATCTCCCCCGCAAGGGGGGAGATCAGCAGCTTTGCCGACGGCTTCCCTTCTGCAACGTTCGTGGTTGGCGAAGGCGAAGATGAGAGAGCAATCTCCCCCCTTGCGGGGGAGATGTCCGGCAGGACAGAGGGGGGTGTGACGGAACGCCGACCTCTCAAATTAACCGAGCCCAGCACGCTCCCCCTTCCCGGCCGCGACATTGGTTTCGTCTTCCAGGACCCCTCCGCCAGCCTCGACCCCGTCATGAACGTCGGCAAACAGATCGCCGAAGTCGCCCGCGCCCATCTCGGACTCGACTGGCCGCAAGCCTACGCCAAGGCAAAGACCCTGCTCGAACGCGTCCGCCTGCCCGACCCACAAACCGCCATGCGTGCTTTCCCGCACCAGCTCTCCGGCGGCCAGAAGCAGCGCGTTGCAATTGCCGCGGCCATTGCAGCCGGTCCGAAACTGCTGATCGCCGATGAGGCGACCAGCGCGCTGGACACCATTGTGCAAGCCGAAATCGTCAGCCTCATTCGGCAACTGGTGGCGGAGGACGGCATGACGCTGCTGTTCATCAGCCACGACATCGCGCTGGCCGCCGAACTCGCAGAGCGTATCGCTGTATTCCGGAACGCCGAACTGATCGAACTCGGCCCGACCGAGCAAATCATAAACGCCCCGCGCCATGCCTATACGCGAACGCTGCTCGACGCCCATCTCGGCCTCGACGCCGATCCGCTGCTACGACGGGCGCCGGCATGAACTTGCTCACCGTCTCCGGTCTTACCAAGCGATACCGTCGTGGCGGCAAGGCCATCGCGGCCGTCGACGGTGTCTCCTTCGCCATCGAACCCGGCGAGACGCTGGCGCTGGCCGGGCCCTCCGGCAGCGGCAAGTCGACGATCGCGCGGCTGGTGCTTAGGTTGATCGAGCCCGACGCCGGCACCGTCCAGTTCGAAGGCGATGACTTTCTGCTCTTGAAGGGTGCGGCCCTGCGCACCAAGCGCGCGCGCCTGCAAATGGTGTTCCAGGATCCGCTCGCCGCGTTCAACCCGCGCGCCACGGTGGCTCGCGTGCTTGACGATCCCTTGCGCATCCATGCCATCGCTTCCCGCGCCGAGAGGCCGGCCCGCATTGCTGCCTTGCTGGATCGCGTCGGGCTGGCAGCCGATCTCGCCCCGCGCGCCATTCACGAAATCTCTGGCGGCCAGCGCCAGCGCGTCGCCATCGCCCGAGCCATCGCGACCAAACCGTCGCTGATCGTGCTCGACGAGGCGGTGTCGGCGCTCGACGTTTCGGTCCGCGGACAGATCCTTGAGTTGCTGCTCGACCTGCAAGCCAGGGAACGGATCGCCTATCTCTTCATTTCGCATGATCTCGGCGTCGTACGGGCCATCGCCCACCGCGTCGTTCTTCTCGACGCCGGGCGGATCGCCGAGAGCGGCGACGCCCGCAACGTTATCGACGCGCCGCAGTCGGCAATCGGCAAGGCGCTGGCTGCGGCGGCGCCAAGATTGGACAGAAGCAGCAGGCAAGTACCATGACCGAACCAGAAGCCAGAGCCGAAAAACTCTCGCGCGAACTCGATTCCGCCTTCCGTAACCGCGCCGATCTCTACCGTCTGTTTCTCGACGAGCTGACCGGCGAACTCGGCGCGGAAAAGGCCGAGGCGATCATGATCCGCACCATCGAGCAGCGCGGCAAGGAGGTGGCGGCGGCCGCCTTCGTCCGTTTCGGACCTAACGACGCGCCGGCCATCGGCGAGGCATTTTTGGCCGTCAGCCCGGATGGCGGCCTGATGTATCCGACCGATGTCGAGCGCGGGCCGGACCACATCGCCTTCAAGGTGAAGCGTTGTCCGCTGAAGGACGCCTGGGTCGAGGCCGGTGTCGGTGATGAAAAACTCGCCACGCTCTGCCGCATCGCCGGCGCTTTCGACCGTGGTCTGTTCGAGGCAACGGGCGTGCGCTTCGACAATGTCACCTGGACGCCGGGCCACGGCTCCGGCTGCTGCCACATCGCGCTGACCAACCGGGATGCCGCCGAATAGGCAGTTGCTGATCAGCCGGCGGCAAACACATGCAGCTCCGTGCCCGCCTGTTCGGCAGCAGTGCGCAGGTCGGCCTTCGGTTCGCTGTCGGTGACGATATCGGCAATGTCATTGAGCCCGCAGATGCGTTCGAGACTGCTGCGGCCAAACTTGTCGTGGGTCACCACCAGCACCGTCGACAATGAACGCGATATCATCGCGCGTTTAACGGCTGCGGCGCCCGAGATCATGTCGCTCGGACCATCGGCGCTTATCCCCGATGCCCCGATAATGGCGACGTCGGCATTGTAGCGGCGCAGGAACTCGACGGTGTCTTCGCCCAACACGCTGCCTTCCCGGCTATCATAGGTCCCGGGGCAGAGCAGCACCCGAAAGGTCGGATTGGCGCCGGCCACAGAGGCCACTCCGGTGGAATTGGTGATGATGGTCAGGTCGCGCTTCAGCTGCGAAAGGTTGCGCGCCACTTCATAGGTGGTCGAACCGCCATCGATCATCACGATCTGGCCCTTCTCGACAAGGCTTGCCGCGCCGCGGCCGATGCGGGCGCGCTCCTCGATCAGGGTCAGGCCACGCTCGGAAATCACCGGTTCTGATGTCACCAGCGAGATCGTCGCACCGCCATAGGTGCGGTTGATCAGTCCGGCATCGCCGAGTTCGATGAGATCGCGGCGGATGGTCTCGCCGGCGACGCCGATGCGCCGTGCGAGCTTGGAGATGCGTATCGACGCCGACCGGCGCACTTCCGAAAGGATAAGCGCGTGCCGCTCCTTCTTCGTCAGTCGGCCTTGGTCCATGACTATTCCATTCCCTTTGCAGCAATCAGCGCGTCGCCAAGCTCGGCAAATCCTTGCGCGCCGCGCCCGCGTGTGACGAAGGCGGGAGACGCCGGAAGCTCGCCGGCGAAGTCCAGCACATTAGCGACGCCGACGCTGTTGGGGAAGAAGCCGAACATTGGTGCATCGTTTGGACTATCGCCGACGAAGACAATGCTGTCCTTGTCGTGGTCGATATCTACACCGAAACAGTCCCGCAAGAATAGCCGGCTTGTCGACAGTTTGTCGTATTTGCCGAACCAGCCATTGACGTGGATGGACGAGATTTTCGCCGTCGCGCCATAGCGCTGGAAGATGCCGACGATCTTCAGAACCTCGGTTTTGGGCAGCGGCGCCACGTCCTCGCAAAAATCGATCGCCAGATCGGCCTCGCGATAGGCCTGGTCGGCCGCGACCGCCGCACCCGGAACTTCGCTCAGAACGGTTTGCTCGATCTCCTTGAGGCGTGCGGCATCGGCCTGCCGTTCGGCAGCGCTCTTGGCGTAGTGGCGAACAATCCGCTTTTTGGCGTCGTCGTAGCGGAAATAGAAGGCGCCGTTCTCGCCGATCACGCCGTCCACCGGCCATTGCCGGGCGATCAGGTCGCACCAGCCGGCAGGGCGGCCGGTAACCGGCGCGACAATGAAGCCGGCCTGCTTCAGCCGCTCGAGCGCCGCATAGGCTTTTGCCGGCAACCGCCCCTTGTCGGTCAAGGTGTCGTCTATGTCGGTCAGCACGACAGCGATGTTGCGCCGGTCCGGCGCGGTGAAGTCGGTGAGCGGACGCAGCACCCGCTCAGGCTCCCGCCGCAACCGTTTCGAGCGAGGCAGCAGCGACGTCGAGCATGGTGAACCTGTCGCGGATCAGCCGCGCATTGGCGACCGCCTCGTCGTAGAAGCCAGCCGGTATGGCGACCTCTTGCGGCGTGGTCGGGGCGCCGGCGGCACGCAGTGCTGCCGCGATCTCGCGCGCCGGGCGTGCCACCCGCAGCAGCCTTTCGCGATGCGAGCGCCACTGCCTGGCCAGCATGGTGTTGACAGCGTCCGCCCGTTCGCGGTCCAGCAGCTTGGGCTTGAATGCCGCCCAGCAGGAACGTCCGAGCGTTTCGCCGAAGATTTCGATGAAGCGGTCTGGCGTATCGGCGGAGGGCGCGAGCTGCAGCTCCCGCAGCGCCAGCACGCGTTCCTGTAGCCGCGCCATCGTCAACGTCGTCACCGCTATGTGCTCGCCGTGATGCGCCTCGGGCAATCCCTGGCCCCGCATGTCGATATAGTGGGCGATGAGATGTTCGCCCTGACTGGCCGGATAGGAGCCGCCGCACAAAGTCATGCCAAGGCCCGACATGACCAGCGTGCGCACCAGCACTTCCGTCGCCTCAAGGTCGCCGGTCCCGAGTTCGCCGGCTTTGGCGATAAGCGCCTCCTCGTCCTCGGCCAGAAGCATGAACGGCGCCTCCCGGTAGGGCGTGCCGAGCAACAGGTGCGCCATCAGCCAATCGGTCTGCGCGGTCGGCCGCGCCATCGAATCGCCGAAGCCGGCAGCGATCAGCCGGTGCGGCGCTCGCGCCATGACATCGAGATCGAGGAAGACACCGACCGGCAGGCTCGCCGTCAGCGATTTCTTCAGGCCGTCCTCTGTGATTGCCGCAGACACCGAGGTGTAGCCGTTCATCGACGGCGCGGTGCCGAACACCGCATAGGGCTTTTGGGTCAGATGGGCGGCATATTTGGTGATGTCATTGATCGAGCCCGATCCGACCGCGACCAGACCGCTGGCGTCTTTCGTGCGGGCGATCACCGATCGCACGGTGTCCATGTCGGGATGCGGATGGCGCGGCAGGATGATCTTGTCGACATCGCTGGAGCCGCGCAGTGCGATCGACACTCTCTCGCCGAGCGCCAGCCTTGTGTCGGGATCCATGACAACGGCGAGCCTGCGGCCGAGCGGCAGCGGCTTGACCAGCGCATCGGCTTCATCGCCGAGACCGCGCCCTATGACGATGGTCTTCAGCGGCACCGACAGCATTCCCTGGCTATCCGGGTCAGGCAGCGTGCCGGCAATAAGGCGATCGAGCATTTGTCTGGACATAGGATGCAGTCCGGTCAGTCAGCATGAAGCGGGGTCAGGGCATCGAACAAGGTGCGATACCGGCGGTAACTTCTGTCGTAGGCGGCCTTGGCGGAAGGATCAGGGTCGATCGTCTCGATGTGGCCGGCCAGCCTTTCAGCCGCCTGCTGCACTGAGGAGGTAAGGCCGATGGCTGCGGCGGCAAGGATTGCCGCACCGATCGGCGAGGCATCGGCCGCACCCGCGATCTCGACCGGCCTGCCGCTGACATCGGCACGGATTTGCGCCCATACCCGGCTGCGCGCGCCACCGCCTGAGAGCCGGATGCGATCCGTCGCGATATCGAGATCGTCCAGCCGGTCGACCACGTCGCGCATGGCAAAGGCACAGCCCTCCAGCACGGCACGGGCACAAGCGGCTTTGCCGTGGAAGGATGTCAGGCCGTAGAAAGCGGCACGCGCTTCGGCGATCCAGCGCGGCGCCATGGCACCGGACAACGCGGGCAAGAACAGCAAATCGTCGCTGCCGGCAACCACCGTCGCCGCCAGTTCCGACATCGCCGCCGGCGAATCGAGGCCGAAGGTTGTTAGAAACCACGTCACCGCGCCGCCCGAGAGCCATCCGGGATTGGAGATGAAATAGCCGTCGCCGAGAAAGCCATGGGTCTCGACCAGGCCGCCGGGGTCGAGGCGAAGCGTGTCCGATACCGCGCCGACCACTTCGGCCGTGCCGAGATTGCAGGCGACGACACCGGGCACGACAACCCCGGCGCCTAGGGCGGCCGAAAAATCATCGCCGGTGCCGACCGCCAGCGGCGTGCCCACAGGAAGACCGGTGAGCTCGGCGCCGGCGTGGGTCAAGGCGCCGGCGATCTCAGATGCATCGTCGATGCCAGGCAATTTATCTGCATCGATGTCGAAGGCCGCCAGCAGATCGCCGGCATAATTGTGCTCCTTCAGCCCATAGAGCATGGTCGTCGAGGCCAGCGCGTGATCGATGACGGCACGACCGCACAACGCTGCGACCACGAATGATACCGGTTGATGCCAGAGCGCCACTCGGCGCGCTTCGGGCAGGTTGCGCGCGGCCCAGCGGATTTTCGCCGCCATATGGGTGGCGTCCAGAACGAGACCGGTGCGCTCACGGATGAAGTCCGGGTCGATGCCGGCGATCTCTCCTGCCGCCCGCCGGTCCATCCAGATGATGCACGGAGCCAGCGCCTCACCATTGCGATCGACCGCGACGCAGCCGTCGAGCTGGCCGGCAATGGCAATACCCTTGATGTCGGACGGCGCAAGCCCAGCCTTGTCGAGCGCGCCGGCAATGGCCGGCTTGAGCGCCGCCAGCCACAGCGCCGGGTTCTGTTCGGCCCAGCCGGGCGCCGGGAAGGCCGGCTGGTACAACACAGCGGCCTCGCCACGCAGCCGCAATTCGTCATCGACAACGATCGCCTTTAGGCTTTGTGTGCCGAGATCGATGCCGATGACTGGCATTAGACACGCTCGCAATCCGCGAGGACATCCCGCAGTTGCGAGAGGATAGAACCTTTCGTCGGCGAATAGGAGCCATCGAAAACCGCTGTGCCAATGGTAAAAGCGTTGGCGCCGGCCAGCTTGATTGCCTTGATGCGATCGGCTGATGCCACAGCGCCGGCGACGATCAGATGCCGCGACGGACCAAGCCCGCGCCGGGCTGCGCGCACCAGTTCGGCCGGGTCGGCCTCGGTGGCGCGATAGGCGAGGATGTCGCATCCCGCACAACCCTTCTCGGCGAAGGCGCGGCAGTCGGCCTCGACATCCTCGGCCGAACCGCCGAGCTTGGTCGGATGGCCGACCGGCCGCCCGGGAAAAGGGTAGTATTCGGTGCCGCTCCCCTCCAGCAACGCCATGATCTCGTCGACCTGGGTACCACCGAGCAGGCGCTGGATGCCGAGATCCCTGGCGATGCGCGCGGAATTAAGGCAGGCCTCAGCCGTCGTCGAGACAACTTCCATGTAAGTGGTGGCGCCTGTCCGGCCAATGGCGACAGCGAGCTTGCGCAGCACATCCGGCGCGACGCCAATATCCTTGAAGCCGACATGCTTCAGGCCGACCGGCTCAATCAAATCGACCAGGTCGAGACAGTCCTCGACCGTGCGATCGTTGCGCGTCAGCATGAAGATGAAGTCCATCCGAAAGGTCCCTCGCCTGGTCGGGAAAGCCGGTTTGCTGCCGGTCTGTTAACACCTCCCAACCATTTGTTGCAAGGTGCCACATTTTGATTTGCAGTACCACACATTTTATGACAAAACGGGCGCCGGCCCGCCAGGCACGACTTCTAGGGAGAGGGAAGAATGCTCAAGCCGCTGAGACGTACCGCGTCCAGACTGCTCGTCGCAGTCGTATTTGTGTGGCCCCTGACGTGGCAAGTGACACAAGCGGCCGCGTGGGATCTGAAAGAGGCGTCGAAACCCTATAGCGGCCAGACCATCCGCATGGTCGGCGAGGCGCTGCCGCCGCTCGAAGCGCTGAAGAAGATGGCGCCGGAGTTTGAAAAACAGACCGGCATCCATGTCGAAGTCGAGATGTACGAGCACTCGGAAGCCGTCAACAAGGTGCAGCTCGATCTCAACTCGCACCGCGGCCGCTACGACGTCATCATCCAGCCGCATCGCGAACTCGGCAAGTTCGCCACCAACAACCATCTGGTCGAAATCGCCAAGATGATGGCCGACCCGGCTTTGCGCGATCCGAGCTTCGAGCCGGAGAAGCAGCTCTACCAGACCGCCTGGCACGAAATCTCCTGGTATGACGGCAAGGAGTACGGCTTCCCCTTCACAGTGCTCAACATGTTCATGTGGTATCGCTCGGACCTGCTCGCCGATCCCAAGGAGCAGGCAGGCTTCAAGGCCAAGTATGGCTACGACCTCGCTCCCGCCAAGGACTGGAAGCAATACCGCGATATCGCCGAATGGTTCTATCGCCCCGACCAGGGTTTTTACGGCACCGCCCTGCAGGGCAAGCGCCATGAGGCACTGTGGTATGAGTGGCTCAATTTCCTTTATTCCTTCGGCGGCGACGTGCTCGACGTGAAGAGCGGCTCGGCCTGCGGCCCGGTCATCGTCAACAGCCCCAAGGCCGTCGCCTCGCTCGAATATTACAAGAGCCTGCTGCAATTCTCGCCGCCGGACAGCCTCAACTATTTCTGGGATGATGTCATGGCGCTGATGCAGCAAGCCAAGGTCGCCGAGCTGATCATGTGGAACGACGCAACCTATGCCGTGTCGGTCGACACCACGGCCTCCACCGTCGTCGGCAAGGTTGGCTTCGATCTCGTGCCGCAAGGCGACGGCGGGAAGATCGGCCAGGTCGAGGGCTGGACCTATCTGATCCCGGTCTATTCGAAGAACCCACAGGCCGCCTTCCTCTTCGTCCAGTGGATGATGGGCTATGACCGCCAGCTCGAACAGCATCTCAATGGCGGCGCTTCAGGTCGGCCGGATGTCTATGCCTCGGCGGAGGTGCAGAAGCTGCCCTATGCCAAGGCTTCGATGGAGGCCAACGAGCATGCGGTGCCGAAGGCGACGCTGCCGCAATCGGCCGAGATGACCGACATACTAGTGCGCGAACTGTCATCCTACCTCGCCGGCGAAAAGGAGGCGCAGGCCGCCCTTGACACCGCCGCCACTGACATCTCGACACTGCTCGGTTCTTGCGCACCCATGACCTATCCGGCACGATAGGCCTTGAGATGTCGCGCAGAGGCTACCCGCACAAGCGGGTAGCCGTTCTTGTCCGCAGGAAACGCCCGTGACGAACCGCACTCCATCGCCGCGCGGAATGCCGCTTCTCGACCGTGGGGTGGGGCCGCTCTTGATGCTGCCGGCGACCCTGCTCGTCGTCGTCTTCCTGGTCGGCCCGTTCTACTACATGGTCTACACCGCGCTGACCGACCTCAGCTTCGCCGACGCCAGCCATGCCGGCGCCTTCGTCGGTTTCGACAATTTCCGCAAGCTGATGCGCAACGACCCATTCTTCTGGGCATCGTTCCTGTTGACGCTGAAATTCGTCGTCATCGCCGTCGGCCTTGAGTTCCTGCTCGGCTTTGCGCTGGCCTTCCTGATCTTCCGCTTCGTCGCCAGCCAGCGGCTTCTCACCACACTGCTGCTCATCCCGATGATGATCGCGCCGGTCGCCGTCGGGCTGATCTGGCGGCTGCTGTTGCAGGGCGATTTCGGCATGCTCACCTTCTACATGCGCAAGGTCGGTCTGCTGGCGCAGAATTCGGCGGTGCTTTCGGCACCCGACCTGGTGTTTCCGACCATCGTCGCCATCGATGTCTGGCAGTGGACGCCTTTCGTCACCCTGATCATGCTCGCCGGCATGATGAGCCTGCCGCGCGCGCCGTTCGAGGCGGCAATGATGGATGGCGCCAAACCGTTCCAGATTTTCCGAGACGTCATGCTGCCGCTGCTGCGGCCGGTCATCGCGCTCGTGCTGCTGCTGCGCGGCATCGACGCCTTCAAGGAGTTCGACAAGGTTTTCCTGATGACCGGCGGCGGTCCGGGAACGCTGACCGAGCTGGTCTCGATCTACGCCTACCGCGTCAATTTCCGTAACTGGGACCTCGGCTACGGCGCCGCGGTCGCCTTCATGATCTATCTCGTCGTGCTGATCCTGTGCTCGGTCTTCTACAAGGCCGTCTACTGGTCGAGCCGCAAGCAGGCGGCGGCGTTTTGAGGGCGCGGCGATGATCGATCAATCCACCAACCGCGCCTGGAAAAGCTTTGCCTGGGCGGTGTTGCTCGTCGCCGTCGTGGTGTCGCTGACGCCTTATGTCTGGATGGTGCTGGCGTCGTTCAAGAACCGCGTCGATCTTCTGTCTTCTGTGCCGAAATGGATTTTTTCGCCGACGCTTGCCAACTATCCCGCCGTCTTCATCGACAAGGGATACTGGCCGCTGGCGATCAATTCGGTGCTGATCTCGGTGTCGTCGACCATACTCTGCATCGTCATCGGCGCGCCAGCGGCCTATGGCTTTGCCCGCTCGGATTTTCCCGGCAAGGAAGACCTGTTCTTCTTCTTCCTGACCACGCGCATGGCGCCGCCGATCTCAATCGCCGTGCCGCTGTTCCTGTTCTTCACCTCGCTGGGCCTGATCGACACCATCTACGCCGTTGTGATCGCCCACACCTCCTTCAACCTGTCGCTCGTCGTCTGGATGATGCGCGGCTTCTTCGCCGAAATCCCCAGGGAGATCGACGAGGCCGCGATGATGGACGGCCGCTCGCGGCTCGGCGCATTCTTCTTCGTCGTCGCGCCGCTGGCCGCACCCGGCATCGGCGCCACAGCGGTGCTCTGCTTCATCCTGTCGTGGAACGAGTTCCTCTATGCCTTCATCCTCGTCGCTTTCGACGGGCGGCCGCTGACCGTCGGCATACCGGGGCTGGTGACGCCGCATGGCACGCTCTGGGGACAGGTCGCGGCAGTCGCGATCGTGGCAACGCTGCCGATCGTGCTTTTCACGTTCCTTGTCCAGAAACAGCTCGTCCGCGGCCTCACCTTCGGCGCGGTCAAGGGTTGAAGGGATCTTGTATGGCAATTGTTTTCGACGGCGTCACCAAGGCCTTCCCGGACGGGACGGTGGCGCTGCAGGCGCTCGATCTTGCTTTCGAGCCCGGCGAATTCCTGGTTCTGCTCGGCCCGTCCGGTTCCGGCAAGACGACAGCCTGCCGGCTGCTCGCCGGGCTGGAGCGGCCGACCGCCGGGCGCATCATGGTCGAGGGCCTCGATGTCACCGACCTGCCGCCGCGCCTGCGCGGCATGGGCATGGTGTTCCAGAACTATGCGCTCTACAGCCATAAGAGCGTCTACGAGAACATCGCCTATCCCTTGCGCATCCGAAAGATGCCGGCCGCCGAGCTTGACCGCTGCGTCCGCGCCATTGCCGAGCTGCTCGAAATCACCCGTTACCTCGACCGCCGCCCTTCGCAATTGTCGGGCGGCCAAGCGCAGCGCGTGGCTGTGGCCCGCGCACTCGTCTGGCAGCCGAGCCTCTGTCTGATGGACGAGCCGCTGTCCAATCTCGACGCCTTGTTGCGGCTCCACATGCGCACCGAGCTGAAGCGTCTGCATCGCGAGCTGAAAAAGACCTTCGTCTTCGTCACCCACGACCAGGAAGAGGCGATGACGCTGGCGACCAGGGTCGCGGTGTTGCGCGAAGGCGCACTGATCCAGTACGACGACCCGCGCGAGATCTATCGGCGGCCTGCCAATCGCTTCATCGCCGAATTCATCGGCCGTCCAGCGATGAACACGTTCGATGGCGATGTCCGCGCCGGCGTCTTCCACGCCAGCGGTTTCACTTGCCCGCTGCCGGGAAAGCCTGATGGTCCCATCGTGCTCGGCATTCGCCCGGAACAGATCCAGCTGGTCGACGCCTCCGCAAGCGATGCCATCCAGTTTGCCGTCGACGTCGTCGAACCGGTCGAGCCGGACGTCCTGATCTTCGCCAAGAGCGAGGCCAACGCGCTGATCGTCAGGACCGTGAATGACGATCGCGCTTTCGATCCCGGCCAGCCGCTTTATCTACGCTTTCCGCCGGCGGCGCTGCACACGTTCGATGCGGTTTCGGGAGCGCGGCTGCCGTGAGCACGCTGCTCGCTTTGGTGCCGCTGGCCGCCGCTGCTCTGGTCTGGCGGCTGTTCTACAGCTTCAACCGGTCGCGGCGCTGGTTCTCGATGGGCGAACTCATCTTCTGGGACGCCATTGCACTGGTAATCCTGCAGCTTGTCTGGCTGATCTGGTTCTGAATGCGCATTCCAGCAACGCAGATCAGTAGCCCAGCGCACAACCGTCCTTGCGCGGATCGGAGGCACCGGTGAGCGTGCCCTTTTCCCAATCGATCAGCACCAGCTGGCCGCCGCCATGCGGCTCCTCGGCGATCGAAACCTGATGGCCGCGCTGACGCAGGCCGGCGATCGCCTCAGCCGGAATCCCGCGCTCGGCCAGCACGGCATTGTCCTTGTAGAACACCCGTGGCGCATCCAGTGCCTGCTGCGGGTCCATCCCGAAATCGATCATGTTGGTCAGCAGATGGACATGGCCGAACGGCTGGTAGCCGCCGCCCATCACCCCGAACGGCATCACCACCTTACCCCCTCGCGTCGCCATGCCAGGCATGATGGTGTGCATCGGTCGCTTTCGCGGCGCGATACGATTTGGATGGCCTTCCGTGAGGCGAAAACTGCTGCCGCGATTCTGCAGCACGACGCCTGTCTTGGGACCGACGACGCCGCTGCCGAAGGAACCGAAGGTCGAGTTGATGAAGCTGACTGCATTGCGGTCGCGGTCGACCACGGAGATATAGACGGTGTCGCTGCGCGGCAGCTCAAGCCGCGGCAGATGCGTCATGGCGAGGGCCGGATCGATGGCGGCGCGCAGCCGCTCCGCATAGGCTGCCGACAGCAGTTGTTCGACGGGGACCTGGACGAAATCCTGGTCGCCGATGAAAGTATCGCGGTCCTGGTAGGCAAGCCGGCCGGCTTCGATCTCGAGATGCAGCCGCGGGGCACTGTTCGGCTCCAACGAACCAAGGCTGAAGCCCGAAAGCACATTCAGCATGATCAGCGCCGTCACGCCCTGATTGTTCGGTGGCATCTGATGGATATCGTAGCCGCGATAGGACGTATTCACCGACGTGACGTAGTCGCCTTGGGTCTCGGCGAAATCCTCCAATGCATGCAGCCCGCCCAGCGCGCGAAGACGTTCCACCAGATCGTCCGCGACTTCACCTTCATAAAACCCTGCACGGCCTCGGTTGGCGATGATGCGCAAGGTGTCCGCCAAGTGCGGCTGCCGATGCACATCGCCGGTTTGCGGCGCCCTTCCCTCGGGCAGGAATATGCGCGCGGCATGTTCATCGGCTGAGAGCAGGGCGACCTCGTCGGCCCAGTCGAAGGCGACGCGATCATGAACGACATAGCCTTGTTCGGCATAGCGAATGGCTGGCGCCAGCGCGGCGTCGATGCCCTTTTTTCCGTGGTCCTCGAGTAGCCGGCACCATGCATCGATGGCGCCTGGTATGGTGACGGCATGCGGTCCGGCCGCAGGCAGTTCGCTATGGCCCCGCTCCAGATACCAATCGGCATTTGCAGCAGCAGGCGACCGCCCCGAGCCGTTGAAGGCCAGCACCTCGCCCTCGCCTTTGGGACTGTAGAGCACAAAACAGTCGCCGCCGATGCCGGTCGATTGCGGCTCGACCACCCCTTGCACTGCCGCCGCACAGACGGCGGCATCCATGGCGTTGCCGCCAGAGCGCAGCGTGTCGATAGCCGCCAGCGTCGCCAACGGATGCGATGTCGCCGCCATAGCTTCTGTCGCGCGAACCGGCGAGCGGCCGGGGAACTGAAAATCACGCATGCAATCCTCCGATGATCCACCCGCCGGTACTAACCTCAATGCTTGATACGGTCGCGCATCGCGTACCACAACATCCCCAGCACATAGAGCGGGCCCCGCAGCGCCGTACCGCCCGGGAACGGCATCGGCGTCAGCGTCGAGAACAGGTCCAGCCGCGAGGCGTCGCCCGTAATCGCTTCGGCCAAGAGCTTGCCCGACAGCGTTGACAGGATGACGCCCTTGCCGGAATAGCCATGCGCGAAATAGACCTCGCCATAGTGCCCGACATGCGGCAGCCGCGACGTGGTCACCGACACCAGGCCGCCCCAGGCATGATCGATGCGGCAGCCCTTCAGTTGCGGGAAGGTGGCCTCCATATGCGGCCGCACGAAGCCGGCAATGTCGGCCGGCGGCGATGGCGTGTAGCGCTCGCCGCCGCCGAACAGCAGCCGACCGTCCGCCGACATGCGGTAGTAGTTGACGACGAAGCGTGTATCGGACACCGCCACATTGGCCGGGATCACATTGCGCTTGCCCTCCAGCGGCTCGGTGGCGACGATATAGTTGCCGACCGGCATGATGCGGCTGTTGACGCGCGGCTCCAGCCCATGCAGCAGCGCGTCGCCGGCCAGCACGACATGTTTGGCCCTTACCGACCCCTTCGCCGTCGAGACCCGGATCGAAGGCTCGCGCTCCAGCTTTACCGCGACGGAAGTTTCATGGATGACGACACCGGCCGCCACGGCGGCACGGGCAAGGCCGAGCGTGTAGTTCAGCGGATGCATATGGCCGCCAAGCGGCTCATACATCGCGCCATGATAGGGCGTGTCCACCTTGCCGCGTGCCCGCGCCGCAGACAGGATCTCGACGTCGCGGAACTTCATCACGCTCTCGAGGCATTTGGCCTCGTCTTCGAGATCCCTGAGGTCGGAGCCATTAACGGCACCGACGAGATGGCCGGTCAGCCGCAGATCGCAGTCGATGGCGTGGCGCTCGATGATGTCGAGCACCAGGCCCCGCGCCTCGAAGGCTAGGTCGAACAGCGCCTTCGCCCGCTCGGGGCCGTAGAGCTTGACCAGCCCCTTGGCGCCTTTGCGTAGGCCGGGGATCATCTGGCCGCCATTGCGGCCCGACGCGCCCCAGCCGATCTTGCCGCCTTCGAGCAGCACCACCTTCAGGCCGCGCTCGGCGGCATGAAGGGCGGCCGACAGGCCGGTGCAGCCGCCACCGACCACCACCAGGTCGGCGTCCACATCGCCCACCAGCGCCGGATGGTCCGGCGCCGGATTGGCGGTGACGACATAATAGGATTTGCCGATATCGAGACCGGAATTGAAACCCGTTGAACTGGCGGCCATGATCACACCTTCAGCAGCAGGTGATCGCGTTCCCAGCTCGTCACCACGCTCTGGAACAGGTCGAGCTCGACGCTCTTGACGCGCAGATAGGTCTGGAAGAAATCCTCGCCGAGCAATGCCCGCACCGGCTCGCAAGCGGTGAAACGATCAAGCGCCTCCTCCATGGTTTTCGGCAGCGTGCTTTTGATCTTGTAGGCATTGCCTGAGGCCTCGGCCGAGCGCGCGAGTTTCTGCTCGACGCCGAGATAGCCGGCAAGCAGCGAACCGGCGATCGCCAGATAGGGATTGCAATCCGCTCCCGGCAAGCGGTTCTCTACCCGCCGGGCGGCGCGGCCACCTGCCGGCACGCGCAGGCCACAAGAGCGGTTGTCATGCGACCATTCGATGTTGGCCGGTGCGCTGTGGTTCGGCCGGATGCGGCGGAACGAGTTCACGTTGGGTGCGAACAGCGGCATGATCTCGGGCACATATCTCTGCAGGCCGCCGATGAAATGGCCGAACATTTCGGTGTCTGCATCATCTCTGTCGGCAAACAGCGCGGCGCCTGTCGTTTCATCGACGACAGACATGTGCAGATGCATCGAACTGCCGGCCTGCGCGGCGATCGGCTTGGCCATGAAGGTGGCGTGCATGCCGCTCTGCTGCGCCGCTTGGCGAGTCAGCCGCTTGAACAGCAGCACCTGATCGGCGAGTGGCACCGCGTCGCCGTGCAGCAGATTGATCTCCAGCTGCGCGGTGCCCGATTCATGGATCAGCGTGTCGAGCGGCAGGCCGGCGGCTGCGGCATAATCATAGACGCGCCTTATCACCGGCTCGAATTCTTCCAGCGCCACCATGTCGTAGGGATGCTGCGAGCCCTCGGCGCGGCCATTGGCGCCAACCGGTGCCGTCAGCGGCTGGTCGGGATTCGGATTGGGCGCGGTCAGGTAGAATTCGACTTCCGGCGCCACCACCGCGCGCCAACCGCGCTTCCGGTAGAGATCGAGCACGGCGCGCAGCACATGTCGTGGCGAGGCCATCCAGGGCTTGCCTTCCATGTGGAAGGCGTCGGCGAAGACATAGGCTTTGCCAGCGCCACCGCCCGGCGCCAGGCACAGCGTCGACATATCAGGCACCATGCGCATATCCGGGTCTTGATAGGCAAAGCCTTCGTCGATCGAACCGGAGTAGCGACCATCGATGCTGACCAGGAAAGCGCTGCTCGGCAGGTAGAGTGCGCGGTCTTCCAGCGCCTTGAGGAATTTTGCTGTCGGCAGCGCCTTGCCGCGCAGCACGCCATTCATGTCGGGCACCAGGCACTCGACCTCCGTGATGCCATGCTGGGCGAGCCAGACCTTGGGATCGTTGCCGGTGAAGAGAGCGGTGTTGGTATCTTTGTCCTGCATTTTGGTTCACGTACCTATGAGAGAGAGTATGGCTTGCGCGGCCACATCCGTTCCAGGGGTCAGCGCCATCTTGGCAGCATTGTCCCTGAGGCGGGCGCGCATCGCATCGTCGGCCAGCAGGCCGAGAATGGCTCTCTCCAATCCCCCTTCGGTCCAGGCGTCGCGGCCGATATGGTCGCCGACACCCGTCTCTCCCGCGCGTTGCGCATTGTCATGTCCGTCCCAGCAATAGGGCATGATCAGCGACGGCACGCCGAAGCGCAGCGCCTCGCAAAAACTGTTGTTTCCTCCGTGATGAATAAACAGGTCCGACTTCGCCACCACCGAAGGCTGCGGAAACCAGGCGTCGAGATAGACATTGTCCGGCACCGCGCGGTAGGCGTCGCGCAGGCCGCCGGCATTGACGATGAAGCGCGCCGGCAGCCGGTCGAAGACGGCGAGCATGCGTTCGATCAGCCCGACATCCATCGCGCCGAGACTGCCGAAGCTGACATAGACCAGCGGGCCGCCATTGCGCGGAAACACCGGCACCTCGAATGGCCCTTCCGAACGCACGCAGCCTTCGAGATAGACAAAGCGTTTGGGGTCGAGCGGCTCGGCCCGCTCACGCCGTACGATCGCTGGCGTCAGCAGCAGATTGAGGTCGGGTGATGTCTCGAGGAACAGGCCCTTGGGCAACGGCGCCAAGCCGGCATCCGCACGAAAACGGTTGAAGCGCTCATGCGCGGGTGCGGAGGCCGCGAGATAGCGCGCTTCGAACGCCGCACGTTGCGGGTCGTCGGCACCCATCCCCGAGAGATAGGGCGGCACCTCGGCATCCGGCAGTTCCGTCTCGGCACAGGAGACGACGCGCACCCACGGGCAGCCGGCGGCGGCGATCGCCGGGAACATGATGACGTTGTCGAGCACCACCGCGTCCGGCTTCAGCCGCGCCAGCAATTGGCGCAGCGGCGCCTCGGCGTTGACGGCGGTGTCGACGATCGCTTGCCAGGTCGGCGCGACATAGGTCTCGAGCTGGTCGATCGGGCTCAGCCGGAAATGCGGCAGGTGCCGGCGCACGAAGGCCTGCCAATAGCTCTGGCGGTCGCTGTCGCTCAGCGGCTCATCTGTCGGCAGATGGTATTCCTGGAAGCCATAGTCGGTAAAGACGCCGGAGAAGCCGGCATGGCAGATGAAGACGGGGCGAGCGCCCCGTGCGCGCAATGCCTGTGCGATACCGACGCAATTCAACGCGGCGCCGAAACTGGCTTCGGGAAACAGCGCGATGGTCGGGCTGGCTTTACGCGTCAATTATTCCTCTTCAATCCGGCCGGCTGATCATGCCGAACAGTGCGGGAGCTCCGCGGCTGGCTGCTTGCGGTCGCTGGCTGCGGGAGAGCCGCAGGTGGATGCGAAGCAGATCGGCAGCCACCTCATACTGCCGGCTTTCAAGATAGTCGAGTATGCCCGAGTGTTCGCGCAACGATTGCCGCAGCCGAAACACGTTGACGCCGGAATAGATGCCCGGCAGCCGGCGCAGGCGGAGATGATCGGCCAATGCATCCGACACAAAACGGTTGGCGCAGCCCTCGGCCATCATGCCATGAAAATCCATGTCCAGCCGCTGGAACTCGCGCGTGTCGAATGTCTCGTCCGGCAGCGCTGCAAGCGCTTCCATGCCTTGCCGCAACATTGCTGCCCGCGCCCCGTCCAGCCGAAAGCCTGGCGTCAGGATGGCCGCCGGCTCCAGCACCAGGCGGAACTCGTAGCTTTCGCCTTGCGCCTCCGGATCGTCCGGCGCGCGGCGAAACAACCAGGATTGCCCAGGCGCACGATCCAGAAGATTCTCGTCGGTCAGTTTGTTAAGTGCTTTTAGTACCGTCTTGCGATCAGCGTCGTAGCGTCGCATCAGCCCCGCGATGGTCACCGTCTGGTCCAACCGTCGCGCCGAGCGGTCGCGCAGGATGGCTTCGGCGAGCTCGTCTTCCTCCGCACTGGGTAGTTCGGCGGCAATGGCGGGCTGGGCGGCGAGGTCGACCGTCAGATGATAACCGCTGTCGGCCTCCCAGCGCACCACGCCCCGTTCCGCGAGCAGGCCGAGTGCCGCGCGTACGGGCGTGCGCGAGACATTGCACAGCGAGGCGATCTGCTGTTCGGGCAGGCGGGCGCCAGGCTCGAAGCCACGCTGCCGCGCCACATCCAGGATGCGTTGCGCCAGATCGAGATGGTTGGTGCGAGGTCGTCTGGCTACGGCTTGCATGACTTTTCTCGAATGCGAATGTGGCGCATTGGTCTGGCTGATCGCCGGAACAGGGACAATCGGCCAAATTCGTCCGTCGGTTGACAGATTATGGATTGACGTACTTTTTTCTGCAATAGTACTGTCGGCACAATCGGCGAGAAAAGACCGAGGGAACAGGATCGAGGCAGGCGCGCGCGTCGCCGGCCCTGGTCCGGCAAATGATTTCGACGATCAAACCGAATGGGAGACTGCCATGACCGCTACCAGCCTGCGGCGCCGTGCGCTCAATACATCCTCAATCGCTCTCGGTCTCGCCCTGACGCTCTCGGTGCCGGCCGCCGCAGCCGACCTCGTTATTTCGAACTGGGATGGGTACATGGCACCCGACGCCATGGCCGCTTTCAAGACCGCCACCGGCGTTGCCGGCGAAGTGGTGGTGCACGCCACCAATGAAGAGATCATGGGCAAGCTGATTGCCGCCGGCGGCAAGGGCTATGACGTGGTCTTCGTCTCCTCGCCCTTCGCCGAAGTATTAAACAAGCTTGGCCTGACCGAGCCGATCGATCATGCCAATATCCCCAACCTCGCCAACCTCTATCCCGAAGCGACCAAGCTGCCGCACGATGTCGGCAACGCTTTCTCCGTGCCTTACACCTGGGGCACGACGGGCCTCTGCTACCGCTCTGACCTGGTCAAGACGGCGCCCACGAGCTGGAGCGACCTGCTCGCCCCTTCCGACGAGATGAAGGGCAAGACCACCATGCTGGCGACCGACCGCTGGCTGCTGGCCGCCGGGCAGCTCGACAAGGGCTATTCGGTCAACGAGACCGATCCGGCCAAGATGGCCGAGGTCAAGGACCTGCTGATCTCGGCCAAGAAGACCCTGCTCGCCTATGACGACACCACCTTCTATTCCAAGCTGGTGTCCGGCGAGGCCCTGATGGTGCAGGCATGGGACGGCTGGTGCAATTACGGCATCGCCGACAAGCCCGAGATCAAATACGTCATCCCAAAAGAGGGCTCGGATCTCTGGGTCGACACGATGGTGGTGATGAAGGCGTCCGAGCACAAGGACGACGCCTTCAAGTTCATCAACTTCATGCTCGACGCCAAGAACCACGCCTGGGCGGCGCAGAACATCGACTACAAGGTGCCGAACAAGCCGGCGATGCAAAGCCTGCCGGCCGACTTCCTGGCCAAATTCCCCAACATGGCGATGCCGGTGGCCGATCTCGTCAAGTTCGAGCAGTTGCGTGACGTCGGCGAAGCCCAGCGCGACTATTCCAAGATCGTCAGCGAGATCAAGGCCGCGCAGTAAGCGGCCTGCCACTTCGATTGCTGGAAGCAAGCTTGCGTTCCTTCACGCCCCCCTCTGGCCTGCCGGTCATCTCCCCCTCAAGGGGGGAGATCGGCTGTGGCGTCGCTTTCGCCGATCTTCGACGTTTGAAAGCAAGCGAGAGGTTGGAACTGCTAATCTCCCCCCTTGAGGGGGAGATGCCCGGCAGGGCAGAGGGGGGTGCGGCGTGACGCGGACCTCCCGTTCCTTTCTGCTGATGGCCCCGGCGCTGGTCTGGCTGACCGCGCTGATGGTGGTGCCATGCGCGCTGGTGCTGGCGCTCGCCTTCTTCCGGCGCGGCGTCTATGGCGGCATCGACTACACCTTCACGCTGGGGAATTTCGGGCTGGTCTTCGACCCACTCTATGCCGGCATCTTCCTCAACTCAGCACGTATCGCCGGTACCGCGACGCTCATCGCAGTCGTGATCGGCTATGCCGCGGCCTATGCAATTGCCGCCGCACCACGCCGGTGGCAGCCGGTGTTCCTGTTTTTCGCCGTGCTGCCGTTCTGGTCCAACTACCTGATCCGCACCTATGCCTGGATCGTGCTGCTGAACCGCGAAGGGCTGATCACCCAGCTCTTGCGCTGGTTCGGCTACACCGGCGAACCGCCCTCGATGCTCTATACCGAAGGCTCGGTCATCGCAGGCCTCGTCTACAACTATCTGCCCTTCGTCATCCTCGCCTGCTACGCGCCGCTGTCGCGCCTCAACCCGGAACTGGCCGAAGCATCGCGCGATCTCGGCGCTTCGGCCGCCACCACCTTCCGACGTGTCATCCTGCCGCTGACCGTGCCCGGCATCGCTGCGGGCGCCGTCTTCGTCTTCGTGCTGTCGATTGGCAATTTCGTCACCCCGGCGCTGCTTGGCGGCGGCCGCTTCCAGATGATCGGCAACCTCGTCTACGACCAGTTCCTGACCGCCAATGACTGGCCGTTTGGCGCGGCATTGGCGATGGCGCTGATCGCCATCATGCTTCTGGTGCTGATGGCGCAGGCGCTCGCCGCCGACCGCGCCGCGGGGCGTGCGGCTGAGGCAAAGGGTGACGCCGATGGCTGAGCGCCGCGCAATTCTTGCCTTCTCCCCGTTCACCGGGAGAAGGTGCCCCGAAGGGGCGGATGAGGGGCGGCGTCAACCTTTGCGACGCTCAGCGCTGCCCCTCATCTGCCTGCCGGTATCTTCTACCCGTGAACAGGGAGAAGGACTCTGGTCGTTCGCTTGCCTTCCAATTGTCGGAGGCCGGCGATGACCCATTCATTCACCCGTACGCTCGGCATGCGGACGATCCTCACCCTCGTCTTCGCCTTCCTCTACATCCCGATCGCCGTGCTGGTGGCGCTGTCCTTCAACGAAGGCGGATTGCCGACGGCATGGTTGGGCTTTTCGCTGAAATGGTATGCCTCGCTGGCCGGCAATTCCGCCATCCTTTCCGCTGCGCTCAACACGCTGATCGTGGCGTTGGTCTCCACGGCCATCGCCACGCTGCTCGGCACGCTGCTGGCCATCGGCATCGAGATGCGCCGGCAATACGGCAAAGGTCTCGAGGCGCTGATCTTCGCACCGATGATCATCCCCGACATCGTCCTGGCGATCGCTCTGCTGTCGTTCTTCTCCATGCTAAACCTGACCATGGGCCTGCACACCATCATCCTCGCCCATGTCGTCTTCAACCTCGCCTTCGTCTGCTCGGTGGTGCGCGCAAGGCTGAAGAGCTTCGACTGGTCGATCGTCGAGGCCTCCGCCGACCTCGGCGCCTCGGCTCTGACCACCTTCCGGCGTGTGACATTGCCGGTCATCGCGCCGGCAGTGATTGCCGGCGCTCTGCTTGCCTTCACGCTCTCGGTCGACGAGTTCATCATCGCCTTCTTCACCGCCGGTGCCGGCCGCGCCTCGACGACGCTGCCGATGCAGATCTACGCCATGATCCGCTTCGGCATCACGCCGGAGATCAACGCGCTGGCGACCATCGTCATGGCGGTCTCCATTACCGCGCTGACCCTGTCGCAGCGGCTCAACCGTGGGATCATCGGCCAATGAGCCAACCGCGCACGCTGCTGGCTATTGATAACGTGTCGAAGAAGTTCGGCCGGGTCACCGCGGTCGACGGCATCTCGCTCGACATCCGCGAAAACGAGTTCTTCGCGCTGCTTGGACCCTCCGGCTGCGGCAAGACCACGCTGCTGCGCATGCTGGCCGGCTTCGAGACGCCAACCGACGGCCGCATACTGCTCGATGGCAAGGACATCGCCTGGACCCCGCCCAACAAGCGGCCGGTCAATCTGATGTTCCAGTCCTACGCGCTGTTCCCGCATATGAGCGTGCGCGCCAATGTCTCCTACGGGCTGGAGATGGAGCGCTTGCCGAAAGCTGAAATCCGTTCCCGCGTCGACGCCATTCTGGCCACCACCGAGCTTGTCCCCTTCGCCGACCGTAAGCCTGAGCAATTGTCGGGTGGCCAGAAGCAGCGCGTCGCGCTCGCCCGCGCGCTGGTCAAACGGCCTCGGTTGCTGCTGCTCGACGAACCGCTCGGCGCGCTCGACAAGAAACTGCGCGGCGCCATGCAGCTGGAGCTGAAGCGCCTGCAGCACGAAGTCGGCATCACCTTCGTCATCGTCACCCACGACCAGGAAGAGTCACTCGTCATGGCCGACCGCATGGCGGTGCTCAAGGACGGCCAGTTGCTGCAATGCGACGCGCCGCATGCGATCTACGAGCATCCCGCCGACCGTTTCGTCGCCGACTTCATCGGCGTGATGAATTTCGTACCGGGCAAGGTGTCTGCGGATGGCGTGATCGCCGCGAACGGCGCGCGCATTGCCGGCAAGGTTCCCGCCGCGCTTTCACCCGGCGCTTCCGCCGTGGCCTCGGTGCGACCCGAACGCATCCGGCTGTTCCCGTCACCCGAGACCGCCAACCGCACCGCCGGCATGGTCGAGGCGCTGGCCTATCACGGGCTGGACCTGCAACTGCATATCCGCACGCCTCTGTCGCCAAAACCATTTCTGGTGCGCGTCACCGCCGATGCCGCCGACCGCCGGCCGGTCTCGTCGGGCGATCAGGTCGAACTCGGCTGGGACGCCGCCGATGTCAGAATTTTTCAGGAATAGGAGAAGCCTTATGGCGCAGAAGACGATCGCGTTTTTTCCCGAAGCGGCCTACGGCCCGGCGCTCAATTCGGTCGGCATCGCGCAAGCCGTCGAGGCGCTCGGCCATAAGGCAGTGTTCCTGTCCGACCCCGGCTTTGTCGATGTCTACAAGGGTTACGGCTTCGAAGCGCATCCGGTGAACCTGTCGGAGCCGATGCCGCCCGAGCAGATGGCGAAATTCTGGGAAGACTTCATCAACAGCCACATCCCGAACTTCCGCAAATCGCCCTACGATCAGGTCGACAATTACGTGAAGGATTGCTGGACCGCGATCGTCGACAGCGCCAAATGGGCGCAGAAGGATTTGCCGCGAGTCCTGGCCGGCATCAAGCCTGATGTCATTTGCGTCGACAATGTCATCCTGTTTCCGGCCATCAAACAGTTCGGCAAGCCTTGGGTGCGCGTCATCTCCTGCTCGGAAAACGAGATCGAGGATGAGGACATCCCGCCGCATCTCTCCGGTTGCGGCGAGAACGACCATGTCGGCCACCAGCGCTATCGCGATCATTTCAATGCGGTGATCAAGCCCATCCACGACGACTTCAACGCCTTCCTCACCGCAAACAATGAAGCGCCCTACCCCGTCGGCCAATTCTTCGAGGCCTCGCCCTATCTCAATCTGCTGCTCTATCCCGAAGCGGCAAAGTTCAAGCGCCGCCATCCGCTCGACCCGGCAAAGTTCCAGTATCTGGAAGGCTGCGTGCGGCAGGAAAAGCCCTATACCGTGCCGACCTTCCCCGAGAACAATGACGGGCCGCTGCTCTATGTCTCCTTCGGCAGCCTCGGCGCCGGCGATGTCGATTTGTTGAAGCGCATAATCGCAACACTGGGCAAGACCCGTTACCGCGCGCTGGTCAATGTCGGCGGCTACAAGGACCAGTACACGGATGTGCCGGACAACGTCATCGTCGAGAGCTGGTTTCCGCAGCCTTCAGTTATCCCGCAGGCCGATGCCGCAATCCACCATGGCGGCAACAACTCGTTCACAGAGTGCCTCTATTTCGGCAAGCCGGCCATCATCATGCCCTATGTCTGGGACGGCCACGACAACGCCACCCGCGTCCAGGAAACCGGCCATGGCTTCGGCATGCCGCGCTACGACTGGAGCGACGCCCAGCTGATCAGCAGGATCGAAGCCTGCCTGACTGACCCCAAGATGAAGATCAGGCTGGCGAAGACCTCGGCGCAGATGCAGGCCCAGAACGGGCCTGAGAAGGCAGCCGGGCTGCTGGAGGCGCTGCTGTGAACTCCTCCGCCCCGCATCTCTACCAAGCCTCCACCCGCACCGACCTCGTCGACTGGGGCGCCCAGTCCGACGCGCTGGACGGCGCGTCGCACTCGACCGGCAGGCTTGTCCACAAAGGACCCAACAACCAGCCGGAATCCGGCATCTGGGTCTGCACGCCCGGCCGCTGGCGGCTCTCGATTCCGCGCGACGAATTGTGCCATTTCGTCGCCGGCCGCGCGAGCTACCGGTCGGATGCCGGGGAGGTGGTAGAAGTCGCAGCCGGGACCGTGGTCATGTTCCCTGCCGGCTGGACAGGCGAATGCACCGTGCATGAGACCATGCGCAACGTCTACATGCTGGCCTGAACAGCAACGGAGCTTCGCAATATGCCGACACCGCACTGGCCAAAGGCCTCGACCGTGAAACTGGAGGACTGGGGCGGGGGCAGCAACACGCTTGCCGGCTCGCCGCGCGCCTCGGGCAGGATCCTCTCGCAGAACCCGGACGGCTCAAGCGAATGCGGCCTGTGGTCGTGCACGCCAGGCAGCCGCAAGGTTACCTTTGCCGCCGACGAGTTCTGCCATTTCCTGTCGGGCCGCGGGACCTATGTCCGCGAGAATGGCGAAGAGATCCCGGTCGAGGCCGGCATGCTGGTGTTCTTCCCGCCGGCTGGGCCGGCACCTCCACCATCACGCAAACACTGACCAAGGCCTTCATGTGCCGCTGAGCACTTTTTTAAAGGAAATCGCCATGACCACGCCCATCATGGAATCCCCGCTTGCCATCACCGACCTCGTCGACTGGGGCGTCATCCCGACCATGATCGAGGGCGTGTCCCACACCTCGGGCAAGCTGCTCTACAAGGGGCCGGAGGGCCGTTCGGAATGCGGCCTGTGGGTCTGCACCCCCGGCAAATGGCACTGCCATGTCACCCGCGACGAGTTCTGCCACTTCCTCGAGGGCCGCTGCACCTATGTGCACGAATCGGGCGAGGTCATCCAGATCGAGCCGGACACGGCGGCGTTCTTTCCTCAGAATTGGAAAGGCGTCTGCACCGTCCATGAGACCATCAAGAAGGTCTACATGATCCGCTGAGCGGACCTGAAAGGACGACCATGCAATTCTCCGCTGAACGGCCGGCTTTCTTCGTCAATCCGCACTACCGGCCGATGACCGGCACGGCAAAACCGGTGATCGATCCGGCGACGCTGGAGACCGTCGGCTCGATCACCGCCGCAACGGACGGTGAGGTCGATGCGGTGCTGTGTGCCGCAACCACGGCACAAGCCGCCTGGAAGCAGCTCGATGCCAAGAGCCGGGCAAAGCATCTGCATGCGGTCGCCAACGCCATCGAGGCGGCGGACTTCACGCGCTGCGCCGAGCTGATGGTGCGCGAGATGGGCAAGCCCTATCCCGAAGCGATCGGCGAGATCGCCAATTGCGCGCCGATCTTCCGCTACTATGCCGAGATGGCGCGCGACGACGCCGGCAAGATCGCCGGTACGACGCAGGCCGGGTCGTTCCAGTATGCGCGCTACGAGCCGTATGGCGTCTCCGTGCACATCATGCCTTACAACTTCCCGATCCTGCTGATGTGCTGGACCGTCGCGGCCTCGCTTGCCGCCGGCAACGGCTGCGTCATCAAGCCGGCCGAAGCGACGACGCTGTCGACGCTGGACTACATGACGGTGTTCCGTTCACTGCCGGAAGGGCTGGTCGCCTGCCTGCCTGGCACGGCCGCCACCGCGCAGGCGCTGATCGCCTCCGAGCGCACCCACGCTGTCGCCTTCACCGGCTCGGTCGCCGCCGGCAAAGCCGTGGCAGTCGCCTGCGCCGAGCGCATGAAGCCTTGCGTCATCGAAGCCGGCGGCAGCGATCCGCTGATCATCAGCGAGCACGCGCCGCTCGACGTGGCGGCAGCCGGCAGCGTCACCGCCGCCTTCCACCTGACCGGCCAGGTCTGCACCTCGGCCGAACGCTTCTTTGTCGTCGACTCGGTTCACGATCGCTTCGTCGAGCTGTTCGCCGAGAAGACGCGGGCGCTGCGCATCGGCAATGGCATGGACAAGACCGAGATCGGCCCGCTGGTCAGCGAAGCCGCCCGGGCGAAAGTGATGCGGCTGGTCGATGATGCTATCAGCAACGGCGCTATAGCCGTTGCCGGCGGGCGCATTCCGCCGGCGCACAACACTGGCTGGTTCTACGAGCCAACGATCCTGACCGGCGTCACCCCCGATATGGCGATCGTGCGCGAAGAGTGTTTCGGACCGGTCGCCGCGATCTGCCGCGTCAAGGATTTCGACGAGGCGATCCGGCTTGCCAATGACAGCCCGTTCGGCCTCGGCGCCTCGGTGTTCACCACCGACCTCGCCGAGGCGCATGAGGCGGCCGAGCGGCTCGAGGCCGGCATGGTCTGGGTCAACAACCCGCTGATCGACAATGACGCCTTGCCCTTCGGCGGCTGGAAGGCATCAGGCCTTGGCCGCGAGCTGGGACGCCAGGGACTCGACGCCTTCCGACGCTCCAAGATGGTCATCATCGACCACAGACCGGCGATCCAGGACTGGTGGTATCCTTACCCCGACAGCTGGTTCCGCGAGACAGGCGGCCGCAAGCACGTGTGAGCCCGGCCAGTCCATAACGTAAGCTGATGCTTACGCATCTGCCGAGATAGGCCGGCTATTTCAACGCTTGAAGCTTGTCGATCGCGGCAGTGAATCCGGCAAGCGAGACCGGAATGGTCACCGGCTTGCGCGTCACCGACTCCATGCCGATGTTCAGGTTGGTTCCCGATTTCATCGCCTTGACGAGGTCCGCCGACAAAGGGGTCGCGGCATAGGCGCCGTTCTGGTCGCTGGTCTGGATGGCGATGGTCGTCTTCTGCCCCTGGTCGATCTGGTACGAGGCGCCGGAAGGCAGGAACAGCCCGTGCGGCAAGGCCAGCAGCATGGCGAGGTTGCCATTGCCGTTGTCGCGGCGAACCGTAACGGTAAGAACGCGCTGCCCCGTCTTGGCCTCGGTAAGGTTTTGGGAGACCTGGCATTGAAGCTCGATGCCGGCCGATCCGCTGGCGCAGTTTAGCGCCCACGGATTGCCTTCTGCAGGCTTGGTCTCGGCAGATGTGGTTGACTTCGGCTCTTCGGCAAGCGCCGACCCTGCCGTCACGACCAGCCATAGCGCGCCGACCCAGGCGGCCCGGCCACAAACGGTTCTCAGCAATGAAGCCACCCGATCCTCGTCGTGTCAGGGTTTCGCCGAGCGCGTTGATACAACAGCCGAGCCTGGCGGGGAAGCCAATACGGTACATGAGCTCGGGCTAAATTACTGTTGCTGAATTGTCACAATAAACAACTTTGAAATCTTGTACGTGTAAAGCAAACAATCATGCTCGCTATACACTGGGATTCGGATAGTATTAGCGACGGAGCGTGTACTCGTCGGGGTTCGCAAGGGATGGAGACGACCGAGAAAACTCGGCAGATCAATGACATGGCGACGCACGGAAGAAGCTTCCGGGCGAATAGCAAGTATCGCCGGTCAGGTTTTTCCAGGCATCTCTGGAAGACGACTGCGCTGTCCACTCTGGCACTTGCCCTTTCCGGCATAGCCGCCCATGCCGGCGACACCGGACTGTGGCAGCCGCAGGTCCGCGCCATCATCGGCGCCAACAACAATGGCGGCAACACGGCGATCGAGGGTTTCCTGCCGCTGAAGCAGAACCTCGAATCCGTTCTCTTTCTCGATGTGCGCTCGAAATACGATTTCGACGACGGCTTCGGCCAGGACGTCGGCCTCGGCGTTCGCCGCATCGTCAATCCGGATCTGATGATCGGCGGCTACGCCTATCTCAACATCCAGAACCAGGACAGTCACCAGTTCGTCGCCTCGACGCTCGGCCTCGAGGCCATCACCTCAAAATACGATGCGCACGTAAACGTCTATCTGCCGATCAGCGGCGACCGCAGCACGGCCGGGCAAGAGTCGAGCCTGTCGCTGGTCGGGCATCAACTGATCGAGCAGATATCGGCCATCGCCCACCGCGATTACGCGGCCTGGGGCATCGAGGGCGAGGTCGGCGTTCAGGTGCCGCTCAACCTGCCCGAGAACCATTCACTGCGTTTCGATGTCGGCGCCTACCATTTCGGCGATCCCGACGGCGACGACGGCAGCATCACCGGCGCCAAGGCCGGCCTGGAATATTCGATCGGCGACGTCATCGGCAAAGGCACGTCGCTGACCTTCACCGGCGAGGTGCGCAACGACAACCGCGATGACACCCAGTTCGCCGGCAGCATCCGGCTGACGGTGCCGCTCAACGCTTTCGACAAGGGCTCGTCTTCGTCCGATGACGGCGCCGAGCCGGTCTATCCGGTCAGCCCCGGCCTGCGCAAACGCGTCAACGAGCGCGTGCGTGGCGACATCGGCGTTCGCATCGAGAGCCAGGACAAAGTTACCGGCACGTCGACGCGGGTGGCGATCAATGCCGCCACCAACACGGCATTCGGCCAGTTCTTCTTTGCCGATGGTGACAACGACGCGCTCGGCCTCGGCACGATCGGCGACCCGACCACGCTCGACAATGCGGTCGCCGGCGCCGGCGCGAACGGCGTCGTCGTCGCGCTCGGCGGCAAGGGCAACATTACGACAGCCGGTGTGACGCTCGCCAACGGCCAGACCGTCATCGGCGGTGGCGGGGGCGTCCAGGCGCGGCTCGTCGACGGCAGCATCGGCACCTACAATTTCGGCGGATCCAACGGCACCCTCCAGGGCACCAACCCCGCCAACAACGTCCTGACGCTCGCCAACGGCAACACGCTGAGCGGCATCATCATCACAGGCGGCAAGGACGGCATCTTCGGCAACAACATCACCGGCGCCACGTTGACCAACGTCACGGTCACCGGCACCGGCGGCCACGGCGCCGACTTCACCGGTACATCGACCGGCGTCAATGGCTCGAACTTCACCGCGACCGGCAACGGCCTCGACGGACTGCACATCGAAGGCGACGGCACCTATAACTTCACCGGCACGACGCTGCTGCAGGGCAATGGCGACGACGGCCTGGATATAACCGGCCACGGCACCTACACTTTCGCCACCCTCAACTCGCTCGACAACAACGATGCCGGCATTACCGTGAAGGGCACCGGGGTCGCCGGCTCGATCACCATCACCGGTGGCCAGGTGTCGGGCAACAAGGCACTCGGCGACGACGGCGTCGGTGTCTTCATCGATCCGATCACCGCCCATATCGTGCTGGATTCGATCACCCAGACCGGCGGCGCATCGGGCGTCGTGCTCGAGAATCTTTCGGGCAGCTTCACCGTCAACGGCGCGACGACGATCTCGAACACGACCGGACCGGCCATCGCGATCACGGATTCGCCGGCCGCGATCCGCTTCGGCGACATCAACATCACCGATCCCGGCACCGACGGCATGGTGTTTACCGGCGTCAATGCGTCCGTCATCGCCGGCAACATCATCATCTCCGGGCTCGGCTCCGGCATCGGCCTCGACTTCTCCGGCAGCCAGACTAATTTCACGGCGCAGTCGCTGAACATAAACGGCACCGGCGGCACGACGTCCATCGGGATCGACCTTGTCCAGACCAACGGCGGCACGATCATCATCACCAATGGCGGCACCATCGCCAATGTCGGCACCGGCGTGCGGCTCGGCATTGCCGGCTCGCCAGCCGACACCGCCAACGCCCAATTCACCTTCGGTGGCGGCTCGATCGGCGGCAACCTCGCCTCGCTCGACGCACGCGGCCTCAATTCCGGTTCGGGCCAATACGCATTCGGCACGACGACGTTCAACGGGCCGCAACTGTTCGACCAGACGCAGCTGATCTTTGTCGCCGCAGGCGGCACAGGCGACGGTACCTCGCTTTCGGACCTGGCTTCGATCACCGACGCCGACAACAATACCGACGGCACCGCGATTTTCGTGCTGGTCAATCGCGGTGTCATCGACGACACCGACGGCTTTACGCTCGAAGCGGGGCAGACCCTGGCCTCTTTCGGCAACGGCCGCACCTTCTCGCTCGGCGGCCTGCCGATCAATGTGACCGGCGACAACGTCGATCCCGGCAGCACCATCTCGGATGCGGCCGGTGCCGCAACGCTGACCGCTTCGGGCAGCGGCGACGTCGTCACGCTGGCCAACAATACCTCGCTCCAGGACTTCAACATCTCCGGCGGTACTGCCAACGGCATCCATGGCAGCGGCGTTACCGGCGTCGTGCTGACCGGCATGACCGTGTCGGGGGCCGCCCTCAATGGCGTGCTGTTCGATGGCGCCAACGACGTTTCCGGCAGCAATCTGAGCTCGACCGGTAATGGCGGCGCTGGGCTGTCGATCCAGGGCGACGGCACCTACAATTTCACCGGCACGACGACGGTGTCGGATAATGCCGGCGACGGCTTGCTGATCAACAGCAATGCCATCACCAGCTTCCAGACGCTCAACGCGACCAGCAATGGCGGCAGCGGCGTCCAGGCCACGTCAACTGGCACCGGCTCGCTTTCGATCGACGGCGGTACCGTCAACAACAACACCACATCCGCCTTTACAGCGTCGAATATCGGGCTCGGTGTCACGCTCTCCAACATCGGCCACGTCGGCGGCACAACCGGCGTCAGCCTTTCGGGCGTCAGCGGCAGCGTCAGCGTTACCGGCCCGACGACGATCGGCAGCACCACCGGCGACGGCATCTCGATCAGCGGCAGCACGGCAACGGTCGGCTTCAGCGGCGACGTGCTCATCAGCCAGGTGCTTGGCAATGGCATCGCGCTCAACGGCAACACCGGCGCCGTCAGCTTCGGCTATGCGGAAATCGGTGCGCCGGGCCTCAACGGCATCGATATTGGGGGGAATACCGGGTCAGTCACATTCTCTGGCCCCACCATCGTTGTCATCGGTTCTGCCGATGGCAGCGCGGGCATCAACTTCAGCGGCACAAACAACGACGTCAGTTTCGGTACGACGACGGTGTTGCTCGGCGAAGGGCTGAACCAGACGGGCATTGACTTCAGCGGCTCGTCAACGACAGCCGATTTCGGGCTGACCAGCATTACCGGCACCGGCGACCTGACCTCGCGCGGCATCGACCTGTCGTCGACGACCGGCAACAAGACGATCACCTTCCTGCAGGGCTCCAGGATCGACAATGTCGGCGTCGGTGTCGAATTGTCGTCAGGCGGCACCACGGCCACGTCGGCCAACGCCAACTTCACCTTCGGCGACGGCAATTCCGCCGATGGGCTGGAATCCTTCATCACCGCGGCAACCGGCGGCTACACTGTCAATACGATCGGGCTGGATCCGGCGCTCGGCAACTACGACTTCGACGATGTCTTCTTCACCGGCGATGCCCAACTGGCGGTAACTGTCGGCGGGGTCGTCATGATCTCGCAGACAGGCGGCACTGTTCACGCGGGCACGAACGGGCTGAGCGCCGATGTCACCACCGTGACGGCCGCGCAGGCCGATGCCATGGTCGGCACGCAGACCTACGCCTTTGTCGGCACCGTCGATCTCAGCGCGACGCCGTTCACGCTCGATTCGGGACAGTCGATCACCGGTTTCGGCAACGGCAATTCCATCCTCACCTCCGGTACGTTCCAGCCGGTCAATGTGCAGGGCAATCTCGGCGCCACCGGCGGCAATGTCACCGGCGATGAGGGCGTGGTCAAGAGCACGGGCGACACCCTTCATCTGCTCGGCAGCAATCAGGTGCGCAACACCGCCTTCGACTACAGCGGCGGCAGCGGCTCGGTGTTCGTCATCGACCAGAGCGTGGGTGGCTTCAACAATTCCGGCGGCACCGTTGTCGAAGGCGTCACCGTCAGCAATGTCGCTGCCGGCCAGACGGCGTTCAACGTCGACGGCCTCACCGGCAACCTGTCGATTATCAACAACAATATCAACGTTGCCGGCACGCTGCTCGATGTCGACGGCGGCAACGGCAACATTACGGTCACCCGCGGCAACTTGCCCAACAGCGCGACGCCCGGCACGCTGACCGGTGGCGGCATCGCAATCGCCAACCGCACCGGCGGCTTGGTCAACTTCACGGACAAGGCGACGATCGGCGGCAGCGGCGTATCGCTGACCAACAACACCGGCGCCACAATCACCTTCGCCGATGTCGACATCACCACGGACGCCGCAACGGCGTTCACTGCAACCGGAGGCGGCTCGGTCAACGTCACGACCGGAACGATCAATGCCACCAATGCGGGAGCGGTGGCGCTCGACGGCATTGCGGCCAACATCAATTTCGCCTCGACAAGCGCCAGCTTCAATTCCGGCAGCGGTGTCGACCTGCAGCATCTGACCGGTACGGTCGCGCTCGGCACCGGCACGCTGACCAACACCGGTTCGGGTACAGCCTTCAATGTCGGCTCGGCGGCCGATCAGAGCGGCGGCAATGCAATCATCTCCTATGCTGGCACCATCGCCAGCAACGGCACCGGGGCCGCCGTCTCGATCCAGGAACTGACCGGCGGCTCGGTGACGCTGTCGGGCAATCTGACCGACGGCAACGCAGCCGATGGCGGCCAGATCTTCATCGGTGGCATCGCCAACGGCACGGCGGCGACCGTCACCTTCTCGGGAAGCAGCAAGAAGATAAGCTCTGGCGCGACGACAGCTGTACAGATCGGCTACACGGGCCCCCTCTCCGCCATCGTCCCGTATGACAACACGGACGGCACGATCAACTTCACCAATGGCGGCCTGGATATAACGACAACGACCGGAGAAGGCTTCGGCGCCGCCTTCGGCGGCACCGTCAGCGTCTCCGGCACCGGCAACAAGATCGCCTCCGGCGGCAATGGTCTGTTCATTGTCCTCGCCGACGTCGGCGCCGCCGGCGTCACCTTCGACAGCGTCTCGGCCGTATCGACATCGGACGCTGCCGGCGTCTTGCTGACAGGGTCCAATCTGGCGGGCGACGTCAACATTGGCGGCCTGAAAGATACCGGCTACATGGGCGCCTCGCTGAACGCCCTGCTCGGCGCCGGTGCGGTGAATTTCACCGGCACGACCGATCTCGACGTCAGCTACCGAGGGTTCGATATCGGCGGCCCGCAAGTGGGCACCATAAACATCGCCAACGTCGCCGGCTCCACCCTGACCATCGACGGTGGGGAAGCCGGCATTGTCACGAACGGCCTGCAGGCAGGAATCATCAACGTTGGCGGCAATGGCGGCGTCGCCAGCATCGGCGCGACGACAAGCACCACCGGTGCGGCTATCGCCGTCAGCGGCGGTAACGACCTCATTCACGCCACGCTGAACTACAACGGCTCGATCAAGGTCGACACCGGCATGGTCGTGCAGGCCGTGGCCGACTGGAGCGAGCTCAACATGAGCGGTTCGGTCGTTTCGACTACGGCAGCAACTGGCATTGGTACGGCGGCCTTCGTCTTCACCGGCAACGCCAACGGCGTCTACAATATTTCAAGCATGATCGATCATACCGGCACGGGCATCGGCGTGCGGTTTGACGGATCGTCTAACGGGACGGCCACCTTCTCCGGTGCGTCGAAGATCTTCAACACCAGCAGCGGCACCAACGACGCGATCGTCAAGTTGCCCAGCATCAGCCCGACCCAGGGCATGGGCACGCTCAACTTCACCAATGGCGGCCTGGTCATCACCACCTCGAGCGGCGCCGGCTTCACCGCCAGCACTTTCGGCGCCGGCACGGTCAGCGTCAGCGGCACGGGCAACTCGATAACCACGACGACAGGCACCGCGCTCAACCTCGACAACGCAACGGTCGGCGCCGGCGGCATCAATTTCAGCTCCATCTCGGTCAATGGAGCGGCGACTGGCGTTTCGCTCAACAATGTCAGCGGCGGCACGCTCAATCTCGGCACGGTGAACCTGCAAGGCATCACCTCGACCGGCGTCGACATTTCCGGCACGCTCGGCTCGACGGTAAACTTCGCCAGCCTGACCATCGCCATGCCCGGCGACAATTCGACCGGCATCACCTTCGCCGATGCCGTCGTCAACAGCATCTTCACGACTGGCGGTTTCACGCTCACCAGTGCTTCCTCGACCGGCACCACCGCCGTCAACCTGTCCAACACCACCGGCACCGGCACCATCCAGCTCGGCGATCCGAACACGGCCGGCGCATCCTCCACCATCGGCGGCGCCGGCGCCGGACCCGGCATCGGCTTCCAGTTCACCCCGACGACGGCGATCAACTTGATCTATGGCGACGGCGAAAGCGCGGTCGACAAGCTGTCGACGGTCAAGGCAATCGACATCCTCAATTCCACCGGCGTTTTCCCGGTCGGCGGCACCTATAATTTCCAGGATGTCGACGGCGCAAATGGCGGCTTCATCGGCGACCTCTCCGAGGCCCAGGGACCGACCACCTATTATGTCGATCAGGAAGGCGACGGCGACGGCACCGCCGCCAATCCGGGCTCGATTGCCGGCGCGGAAGCGTCGGGCGCCTCGGTTGTCATCCTTGTCGACACGTCGCAGAACGGCACCAGCAACCTCATCGACATGATGCAGGCTCAGCAGAATGGCGGCGGCAACAACACGCTCAACCTTGCCGATGGCCAGATCCTGATCGGTCTCAAGGCCGGCGATTCCATCGATACCGCGCCGCTGGGCGCCGTCGGCGGCGGCCTCGGCGGCAACTTCAGCTTCAGCGGCATCAATGCCTCGACCGTCATCACGGCAGCGTCCAATGTTGACAGCGTGCTGGCGACGCTGACGACCGCGAACGGCAACACCATCGATTTCTCCGGCAAGGCCGGCATCGAAAATGTCATCGTGCAGAACACCGGTGCGGGCCTTGGCATCTCCGGCACCAACATCACCGATCTTATCCTGCGCCGCGCCACGATCGCCGGCGGCACCGGTGGCGCCCTGTCGCTTACCGACGGCGCCGCTGCCAGCCAGATCGCACTGTCGAACCTGATCCTGTCGGCAACCGGCGGCGACATTGCCAAGGTTGACGGCACGGTCGGCGCCGGGCTGATGAAGGTCAGCGCCTTCTCCGACATCACGCTTCTGGGCAACAATGGCGAAACCGGCGGCTTTGGGGTGAGCGGTGTAACCTTCGATGCCGTTCCAGCGACTGTCGGCATCGACCAGGTCGACGGCGGCGCCTTCGTCGCCGGCACAAGCACCAATGGCGTCGGCGGTTATGGCCTGACGCTATCCGGTGTATCCGGCGATATCCAGTTCGACAGCATCACCGCCTACGGTGGCGTCAACGGCATCGCCTTCAATGGCGTTGACGCCACCGTCACGGTCAGCGGCGCCACCACCATCACCGGCACCAGCAGCTTCGGCATAGACGTCACCGGCGCCAACACCGGTACGTTCACCTTCGGCGCGGTGACGGTCAACAACACCGCCACGGCCGGCGACGGCATCCATGTGGTATCAGGCACGGTCAACGTCACCGGCCTCGCCAACATCGATACGACGAGCGGCGTCGGCCTGTCGCAGAGCGGCGGCACGACAAGCTTCACCGGCGGTGTGACCATCGACACCACGACCGGCACGGCCATCGTGGGCACCGGCGGCACGATGGGCATCACCGCTTCCGCTGCAGCCCAGACGGTAAATTCGACCAGCGGTCAGTCGATCAGCCTCACCAACGTCGCCGCCACCATTGCGCTTGACTCGACCTCGTCGGGCGGCGGCACCAACAATGTTGGCCTGGCCAATGTCACCGGAACAGTCAGCCTCGGATCCGGCGCATTGAGCGGCGCTTCGGGCGTCGCATTCCTGGTCAATGGCGGCGCTGCGACCGTCAGCTATGGCGGCTCCGTCACCAAGACCACCGCCGGCAAGATCGTCGACATCTCCGGCGTCACCGGCGGTTCGGTCACACTGTCCGGCGCGCTCAGCGCCACCGGCGGTTTCGACAATGGTATCTATGTCCACGGCAACTCCGGCGGGACCATCACTCTCAGCGGTGGCACGAAGACGCTGACCACTGGCGCCAATACGGCGGTCGACTTGACGACCAACACCGGCGCGACGATCAACTTCGATACGGGTGGCCTGGTGATTACCACCACCTCCGGCACGGGCTTCAACGCCAGCGGCGGTGGCACGGTCAGCGTCGGCGCGCTCCTCAGCGACTACAGCATCACCACGACGGCCGGCGGCACCGCGTTGAACCTCAATGGCGTTACGATTGGCGCTGCGGGCATGAATTTCGACAGTGTTTCGGCCACTGCCGCCGCAACCGGCATCTCGCTGACCAATATCGCCTCGTCCGGCGGCGGGGCCATCATTCTCGGCACGGTCAACCTGCAAGGCATCACCACGCGTGGTGTCGATGTTTCCGGCACGCTTGGCGCGGCGCTGTCCTTCAACGATCTCGACATCGGCCTGAACAGCACCACGGGCGTGGCCTTCGACCTCAACGGTGCCACCATCAATGCGGCGGTGACGGCCAATGACTTCGATGTCACCAATGCCGCCGCCGCCGGCACCTCGATAGGCGTCGACCTGCGTGGCACCACTGGCGGCCAGACGGTACGCCTCGGCGATGCCGTTGTCGGCGGCGCCAGCTCCAGCATTGCCGGCGTCAACACCGGCGTGTTCCTCAACAGCGCCACCAACCTCGCTTTCACCTATGGCGACGGCGAATCGGCGACCGACCAGCTCTCGACCATCGGCGCCAATGTAGGCATCGACGCATCCAGTGCGCCGGTTGCCGGCACCTACAATTTCCAGGATGTGAACTTCCAGTCGGCTCCCGGCCTGGGCTTCGGAGTCGGCAAGGTCTATTTCGTCGGCGCGTCCGCGACCGGTGACGGCAGCGGTCGCGACCAGAACAATCTCGCGACGCTGGCCACCGCCGAAGCAGCAGCCGTGGCGACGGACATTCTGGTTCTCGTCAACGATGGCGGCACCATCACCGCGGCAGGCAGCAATGGCAACGACACGCTGGCTCTCGCCACCGGCGAGCAGGTGCGCGGCTTCGGCAACGGCAACATCAATCTGGCGCTGACGGTGCCCTCCACCATCCAGCTCGCCAGCAACAGCATCTCGATCATCGACCAGACGCCCAATGGCGCCGCGACGCTGACGACGAGCGCCGGCAACAATGTCATCACGCTCGGCGCCAGCGGCAACATCATCGACGGCTTCATCCTGAATGGCAGCCCGGCGGGTGCCGCGCGTGGCGTCAAGGACAATGGCGCGGGTGCTGCGAATACCGTCATCAGCAACATGACCATCAGCAATTTCGCCACGCAGGGTATCGAGATCACGCCGTCAAACAGCACGACGATCAACAACGTTACTTTCTCCGGCAACGCCAGCGATGTGTGGCTGAACGCGTCCAACACCACCATCACCAACGTCACCAGCACCGGCGCCACCGGCATTGCTTTCAAACTCGACAACACCACCGGCACGACGACGCTGACCAACGTCAACATCACCACGGCGGCGACCGGAACCGGCATCGCCTTCGGTGGCGCGTCGGGCGCTGGCGGCACGATTGCCGGTACCAATGTCGACATATCGGGCGGCAGCGGCCTTTCGGTGACCGGCGGCAACGCGGTGATCAGCTTCGACGGCGCCAGCTCTATCATCAGCACGTCGGGCGCGGCGGCCACGATCTCGACCCGCGCTGGCGGCAGTTTCACCTTCGCCGGCTCGGTGATCGCCAATGGCGCTGCCAGCGGCATTAGTATTTCCGGCGCGACGGCGGCCAATACGGTGAGCTTCACCGGTACGGTCGATCTCGGCACCACGACGCCGATGACCGGCACCGCAGTCGCAATCAACAACGGCGCCACGGCCTCGACCGTCAGCTTCGCAAACCTCGACATCGTCACCAACGGCACCACCGGATTCAGCGCCATCAATGGCGGCACGGTCAATGTGACGACCGGCACGGTGAGCTCCACTTCCGCGCAGGCGGTCAACCTCAACGGCATCGCCACCACCACCGGCATCAATTTCACCTCGACCAATTCGACCGGCGGAACCAACAACGTGTCGCTGACCAATGTCACCGGCGCCGGCACTGTCAGCCTCGGCTCCGGTGCGCTCGGCGGCGCGACCGGCGCGGCCTTCCTGGTCACCGGCGGCTCGGCCAATGTCAGCTATGCCGGCTCGGTCACCAAGACCACGGCCGGAAACGTCGTCAGCATCTCCACCCGCACCGCCGGCACCACGACATTGTCGGGCACTCTCAGCGCCACCGGCGGCGTGGCCAACGGGATCCTCGTCAACGCCAACACCGGCGGCACGATCAACTTCTCCGGCGCCAGCAAGATACTGACCACCGGAGCCAACAATGCCGTCGACCTGACGGCGAACACCAACACCGCGGTCAACTTCACCGGCGGCGGCCTAGCCATCACCACCACCTCCGGCACCGGCTTCAACGCCACGAGCAACGGTACTGGCACCGTGACCGTTATCGGCTCGGGCAACACGATTTCGACCGGCAGCGGCGTCGCGGTCAACCTTGACAGCGTTGCCATCGCGGCGGGCGGCGTGACCTTCGCTTCCACGAACAAAGGCGCCGGCGGCACCAGCGCCGTCATCCTCGATACCGTCACCGGTTCGGGAGCGATCGACCTCGGCACCGGCGCGCTGGTGGGCGGAACAAGCGCCGTGATCCGTATCGGCGATGGCCTAGGCACCGCCAACAGCGGCGGCACGGCGGCCTTCACCTATGCCGGCGCGATCACCAGCGGCAGCACCGGCCAGGCGGTCAACATCCAGGATCGCGCCCTGACCGCCGGCAACATCACCCTGTCGGGCAACATCACGCATAATGCGGCGGGCCAGATCGGCCTCCTGCTGGACGACAATGTCGCCGGCATCATCACCTTCTCCGGCGCGTCGAAGTCGATCACCTCGACCACGGCGGCTGGCGTCAGCCTGAGCGACAATACCGGTGCGACGATCAACTTCACCAATGGCGGGCTGGTCATCGCCACCACCAGCGGCGCCGGTTTCAATGCCACCGGCGGCGGCACGGTGACGGTGCAGGGCACCGGCAACACCATCGCGTCCGGCACGGGCACGGCGCTTAATGTCGCCAACACGACGATCGGCGCCGGCGACGTGACGTTCAGGAGCATTGCGTCCAATGGTGCAGCCAACGGCATCGTGCTCAACAACACCGGCACCAGCGGCAATCTGGTGGTGACCGGCACCGGCGCGACGGGGGGCAGCGGCGGCACGATCCAGAACTCGACCGGCGATGGCGTCAGCCTGACCGACACTCAGGATGTCAGCCTGAGCAACATGATTATCAGCGACAATGCGGGCAACGGCATAAAGGGCCTGCGCGTCAACGGTGTGGTGCTCAACGGTCTGACCCTGAACAGCAATGCCGATGCCAACACCGAGTCCGGAATCCTGTTCAACGAACTTACCGGCAACGCCTCGCACGTCACCACGTTCACCAACCTCACGGTCTCCAACTCATTCACCCATAACGTGCAGGTCATCAATTCCGGCGGCACGTTGGCGAACCTGGTGGTGAGCGGCGGCACGTTCTCGAACAACGGCGCCTCGAACAATGCCGGCAGCGACTTCATCTTCGAGGCGGACGGCGCCGGTGTCGCCGGCGCGCCGACGATGACGCTGACCGTCGACGGCGCAACCTTCACCGGCAACAACGCCTATCCCGGACCGGGAGTCATCCCTGGAACCGGTCTGTTCGTCATTGCCAATGACGGCACCGTCAACGCTCACATCGGCGAGACCACGGGAAATCTATTCAACAATCTGAACAACGGCATCAACCTTACCCAGAGCAGCAATTCCGGCGCCGGCACGGGCGGCAATCTGAATTTCACCGTCCGGAACAACACCGTCACCAACAGCGACTCGACGGCCATCAACGTGTTCAGCAGCGGCGACCTCGCACGGACGCTTGACGGCACAATCGCCAACAACGTCATCGGTACGCAAGGCGTAGCAACCACGGGATCGCGAACCGGCAACGGCATCAGGGTTGGGCATGAAAGCCTCGGCGTCGCCAAGGTGCTGATCGACAACAACATTATCCAGAGCATCGGCGTCAACGGCATAAGCGGTGGCGACAGCGTCTCGATCACGCAGCTCGTGCAGCCGGGCACCGTGCACGCGACGGTCACCAACAACACCATTCGCGACAATGCCGACAGCCGCGGCATCACGGTCACCGCCACATTTGCCGGCGCTATCATCAATGCCGACGTTCATGCCAACACCATCACCAACGTCAACAACGCCAATGCCATCCGCTTCCTCGCGGACGGCCTCGGCGGCGCCGACGGCACGATCAACGTACCGCAGGCGAGCGAGGCCGGTATCGAAACCGTCAATGGCGGGGCAACGGCACTGACGGACACCCGGACGTTCTTCAACCAGCCGCTGCCACTGCTGCCTGCCGCGACACCGTAGTCAGCAACCTTGGATTTCGTCCTAGGAAATATATTTTATGAATTTGATATCGACTTGTTGTCTTACTTAGGCATAATACAAGAATTCAGACAGTAAGCGGCCAACGGAGGGAACGGGGATGAGTGAGCCTTATTTAGGTGAAGTCAAGATCATTTCCTGGAACTATGCACCGCGCGGCTGGGCATTTTGTAACGGCCAGTTGTTGCCGCTTAACCAGAACCAGCCATTGTTCTCACTTCTTGGCACCAGGTACGGCGGCAACGGCCAGACAAATTTTGCCCTTCCGGATATGAGGGGACGTGCGCCGGTTCATACGGGCGGCCCTATTGGTGCAATTGTCGGCGGCCAGGGCGGCGAAGAGTTTCACACGCTCACGCTCGGCGAAATGCCGACACACAACCATTTCGTCAACGCATCGAACACTGCCGGCAACGTCAACAATCCATCCGGCGCGCTGTTGGGGGCGAACGCCAGCCCGATCTATCAGCCGCCTGGCAGCGCGGTGGCTATGGCGAAGGAAAACATCACTTTCGTCGGTGGCGGCCAGCCGCATGAGAACAGATCGCCCTATCTCGTCTTGAATTTCATCATTGCCCTGCAAGGCATATTCCCGTCGCGAAATTAAGAGGACGCTTCGATGAGCCAACCTTTTGTCGGCGAGATCAGGATGTTCGGTGGCAATTTCCCTCCGAATGGCTGGGCGTTCTGCCAAGGCCAGTTGATGCCGATCTCCGAGAACGAAACCTTGTTCAATCTGATCGGTACGACCTATGGCGGCGACGGGGAGGAAACATTCGCCCTGCCCAACCTCGCATCCCGCATCCCCGTCCATGCTGGCAAGGGCCCGCTGGTCAGCCAGACCTATATCATCGGAGAACTGGGCGGGGTCGAATCCGTCACTGTTTCAGCCCAACAAATGCCGAACCATTCCCATACCTGGACCGGTTCGTCGAATATCGCCAAGAATCCGGGTCCGTCCGGCGGTGTCCTGGCGACATCGAGCCTGCTGACGCCCTATGTGGGTATCGCACCTGATGGCAACATGGCCGCCGGAGCCATTTCGCCGGCCGGCGGCAGCCAGCCTCACGACAATATGGTGCCGTTCCTCGCCGTCAGTTTCATCATCTCGCTATTTGGCATCTTCCCCCAGCAAAGCTAGAGACTTGCCATGACCAATCCGTTCGTCGCCGAAATTCGAATTTTTGCCGGAGATTTCGCCCCGAGGGGGTGGGCGACCTGCGATGGCCAGCTCCTGCCAATCTCGCAGAATACGGCGCTGTTTTCGCTGCTGGGCACAGTTTACGGCGGCGACGGCAAGTCGACCTTCGCGTTGCCGAATATGGCTGGCTCCGCGCCCATGGGGCAAGGACAGGGCAATGGCTTGTCGGAGCGGTTTCTCGGCGAGACGGGTGGCGAAACGTCCGTCACCCTTCTGCAAACGGAAATGCCGCAACATAATCATTTTGTCGCGATATCCACCGAGAGTGGCGCCCAGGGAACTCTTACCGATGCGGTTGTTCTGGGGAAGTCGGGGGGCGGAACGCTGTATCAGAACAACACTTCGCAAAATCTGGTCCAGATGGACCCCCAGGCACTGAGCATAACGGGCAGTACGTTGCCTCACAACAACCTGCCTCCCTATCTGGCGATGACGTTCATCATTGCCATGCAAGGCGTCTATCCGGCGCGTCCGTAAGCGCCACTCCATGATCCAGCTTCCGATTGTGGACAACGGGCCCGTTATATTTTGCTGGGTGCGCGCGGCGCGGATTGATCTGACGTTCCGCCCGATGGCGGACGCCGATCTGTCGTTCCTGTCGGCGCTCTACGCCTCGACCCGCGCCGAAGAACTTGCCGTCACGCCGTGGAGCGACGCGCAGAAAACGGCGTTCCTCGACATGCAGTTTCAAGCGCAGCACGCGCATTACCAGAAATACTATCCCAACGCCGACTGGCTGGTGATCGAGCAGGCAAGGCAAGATATCGGTCGCCTGTATATCGAGCGCTCGGCGAGCGAGCATTGCATCATAGATATCGCCTTCCTGCCGGCGCATCGCGGCAAGGGGTCTGGCGGTGCGTTGCTCGCCGATCTCATCGATGAGGCCGCCGCCGCCGGCAAGTCGGTCTCGATCCATGTCGAGAAGAACAATCCAGCGCGGCGGCTCTACAAACGCCTCGGCTTCACTGTTGCCGAGGACAAAGGCGTCTACGACCTGATGATCCGTTCGCCGTAAGGGCCGTGTTGGTCGTCACGCGCCGCGATACCAGGATACGATGGTGAAACGTTCGTTGCACGTGACCGGGGTGACTTCATGCGTCGTTTCCGAACGAAAGGCGACGAGAGAGCCCGGCAATGCGGGCATGGCAACGCGCAGGTCCGGGCCGCTGTAAGGCCCATGCAGGACCAGCGAGCCGCCTGCATAGCTCTCTGGCGAAGGGGTGTCCGATTGACGGTTGAGAAAGATCACCGCCGAGATCTTTCGGAACCGCGACTCGTCGTGAATGAGCGGCGTGTTGCCATCCTGGTGCGGCACAAAGAAATCGCCTTCCCGATAGCGAAGGAACTGAGGTTTCTCGACCTGGCCGAGCAGCAGCCCGAAATGCCGCTCCAGAGCCGCCTTCTGCTGCGCCAACAGGGCACTCACTCGCTCTTCAGTGGCCTGCGAAACCTCGGCGCGCACGGTCTTGCGGATCTCCGGCCATGCCATCTTCTGGTCGGCACGCCCCAGCAGGCCGGCCGGACGGCCCACGGCCGCCCGAATTTCCGCGCACAGTGCGCTACACGCCGTTCCGTCAAATACGTCCGCAATCTCGATATAGTCGATCATATGTCGAGCCGCCGCGCTGCCAAATCGCCCTGATGGCCGGAGCGTCCCCGTGGCCGATCCGGTCGAAAAAAATCAGTTGAATACCGCCTCGTAAAGCCGCCCCGCCGCATCGGCAGCGATCGGCACGATGAAGATCTCATGGGCGCCGCTTTTGCCGGTGAACCGATAGATAGCCTGCGGCAGCGCCGCGTCGCGCGGCCCCCTGAACAGCAGCGTGAAGCCACCGCCGTCGCGCGGGCTGTTGGCCATGGGCTGCACCGCGCTCAGTTCCAACGTGAGCGTCTGACCGCCGGCTTCGACGGAAAAGCTCTGCCCCTGCTCGAAATCCGAAATCGATGCCATGCGCCTGCCCTGGTTCGTCTGTCTTTCAGACGGCTGTCTTGAGAGTCTGTCCCGTCAGCCAATGTCGCTGCTTGATGGCATGCTGTCTATAGAGCTCGATCTCCAGAAGTAGAAAAGAGCACGATCGAACAACGATGTAGATTTATCCCGCTAATGTCGGGGTAGATCAGTCGTCGGCGCGTTGCGCCCTCGCCGCCGCTGGCCTAAACCGGGAGCGCATAAGAGGAGAATGCCAGGGATGACTGATGCGAAAACGGACGGGGCGGAAAGCACGGCGGCCAATGCGCTGCCGCTGTTCTACAAAAAGCCCGAGGCGCTCAATCCGCTGCGGCACGGCTCACTCGGCCTGGCGGCGCGGGCCGATTTCTCCTTTGCCCGCACCGCGCACGCAATCCCCGTCGTCGCCTCGGAAATGCCGGCGGCAATGCGCTCCTACCCGATCGTTTTCATCGGCGACGCCAAGGCGCCTGTCATCATCACCGGCCTGCGCCAGGACCAGAACCTGTTCGTCGGCGCCGACGGCAAATGGGCGGAGCCGCATTACATTCCCGCCTATGTCCGCCGGTACCCCTTCATCCTGGCCGATGAATCGAAAACGACCGGCCGCCTGACGTTGTGCATCGACCGCGCCAGCGAACGCGTCGTCGAGCAGACGCCTTCGTCCAAGGGCGGCGACGAGACCGCGCCCTTCTTCGACGGCAACGAGCCGGCCGAGGCCTCGAGGCAGGCGCTCGCCTTCTGCAGCCAGTTCCAGACCGACTTCAATGCGACTCGCGCCATGATCGACAAGATCGACGCGCACGGCCTGTTCGCGCCGCGGCAGAGCAAGGTGACGCTGGAGGGCGGCGAGACCCTCAACCTCACCGACTTTCAGGTGATCGACGAGCCGGCCTTCAACAAATTGAGCGACGAGGCGTTTCTTGATCTCAGGAAATCCGGCGCGCTTGCGCTGCTCTATTGCCATCTCGCCTCGAGCAACAGCTGGACCTCGCTGGCCTTCCAGGCGTCATTGCGGCGAGCTGGCTGACGCGGCCGCGACGAAAAGCTTCGGCAAGGCGCGGGTTGTTTAAATCAACGGTTCGCGCCTTCGCACGACGATCTCTCCGCGGCTCGAATCATGCTGTTGTCGTGCAGATCGATTGCCATGACGGGTTGGCGAACTTCCTAATGCTCGACGTATAGCTCTCGCGAAATGCGCCGAGGCGGCATCACCCCCCGGTTCGCGGACCTGTCAATAAAGTCGAGCACGCCAGCCTTGCTGCCCTCTCAATCGTTGAATAGCCTGTCGTCGCCATCGATCACGGTCCGAACGCAAAAAGCCCGCGTGAAGCGGGCTGTTTTTGATGTTGGTTGCGGGGACAGGATTTGAACCT